>CAZKTS010000271.1:0-4245 GCA_964555735.1 uncultured Bifidobacteriaceae bacterium
TGACCACGGTGTCCGACGCGCTCACGGTGCCGGCTCGGCGGCCGCTGGTCCTGCGGCGACCGCGCGCGACTACGGGGTTCTCGAGCTGGTTCACGACCGTCGATCACAAGAAGATCGGCATCATGTACGGCGCGACCTCGATCGTGTTCTTCTTGGTCGCGGGCATCGAGGCCCTGCTGATCCGGCTCCAGCTCACGGGACCCAACGGCACCGTGCTGACCGCCGACCAGTACAACGAGCTGTTCACGATGCACGGCACCACGATGGTCTTCCTCGTGGGCATGCCGATGGCGGTGGCGTTCGGCAACTACTTCGTGCCGCTGATGATCGGCGCGCGCGACGTCGCGTTCCCGCGCCTGAACGCGTTCGGCTACTGGGTCGTGCTCGCGGGTGGCATCTTCCTGTACTCGAGCTTCATCCCCGGCATCAACGGCGTCCCCAACGGGGGCTGGTTCGGCTACACGCCCCTCACCAGCACACCGATCAGCGCGGGGTTCCTGCCCGGCCACGGCCCGGACTTCTGGACCATCGGCCTGATCATGCTGGGCATCGGCTCCACGACGTCCGCGATCAACTTCATCGTCACCATCCTCAACCTGCGCGCGCCGGGCATGACCCTCATGCGCATGCCGGTGTTCGTGTGGACGATCCTGGTGATCGCGTTCCTCACGCTGTTCGCGATGCCGATCATCACCGTGGCGCTGATCATGGTGTTCTTCGACCGCAACTACGGCACGCTGTTCTTCCAGCCCGCCGCGGGCGGTGATCCACTGCTCTACCAGCACCTGTTCTGGCTCTTCGGCCACCCCGAGGTGTACATCCTGATCCTGCCCGGCATGGGCATCGTGTCCGAGACGCTGCCCGTGTTCTCACGCAAGCCCCTGTTCGGCTACGCGGTCGTCGTGTTCTCGAGCATCGCGATCGGCTTCCTCGGCTGGGGTGTGTGGGCGCACCACATGTTCGCGACGGGCCTCGGGCCCGTGGCGATCTCGGCCTTCGGCCTCTCGACCATGCTCATCGCCATCCCCACCGGCGTGAAGATCTTCAACTGGCTGGGCACGGTGTGGAAGGGCTCGGTACGGCTCACCACCTCGATGCTCTTCTCGTTGGGCTTCATCGCGATGTTCACCATCGGCGGCCTCTCCGGCGTGCTCCACTCCGTGGTGCCGGCCGACACCCAACAGACCGACACGTACTTCGTGGTCGCGCACTTCCACTACGTGCTGTTCGGTGGCCTGATGTTCGGCGTGTTCGCCGGCATCTACTACTGGATGCCGAAGATCTCGGGCCGGATGCTCAACGAGCGCCTCGGCAAGCTCAACTTCTGGTTGATGCTCATCGGGTTCAACCTCACGTTCTTCCCGATGCACTTCCTCGGTCTCTACGGCATGCCGCGCCGCACCTACCGCTACGACGAGGGCCTGGGCTGGGACGGCTGGAACTTCGCGATCACCATCGGCGCGTTCATCATCGCGTTGGCGACGCTCGTGTTCCTGACCAACCTCATCGTCTCGGTGTTCCTCAAGCGTGGTGAGGTCGCAGGCGACGACCCCTGGGATGCCCGCACGCTCGAGTGGTCGATCTCGTCACCGCCGCCCGAGTACAACTTCGCCGAGATCCCCGAGGTCGAGTCGCGCGACGACTTCTGGCACCGCAAGTACACCGAGGACGCCGAAGGCCGTCTGCTGCCCCTCCCGAGCGGAGGCGCGGCCGCCGCGGCCGAGGCGCCCAAGAAGGAGGGTCACGGCATCCACCTGCCGTCGCCGTCCTTCTATCCGCTGGTCATGGCGGCGGGGCTGCTGCCCCTCGGCTACGCCGCGGTGTACCACAGCTTCGTCTGGCTGGCCGTCGGTCTTGTGATCCTGCTCTTCGGCATGTACGCCTGGGCGATCGAGCCGCCGGACGAACCGCACGAGGATGCGGACGCCGCGCACGCGCCGACACCGGCGGGAGTGCACTGACCATGGCGACGATCGAGCAGACCACCGAGGTCGGCGGGCCCCCGGCTCAGCAGGCACCGTCGCACGGTCACGTGCCGCAGGCGCCCACCGCGACCGGCGTCACGAACATGAAGCTGATGATGTGGCTGTTCCTCGCATCGGACTGCCTCTTCTTCGGCGCCTTCATCGCTGCGTACCTCCTCTACCGCGGGAAGCCACAAAGCGGCCCCGGGCCGAAGGAGATGTTCGACATCCCGTTCACGTCGGCGACGTCGTTCATCCTGCTGATGAGCTCGCTGACGATGGTGCTCGCGCTCGCCGCGATCCAGCGCGGCGACCACCGCCGCGTGCGGATCTGGCTGTTCGCGACCGCGATGCTCGGCGCGACGTTCATCGGCGGCCAGGTCTTCGAGTTCACCGAGTTCAGCCGCAAGGGGCTCGACCTCTCGACCAACCTCTTCGGGTCGTCCTTCTACGTGCTCACCGGCTTCCACGGCATGCACGTCGCGGTGGGCATCATCTGGCTGCTCTCGCTCTGGGGGCTCTCCTCCCAGGGCCGGCTCAAGCAGCAGCACGCCGAGAAGGTGGAGGTCGCCGGCCTCTACTGGCACTTCGTCGACGTCGTGTGGATCGTGATCTTCACCGTCATCTACCTCGTCCCCCAGCCGCGGTAGGAGTGCCATGAGCCCCGAGGGAACGATCGCGAAGGTCGAAGAGGAGATCTCGGAGGTCGCGCACGGCGAGCTCGGCGGCGCGCTCCAGCCGGCACCGGGCCTGCTGCCGGGCGAGATCCGGCCGCACCCGTCGCCGTTCAAGTACGTGATGATCGCGGTGATCCTCTGCGTGGTCACCGCGCTCGAGATCGGCGTCTCGTACATGGAGGGCGACATCCCGGACGGGTTGATCGTCGTCCTCCTCATGCTGATGGCGGTCGCGAAGTTCGCCACGGTCGCGGCGTACTACATGCACCTCCAGACGGACCGCCCGATCTTCCGGCGGTTCTTCATCCTCGGGCTGGTGTCGGCGGTCATCCTGTACCTGGTCGTCCTCTCCACCCTGAACGTCTTCGGCTGAGGGGTCGCGATGGCGCTCATCGCCGCGCACATCCCGCCATTCTCGGCGCATCCCGACGTCTGGGTGCTCGTCGCCGGCCTCGCCGCGGGCTACTGGATCGCGATCGTGCGGCTCGGGCCGCGGTTCGTGGAGCCGGGACGCCCCGTCGTGACCCGCCTCCAGGTCGTCGCGTTCTCGCTCGGTGTCCTCGCGGTGTGGGTGGCGGCCGACTGGCCGATCCACGACACCGCCGAGCAGTCGATGTACAGCGTCCACATGATCCAGCACCTGCTGATCTCGATGGTCGCGACGCCGTTGCTCCTCCTGGGCACACCCGGTTGGCTGCTGCGCTGGATCCTGCACCCTCCCAGCCTCGTGTACCGGGTGGCGCGGCGGATCTGTCGGTTCCTGCCCGCGCTCATCATCTTCAACCTCGTCATCGTGCTCACGCACTGGCCGTTGATGGTGAACGCGTCGCTCGAGTCGCCGGTCATGCACTTCGCGATGCACGCGATGATCTTCGTGGCGTCGCTCGTGATCTGGATGCCGGTGCTGAGCCCGCTGCCCGAGATCCCGCGACTCGCGGCGCCGACTCGCGCCGTCTACCTCTTCCTGCAGTCGGTGGTGCCGACGGTCCCGGCGTCGTTCCTCACGTTCGGGGCCAAGCCGCTCTACTCGTACTACGAGGGCCTGCCGCACCTGTGGGGCCTCTCGTCGCTCGAGGACCAGCAGCTCGCCGGGCTGATCATGAAGATCGCCGCCGGGATGCTGCTGTGGGCGCTGATCGCCGTAATCTTCTTCCGGTGGGCCGCTGAGGAGGACCGCCGGAGTCATCCGCGTCAGCTCCATCGTGACCTCGAGCGCGAGCTCGAAGTCGCGAGGATGACGACCAGCACCCCCCAGGCATGACACTGGACCGGACACAGGACGTGAGGGCATGACGACCGACGACCCGACTTCCCCCGGGCCCGCGGCCGACGACCTGGCCGCGGAGGCGGCCGAGGCGCGGGCCGAGGATGCCGTCGCCGAGGAGCGCTTCGATCAGCCGCTCGAGCTCGACGCCGGCCCCGACCCGGTGAAGGAGGCTGCGGTCACGCGCGGCATCCTCCCGCTCGCGCTGCCGTTCCTCTCGGCGGCGGCGATCATCGTCTGGGTCTTCAACCTCTCCCGCGCGTTCCTCGCGGGCGGCACCACCGGCGCGCTCGTGATCGTGCTGATCGTCACCGTCACGATCATGGCGGGCGCCGCGTAC
>CAZKTS010000272.1:0-20855 GCA_964555735.1 uncultured Bifidobacteriaceae bacterium
CCCAGCCGGCGCGGTCGTCGACGTCGTCGTCGCGCCAGGTGGGCTCGTCGTCGGTGTCGTCGGCGTCGGCGAGGGTCTTCTCACCCTCGGAGAACAGGCCGTCGTCGAACCCCTGCTTCAGCTCCCGTGCCTCGCGGAACCGGCGGGCTCGTCCCTTCCTGGCCACGGCGTCACCTACCTCTTCGGTTTCTGGCCTCTCAGACATCCAAGAGGTTCATTCTCCCACGCGAACGCGATCCCCGCGGCCACCCGGCCCGAAACGGCCGAACCCGCCCCAAGCGGACAGCCCAAGTGGTCAGACCCAGGCGGCCGGCCGACGTGGACGGGCTCAGGTCCCGGGGTCGGAGTGGGCGGCGTCGTACGCCGCGAGCACCCGCTTGGGGGCCCGCAGGCGCCACGAGTCGATGAGGTAGTCCTCGAGGTCCTGGACGTCGATCTCGGAGATCCGTACGAGCACCGTCGGGTGGCCGTCGTAGTGCGGTTCGGTGAACAGCGCGTCGTCGTCCGAGCGGAGCAGGGCCTCCTTCTCGCCGAGGTCACCGACGTAGACGAGCAGCGACTCGCCGTCGTCCCGGATGCGCGCGAACAGCTTGTCCTTCACGCGGAAGCCGGGGGAGCCGTACGAGGGCTTCTCGACCGTCTCGGGGAGCGAGAGCGCGAGGCGGCGGACGTCGTCGACCGAGGCCATGGAGACGCCGCGCGCTACTGGCGGATGAGGGCGAGGAGGCGCAGCACCTCGAGGTACAGCCACACGAGCGTGACCGTGATGCCGAACGCGCCGTACCACTCCATGTACTTCGGCGCGCCGGCGATCGAGGCCTGCCGGATGAACTCGTAGTCGAGGAACAGGTTGAGCGAGGCGACGATGGCGATGGCGATGCTGACGATGATCCCGAGGGCGTTCGGCTCGTTCCAGAACATGACGTCGACGCCGAAGATGCTCATCACCGCGCCGGTGACGTACATGAGGAGGATGCCGAGGGTGGCGCAGATCACCACGGCCTGGAACTTGCGGGTGACCTTCACCACGCCGGCCACGTAGAGGACCAGCGTCGTGAAGAAGACGCCCAGGGTGACGAGGATCGCCTGGAAGACGATGCCGTCCCACTGGAGCTCGAACGCCTTCGAGATCGCGCCGAGGAAGAGGCCCTCCAGGACCGCGTAGACGGGGGCGAGGAACGGCGACACCTTCGGCACGAACGCGCAGACCATGGCGACGGCGAAGCCCGCGAACAGCGCGATCCAGGACCACGTGGGCATCTCGATGTTCCCGACCGAGCTCACCGTGGTCTGGGACCAGCCGACCGCGCCACCCGCGAGGAGGATCACGAACAGCACGGCGGTGCGGGCGAACGTGCCGTTCGCCGACATCGTGCGCTCGCCGGTGCGGGCGGCCGGCGGCGGCGCCATCCCCTGGGCCGCCATCGTGGCGTCCGGCGCGGCCCAGCCGGCCTGCGACTCGTCGAGGCCGCGCTTGAAGCCCTTCTCGCTCAGGATCGGGTTGGCCACCGTGTGCTCCTCGGTCCGTGGTCGAAGGCCAGTCTCGCGCGGTGGTGCTAGCGGTCAGGCAGCAGCGTGGCGATGACGGCGGGCGTGTGCTCGACCATCACGTAGTGCCCGGTGTCGGGCAGGTGGTGCACCGACACGGACGGCAGCAACGTCGCGACCTGCTCGACGATCGCCGGGGGGACGGCGGTGTCGTCGTCGCCGGTGAACAGCGCGACCGGCGCGCGCACCGACCCGAGGTCGAACCCCCAGTCCGATCCGACCGCCCGGTAGTCGTCGATGGTGCCCGCGGTGCCGTGGGCGGACGCGGCGTGCGTCCCGCCGGTCACCAGCTCGGCGGAGAGCGGGCCGAGGACCCGGCGGTCCGAGTCCGAGAGCATCTTCAGCGTCGTGCGCTTGGCCCGCTCCCGGTCGTGACCGCTCGCCACCCGCAGGATCCCGCGAGCGAGCCACGGTGTGCGGCGGGAGAGGGGGAGGAGGAGGCGGTCGACCGCGAGGCCGAGCTGCTTGCGCTCGGCATGGGTGCGCGCCGGCCCCATGCCTCCCATCGTCGCGATGCGTGTCACCCGGTCCGGCGCGCGAGCCGCGACCGCGAGCGCGTACGGTCCGCCGGCCGACCAGCCGACCACACCGGCGTGCTCGACGCCGGCGGCATCGAGCACCGCGCGGGCGTCGTCCACCCAATCGGCGACCGTGTGGCCCCGCCATCGGTCCGACTCACCGATCCCGGGGCGATCGACGGTGATGAGCCGGACCCCTCGAAGCGCGTCCGCCGGCGCGAGCGCGGCGTCGACGCGGCTGCTGAGGCCGCCGTGGCACCAGAGCACCGGCGCGCCGTCGGGATCGCCGAGCTCCGACCATGCGACCCGTCGATCGCCGTTGATCGCGAACGACGGCTCCAGCCCCACGGGGCGCACCCTACGGATTCGACCGAGGCGCGTCGAGGACGGTGCGGTACGCTCGACGTCCCGAACGGCCGGTTCCGCACCGTGTCGAACCCGGGCGATTGGCTCAGGTGGTTAGAGCGCCGCCTTCACACGGCGGAGGTCGCAGGTTCGAGTCCTGCATCGCCCACTCTTCGCGTGGCGAGTTGGGCGTCCGTTGGGACCCTGTTGCGGGGCGGGAGGGCCAACCGTGCCACCGTGGAGACATGGGGGCGTGGGGCGACGGTTCCTCGGTCGAGACTCGCACGGACGAACGAGACTCCCCGCGCGAGCGGATCCTCGACGCCGCGGATCGGCTCTTCGCGTTGGGGGGCATCCGCGGCACCGGCGTGAACGCGATCATCGCGAGTGCCGACGTCGCGAAGGCCACGTTCTACCGCCACTTCCCGTCGAAAGACACATTGATCGTGACGTGGCTCACCCTCCGGGCGCCGCGCGTCTTCGAGGCCCTCGTCGCGACCGCCGACGCGCGGGCCGCCGATCGGTCGGGCCGCCTCGACGTCTTCGTCGAGGCCTTCCTCGACCGTGTGCTGCACCACGACCTGGGCTCGTTCCCGTTCCTCGAGATCGCCCTGGAGTCCCGAGAGCTCAGTCCGGAGGTGCGCGCGGCGATCACCGCGTCCTTCGCCGAGCTCCGCGGGAGCCTGGCGAGCCTGGCCGCCGATGCCGGCGCGGCCGACCCCGATGCCGCCGCCGAGCAGCTCCGGCTGCTGCTGCTCGGGGTGATCGCCTCGGGTCGAGTCCTGCCCCACGAGGACGCCGCCGTGCGGGTGGCGACCCGGCGCATGGCCCGCAGCATCGTCGCCGGCTCCTAGCGGCGAGGGCCGCGGACAGGTTCTTGTCGCGAGACCGGGTTGTCTCTATCGTGAGCCCGGTCGGAGCGCGCCGCCGGCGGCGCTCCCACAGCCTCGGGGGGTGAGGCGGTGGACCGTGGGCTGGGGGCGGACGCATCGGCGCTGCTGGACGCGGCGCCGGACGCCATCATCGCGGTGGGCGCCGACGGGCTGATCCGTTGGGCCAACGCCCAGGCTGAGGTGCTGTTCGAGTACCCGCGCGACGAGCTGCTGGGCCAGAGCATCGACCTGCTCGTCCCCGACGCCGCACGCGCGGCGCATGCCCGCAACCGGGCGCGGTACCTCGAGGATCCCCAGCCCCGCCCGATGGGCGTGGGCATGGAGCTGACCGGCCGGCGCAAGGACGGCAGCGAGTTCCCGGCCGAGATCTCGCTCTCCGCGGTCGAGACCGACGATGGCGTCCTCGTGAGCGCCGCGGTCCGCGACGTCAGCGATCGCAAGCGGATCGATGCCATGTTCCGGGGGCTGCTCGAAGCGGCGCCCGACGCCATGCTCTGTGTCGAGGTCGACGGCCGCATCGTGATCGCAAACGCGCAGGCCGAGCGGCTCTTCGGCTACTCGCGGGACGAGCTCATCGGCGCGTCGGTCGAGATGCTCGTCCCGGACTCGGTGCGCGGGGCGCATCCGGTGCATCGGGAGGCGTACTTCGACGATCCGCGATCTCGGCCCATGGGCGCGGGAGTGCAGCTCGCGGCCCGGCGCAAGGACGGTTCGGAGTTCCCGGCCGACATCAGCCTGAGCGCGCTCGAGACCGATCGAGGGCTGCTGGTCTCCGCGGCGGTCCGGGACGTGACCGATCGGCTGAAGGCCCAGGCGGAGCACGAAGAGCTGCGCGCCGAGGCCGAGCGCGAGCGTCTGGAGCTCCGGCTCCAGCAGTCGCAGCGCCTCGAGAGCCTCGGCCAGCTCGCCGGCGGGGTCGCGCACGACTTCAACAACCTGCTCGGGGTCATCCTCAACTACGCGGCGTTCGTGAAGGAGGAGCTCACCACGGCCGACACGCAGGCCGGGACCGCCACGTGGGAGCAGACGAGCGCCGACGTCGACCAGATCATCCTGGCCGCCGACCGCGCGACGCTGCTGACGCGCCAGCTGCTCGCGTTCGCGCGCCGCGAGGTCGTGCGGCCGCAGGTCCTCGATCTCAACGAGGTGATCTCGGACGTCGAGCAGCTGCTGCTCCGCTCGCTCGGTGAGCACGTCGAGCTCGACGTCTCGTTGGGGGAGTCCATCTGGCCGGTCCTCGTCGACCCCGGGAAGCTCGAGCAGGTCCTCGTCAACCTTGCGGTCAACGCACGCGACGCCATGCCGGGTGGTGGCTCGCTCACCATCGACACCGACAACGTCGTGGCCGACGAGGCGTACGCGGCGAAGTCGCCCGATCTGCAGCTCGGCCGGTACGTGCGCCTGCGCGTGAGTGACGACGGCATCGGCATGGACACCGAGGTGCTCGCCCATGCGTTCGAGCCCTTCTACACGACGAAGCCGAGCGGCGAGGGCACCGGGCTCGGCCTCGCGACCGTCTACGGCATCATCACCCAGGCGGGTGGCGCGGTGCAGATCTACTCGGAGCCCGGCGTCGGCACCACGATCAGCGTGCTCCTGCCTGCCACCGAGGAGCAGGCCGCACCGACCCGCGCGCCGGCGACGGCGGTGCCGATCCGGAGCGGCGAGACGATCCTCGTGGTCGAGGACGAGGACCCGTTGCGCGAGGTCGCGTGCCGGGTCCTGACCCGGCACGGGTACGAGGTGCTGAGCGCGTCGAACGGGCCGGACGCGCTCGAGCTCGCGGCATCGGTCGAACGCATCGACCTCCTGCTCAGCGACGTGATCATGCCGCAGATGCTCGGCAAGGAGCTCGCGACGCGCCTCACCGAGGTCCGTCCGGACCTTCGGGTCGTCTACATGTCCGGGTACGCGCAGCCGGTGCTCGCGTCGAGCAGCGGGCTCGAGCCCGGCGTGCGACTCATCGAGAAGCCGTTCACCGCGGAGGCGTTGCTCGCCAAGGTGCGGGCCGCACTCGACGGTGACGACGACGGGAGCGAGGAAACAGAGGGCTCCGCATGATCCTCGTGGTGGACGACGACGCGCAGGTGCGGCGCGCGTTGGAGCGGATCCTCGAGACCCACGATCACGAGTGTCGTACCGCACCGAGCGTCGACGACGCTCGACACGAGCTCGAGAACCCCGAGATCGAGCTCGTGCTGTGCGACGTCACCATGCCCGGCGAGTCCGGGTTCGATCTGCTGCGCCACGTTCGCGCGACCCGCGAGGATCTGCCTGTCGTGATGGTCTCCGGCATGTCGGACCTGAGCTTCGCGAACCTCGCGCTCGAGCTCGGTGCGTTCGGCTACGTCACCAAGCCGTTCGAGCCGAACCAGGTGCTCATCGAGATCGCGGGCGCCCTGCGACGGGCGGAGCTCGAGATCGAGAACGCTTCCTATCGGATGCACCTCGAGGAGCTGGTCGACGACCGGACGAGCGAGCTGCGTGAAGCCGTCGACCGCCTGGCGGCCGCGGACGAGAGCCTGCGCGCCGCGAGCGAGGAGATGGTCCGGGCCCTGTCGCAGGCGATCGAGGGGCGCGACATCGAGACCGGTCAGCACATCATGCGGATGAGCCGCTACACGACCCTGCTCGCCGAACAGCTCGGGCTCGGTGACGAAGAGTGCGAGCAGATCCGCCTGGCGAGCCCGATGCACGACGTCGGCAAGGTGGCGATCGCCGACGGGATCCTGTTCAAGCCGGGCCGCCTCACGGGCGCGGAGTTCGGCGTGATCCAGGGCCACGCCGAAGCCGGATTCGCCATCCTGTCCAAGTCGGACTTCCCGCTGCTCCGCCTCGCCGCGACCATCGCACACACGCACCACGAGTGCTGGGACGGGACCGGGTATCCGCTCGGGCTGCGCGGCGACGCCATCCCGCTCGTCGGCCGCATCACCGCGATCGCCGACGTCTTCGATGCGTTGGTGTCGCGACGCGTGTACAAACCTGCCATGCCGCTCGACCGGGCAGTCGACGTGCTGCGCGACGGGCGCGGGACGCAGTTCGACGCCGAGCTCCTCGACGTCTTCCTCGACCACCTGGACGAGGCCGATCGCATCCGGCGCGACTACCCGGACTCATGAACGCCGCGACAACACCTTCCTCCGGTCGCCGGGTCCTCGTCGTCGACGACGAGCCGCAGCTGCGCGCCGCGGTGCACCGGGCGCTGGAGCAAGAAGGCTTCCGCGTCGAAGAGGCCACCAATGGGGTCGACGGTCTCGCGGCCGCGCAGCGCCGTCCACCCGACGCGATCATCCTGGACCTCGGGCTTCCCGGGATGCAGGGCATCGAGGTGCTGGCCGAGCTGCGCCGCGGGAGCTCGATCCCGATCCTCGTCCTGAGCGGCCGGGGCGAAGAGGCGGATCGCGTCGCCGCGCTCGAGCTGGGCGCGGACGACTACGTCGTGAAGCCGTTCCTCGCCCGCGAGCTCGGCGCGCGCATCCGAGGGCTGCTGCGGCGCGCCGCGGGGTCGGCGGACGGCGCCGAGCGCATCGTGCATGGGAACCTCACGATCGACACCCGCTCGCGCGAGGTGACCCTCGACGGCGCGCTCGTTGACCTCACCGCCAAGGAGTTCGGTCTGCTCGCCTACCTCGCGGCCGAGCCCCGCCGCGTCGTCACGCGCGAGGAGCTGCTGCGCGCGGTCTGGGACTCCTCCGCCGAGTGGCAGGACGCCGACACGGTGACCGAGCACGTTCGGCGAGTGCGGAAGAAGCTCGAGGTCGGGTCCGACGACGCCGGCTGGATCACGACCGTGCGTGGCGTGGGCTACCGGTTCGAGCCTCGCGACTCGTAGTCGCGGCGGACGGGTCGCCGGCCGGGCGGTGCAGCACCGCCCGGGTCGGGCGGATGCGCACGACGTCGTCGTCCGACACCGTGGCGACGTCGCCGTCGACGATGAGGCTGTGGCCCGAGGGGTCGTCCGGCGGCCAGAGCAGCGCCACGAGCGCGCGGGTCCTCGCGTTGGCGGCGGTGCGGCGGCCACCCTGGAGCTCGATCTCGTCGCCGGCCCAGCCGACCGTCACCGCCACGCTGTGGGCCCGACCGTCGTCGCTCGTGGTGAGCAGGTACGGCGCGCGCTCGAAGTCGGCGATGGCTTCGCGCAGGCGGTCGATCTCGACGGCGATGCTCACGCCGTGATGCTACGTGGACCCGTGGCACCGGTACGCTGCCCGGCCGACGGGGAGGGCAGGGTACGTGGGCCTGGCGAACGGCTGGCAGAACTGGCGCGAGCTACCGATCGACCGCAAGATGCGCGTCATCGTGCCGTCGGCGATCGCGCTCATCAGTGCGCTGGCGGTGCCGGCCTTTGCGCTCGTGAGCGGCGACGACGACTCGCCGGCCCCCGCGCCCGTCGCGACGGCGACCGACCTCGAGCTCATCGACCTTCGGGTCGCCAACGACCGCGCCAGTGCCGAACCCGACGGCACGCCGATCCCCGCGGTGCCGACGGTGTCGGTGCGGCTCCACAACAAGGGGAACCAGCGCTCGGTGCTCACTGACGCCGAGCTCACCATCGAGCAGGTGGCCCGGGTCGAGTTCTGCCAAGCGGGCGGTTCGCTCGACGTCTCGGGGAAGTACGACGTCGTCGTGCCGGCGTCCACGAAGGTCGGGGACACGATCGAGGTCCCGCTGAGTCAGCAGCTCGGCGCCGACGAAGCGGACGTGTTCGACCTCACCTTCACCACCGATCCCGAGGACGACGCGTACGAGTACCGCATGTACGAGGTGTCGCTTGCGCTGCGCCACGACAACGCGAAGCGACCGCTCGACGCGGGCCGGTTCCTCATCTCGGTGCCGTTCGCTCCCCAGCAGGGCGATCTGCTCGATGCAGAGAACGAAGCGTCGTCGGAGCGCGCGTGCTACGCGAAGAACGAGGCGGCAGTCGCGGCGCTGCTCCAGAGCGACGCGGCGCGCTCACAGCAGTTCGACGCCCTCGCGGCCTACCTCGCCGCCAAGGGCTGAGGCACGCGCACGACGGACACCGCGTAGTCGTCGTCGGGCGAGAACGGCGCTCGATCCCAGGTGCTCCAGCGGTCCGCGAGCACCGCGCCGGCGCGGCTCACCACCGCGTCGAAGTCGGCGAGCCCATAGCCGCGGCCGAGCTGGAACCCGGCGATCAGCACCCCACCGGGCGTCACGTGCCGAAGGCAGGCCTCGAGCAGCGCGTCCTGGGTCCCCGGTGGCGTGAAGAGCGGCACGTTGCCGGCGAGCACCACGACGTCGAACGTCCGGTCGAGGTCGAGGCGGGCGAGGTCGGCCTGCTGCCACGTGAGCTCGGGCGCCCGCCGCTGCGCCTCCGCCAACATGGACCCGTCGAGGTCCACGCCGACGACGTCGACACCCCGTCGGGCGAGCTCGACCGCGACCCGCCCGGTGCCGCAACCGGCATCGAGCACGGTGGTCGGTGCGTACGAGAGGACCAGGGCTGCCTCGCCGTGGACGTCGACCCCGCGGGCGGCGAGGCGGTCGAAGCGCGCCTGGTACGTGGAGCCGTCGAAGGAGGAGGTGCTCACGCGCTCCGGATCACGAGTCGCGCGTGATGAGGACCATCGGGATCACGCGGTCGGTCGCAGCCTCGTAGTCGGCGAACCCGGGCAGCTCGGCCTTGTGGCGCTCCCACTGCTGATCGCGCTCGGCGCCCTCGAGGATGCGGGCGGTCCCGTCGAACTCCTCGGGGCCCACCTCGACGTGCACCTTCGGGTTGGCCCGGATGTTGTGGAACCAGTCGGGGTTCGTAGGGGCGCCGGCCTTGCTGGCGGCGATCACGAGGCCGTCGGCCTCGGCGCGGTACACCAGCGGTGCGATGCGCGGCTGACCCGACTTGGCGCCGGTGGTCTGGAGGAGCAGCAGCTGCGCGCCCTCGAAGTTGCCCCCGACCTTGCCGCCGTTGGCCCGGAACTCCTCGATCACCTGCCGGTTGAAGTCGTTCATGTCTGCCATGGCGGCCACGTTAGTCACCTAGGTTTCGGGGACCGTTGGTTCGGGTCGAGCGCGAAGGGACGTTGCGTGGCAGGACTCAAGGTCGGGATCGTCGGGGCAGGCGGCGTCGGCGTGGCGTGCGTGTGGTCGATCCTGCTCCAAGGTCTCGCGGGACGTCTGACGATCTACAGCCGCACCGCGGAGAAGGCGGCGGGCGAAGCCGCGGACTTCGCGCACGGGATGCCGTTGCTGCCGCGATGCGAGGTGCGCGGCCGCGGCTTCGACGCCTTCGAGCCGGAAGACGTCCTCGTGATCACCGTCGGCGCGAACGTGAAGCCCGGCAAGACGCGCCTCGACGTGCTCGAGGAGAATGTCTCGATCATCGACTCGACCGCCACCGCCATCGAAGCCGGTGGTCTGCCGCGCGTCGTGCTGATGGTGAGCAATCCGTTGGACGTCCTGACCGAGTACCTGACGCGTCGGTGGGCGGGCCGGCCGGTGTCGGTGTTCGGCTCCGGCACCGCGCTCGAGACGCTGCGCTTCACCGAGGTCGTGGCTCGCTACTGCGGTGTGCACCAGCGGGCGGTGCATGCCTCGGTCGTGGGAGAGCACGGCGACTCGTCGGTGTTCCTCTTCGGTGGTCTCACGGTCGGGTCCCTGCCGCTCCCGGTGTTCGCCGAGCAGCGCAGCCTCGACATCGGCCCCGAGTGGCGGGCGTCGGTCGAGCACGAGGTGCGCACCGCGGCCTACGACCTCCGTGCCCTCAAAGGCACGGTCACCCACGGCATCGGGCTCGCGGTGAGCGGCCTGGTCCGGTGCATCGCGCACGAAGGCGACTTCGTGCTCCCCGTGTCGGTGCGGGTCGAGCCCGGCCTGTGCGCGAGCCTCCCATGCCCGATCGGCCCGGACGGCGCGGGCGTGCCCCTCCGCCCGGTGATGACCCCAGACGAGGCGGCGGGCTGGGAGCGCAGCCTCGGGATCCTGCGCGAGGCGACCGACCTCCTGCCGATCCCCGCGTCATGAGGCCGGCATCATGAGCGAGCGGGGTCCCGGCGATGGTGGCGCGCCCGCGCCGTCACCGAAGTGGTGGGTCGTGGTCGCGCTCGGTCTCGCGGTGCTGCTGGGCGTGGCGGCACTCCAGCTGCTGGACGACGCCGACGACCGGCAGGTCCCGCAGCGCTCGGCCCCGCCGCCGAAAGCGCTGGTGGTGCGGCCTCCGGCTTAGCCCGCGGGCGGTGGTGCGATCGGCCGTCCGGCCCGCTCGGCGCGCTTGGCGTTCTTGTCGGCGCGCTTCTCCTTCAGGCTCTTCCCGGCCTTCTTGTTGTTCTTGGCAGATCCGCGCGACTTCTCTTTCATGGCGGTCAGCGTAGGTCGGTTCGGGAGCGCGACGGGTGGCAATCCCGGGCTCTTGCGAATCCGATGGCGACGAGCAGTCCGGCGCGGCCATCCTCTGGTGTGGATCCCAACGTGCGTCCCGCCGTCGAGCACCGCACCACCGAGCAGCTCGTCGCGGGGATCGACGAGGTCCGCCGTGCACCGGCCGACGGCGGCCGCCTCGTCCTCATCGTGCGTCGCCCGGTGCCGGGGGAACGTGAGGAGGTCGCGGTGGCGCAGCTCGACCCGGTCCTCGGGCTGGTCGGCGACTCGTGGCGCGAGCGCGGGTCACGCCGCACGCCCGATGGTGGCCCGCACCCCGACATGCAGATCACACTCATGAACGTGCGGGCCGCCGACCTCGTGGCCGTCGATCCGGCCCGGCGCAGCCTCGCGGGCGACCAGCTGTTCGTCGACCTCGACCTCGGTGCGGCGAACCTGCCCGCCGGGAGCCGGCTCCGGGTGGGCGAGGCGCTCCTCGAGATCACGGCCGAGCCCCACCGCGGATGCGCGAAGTTCGCCGATCTCTTCGGCATGGACGCGGCGCGCTTCGTGAACTCCGAGGTCGGCATCGAGCTCAACCTCCGGGGCATCAACGCGCGAGTCGTTGCGGCCGGAACCATCCGCGCCGGTGACGAGGTGCGGAGGGTGCCGTTCGGTCCCGACTGAGCGGGCCCTGGTCACGATCCGGTCAGGTACCACTGACCGCGGTCGGTGACTACCATCGGTGAGAACGAAGTGCGCACCGACCGTGGGTGGTGGACGCGGTCGGGCCGGATCCGCCGGGGGAGAGGCTGCGCATGGGGGAACAGGGGGCAGCACAGCGCGCGTCGCCGGAGCCGGACGACGCGGTCGGGACCTCGACGGTCCTGGTCGTCGACGACGACGACGCCACACGACGGTTGTTCGTGCGCGCGCTCACCCGGGCCGGCTTCGACACCCGCGACGCGGCGGACGGTCCGACGGCGCTCGAGCTGGTCGAAGCCGAGCCGATCTCGGTCGTGCTGCTCGACGGGCGGATGCCCGGGATGAGCGGGCTCGATGTGCTCGAGGCCCTGCGGCTGCTCCCGGGCGGCGCGACGCTCCCGGTGGTCTTCGTGACGGGACAGCACGAGCTCGACGATCGCATCCGCGGCCTCGAGGCAGGCGCCAACGACTACCTGACCAAGCCCGTCGAGCTCGACGAGCTGGTGGCCCGCGTGCGCTCGCAGCTCCGCGCGAGCGACGCGTGGACGCACGCGGTCGACGACATCGAGCGCCGGCTGGACGCGGTGATGCTCCTGCGCCGGATCCGCCGTTCCGAGGTCGCCGAGCACACGGCGAGCGAGGTCTGCGCGGAGGTGTCGGAGCTCGAGGGCATCGCGGGCGCGGCGGTGGTCGTCGTGCGCGGGGCGCGCTCGGTCGTGCCCCTCGCGGTCCACGGTGTGCTGGGGGAGCAGCTCGTCGCCGGCGAACCGCTCGACGAGCGGCTGAGCCCGCGGATCGCGAGCCGGCTGCGCCGCGGCCCGTGGGTCGACACCGTCGCGCCGACCTCGGTCGCGCCCGGACTGCTCGCCGCGGTCGTCGGGCACGACGTCGCGTTCGCACCACTGGCGGGGGGCGACGGCCCGATCGGCGCGCTGCTCCTCGCCGGGACGCGCAGCGAGATCGGCACACCGCCGATGCTGAGTGCGGCGATCGACTTCGCCGCGGTGGTCGGCGCCTTGATCGCTCCGGAGCTCGAGCGCGACGAGGCGATCACCGACGCGCGGATGCGCCTGCGGTCGATCGTCACCGACGGTGCCTTCGAGCCGTACTTCCAACCGGTGCTCGACCTCGAGACCGGGAGCACGGTCGGGTACGAAGCCCTCACCCGCTGGAAGGACGGCACCCGCCCCGACCTGCGCTTCGCGGAGGCATCGTCACTCGGCATCGACATCGAGATCGAGCGCGCCACGCTGGGTGCGCAGCTCGACGCCGCCCACGCGCTCGATCCGACGACCTGGCTGAGCGTGAACGTGTCGTCGTCGCTGGTGACGAGTGGCGTCCTCGGCGAGGTGCTGGCCGCCGCCGACCGTCCGATCATCCTGGAGCTCACCGAGCACGAGCCGATCGACGACTACGCCGCGCTGAGCGCCGCGGTGCGAGCGCTGCCCGACGTCCGGCTCGCCGTCGACGACGCGGGCGCGGGCTACTCGTCGATGCGCCACGTGCTCGACCTCCGGCCCGAGCTGGTGAAGCTCGACATCACCTGGGTTCGCGGGCTCGACGTCGATCCGGCGCGCCAGGCCCTCGTCTCGGGCATGACCGGCTTCGCGGGTGAGCTCGGCTGCGCGCTGGTGGCCGAGGGCATCGAGACCGAGGGCGAGCTCGCCGCGCTGCGCCGGCTGGGCATCGGTCTCGGGCAGGGGTACCTGCTCGGGCGTCCCGCTCCCGCCGACGCGTGGTGACTCAGCCGATGCAGTTCCACGCGGTCAACCCGCGGCTCGCCGTCGTGGGATTGCCGTGGGCGTCTCGTGCCGTGACGGTGATGGTGTAGCTCCCGACGAGGGGTACGGGCACGCGCTTCTCCCACCCGGTGCCGCCGACGGGAGCCATCGTGAAGCTGCCGCTGGCCGGGCCGCTGTACGTGCCGGTGACGGTGCTGATGCCGCTCGGGTCGAGCACGTCGGCGCGCACCAGCGGTGGCGGGTTGGTGCCCGAACACGGGAAGGTGTACTCCGCGTCGCCCGAGAGCTTGAGCGTCGGTCCGGTCGTGTCCGCCGGCGGCGGGGGCGGCGGGGGCGCGACGACCTTCGGCTTCGTCGTCGAGGTCGTGGACGTCGGGTCGGTGCCCGGCACGAGCACGCCGGGCTGGCCGGGCGCGCTCGACGGCGCTTCCCGTGCGGAGTTCCCGTTCGCTCGCGTCGTCGTCACCTGCTCGCGCGCCACGATCGACGTCGTCGAGCCGTCGTCCTCGGTGAGCAGCGCCACGCCACCGGCGAGGAGCAGCACCACTGCGGCGCCACCGAGCAGCGCGGCGAGCACGCGCCGACGCCGCGCGACCGCGCCGACCGGCGGGAAGCCGTCGCGACGCCAGTGGTTGCCGCCGCGGCGCGGGCCCGACAGGTCGGGTGGCATGGTCGCCTCGCCGAGGATGCGGTCGCGGAGCCAGGCCGGCGGCGAGAGCAGCGTGAGCGGCAGCGCGGCGAACGTGCCGGTGAGCACCTTCTCGCGCACGGAGCGGCCCCGCTGGCCGCAGACCTGGCAGCGGTCCACGTGGCGCGCCACGCGCTTGCGCCACAGCACCGAGAAGCTGCCGTCCCAGCCGTCGAGGACGCCGCGGAGCGCGGGGCACTCGGACGTGCCCTGCCGCGCGACGAGCAGCGCGCCGACCGAGCGCGCGAGCCGGTCGCGCATGCGGTGCGACGCCTGGTGCGCCGCGTCCACCGAGACGCCGAGCGCGTCGCCGAGGGCCCGACCATCGAGACCGCCGGCGAGGGTCATCTCGAGGACCATGCGGTCGCGGTCGGCGAGCCCGAGCGAGGCTTCGCGCAGGAGCGCGGCGGTGTCGTCGGGCGCGGCCAGCGGCTCGTCGAGGACGGCGGTGTCGTAGACCGGCGCGGTCACGTCGCCCACCTCGGCCATCGGCGCCTCGCGGGTGCGGCCGCGGCGGTAGACCTCGTTGCGGGCGATGGCGTAGAGCCAGCTCTTGACCTTCGTGGGGTCCTGGAGCTCGTCGATGTGCTCGGCCGCTGCGAGGAAGACGTCGGCGGTGGCGTCGGCCGCGGCATCGCGGTCGCGGAGCATGTGCGCGCACAGGTCGAAGACCGTCGCGGCGTAGCGGTCGTAGAGCGCGCCGAGCGCGTCCCGGTCGCCACTCTGCGCGCGAGTGACGAGGTCGGCGTCGGCCAGCGCAGGAGAGTCGGTGGGCATGTGCGACGCGAGGGTAGAGGCACGGGGCGCGCCGGGTGGGGCCGACCCGAAGGTCGGCCCCACCTTCCGTGCGGCGTCGTGCGGTCGAGCACCGGTCATGCCCGGCGGGCGCGGTAGAGGTAGAAGCCCGCACCACCAGCGGCCGCCAGGGCGCCCACCCCGAGGACGATCGGGAGGGTCGCCGAGCTGTCGTCGTCGGACGAGTCGTCCTTGACCGTCGTCTGGTCGGCCTGGCTCGCCGGGACGGGCGTGTCGTCGGTGCCGGCCTGCGGCGTCTGCGCACCACCGCCGCCGCCGTTGCCGCCACCACCGGTGTTGCCGGTGTTGTTGCCGTTGCCCTGCGGGGGCGTCTGGGTGCCGCCGCCCTGGGGCGGGTCCTCGGGCGTCGCCGGGGGCGGGTCACCCGCGTTCGGGTCGGCGGTCAGGGGCGGGTCGGCCACCACGGGCGGCTGGTGGATCACCGGGGGCTTCGTGGTGGGGCTGACGTTGCAGAACGGGTTGTACCAGGGGCAGTTGCCGAGCGCTCCGGCCGGGGCGGCCATGGCCATGGTGCCCAGCCCTCCGACGACGGCGAGGCCGGCGATGGCGACGAGGCGGCGGATGGAGCGGCGGGTGACGGACGTGTGGTCGTTCATGTGGGTCCCTTTCGTTCGGGCGACCCCCTCGGTCGCTCGGACTGCAAGAGACGGCACACGCCGTTCCTGACACTTTTTTCGAGAGGCGCTCAGGTGTTCTGGAGGTCGACCCTCACTCCGGGCTCAGACAAGATGGCCTTCGGCCATAACTCGCGCGGAGCGAGGGCCGACCTCCTGTCAACTGCTCAGGCGGTGGCGGCCATCAGGGTCTGGCCGGCGAAGGCGACGGCGTCGGGGTCGAGGCCGTCGGCGACCATGTTGAAGACGACGCCGTCGAGGCCGGTGGCGAGCAGCGACTTAACGGACTCGGCCACCTCATCGGGGTCGCCCCAGGTCATGCGGGGCAGGAAGGCGGCGCGGGCCTCGGGGTCGTCGAGCACCGTCGACGGGTCGTCGATCCCGCGGTCACGGAGCAGCACCGCCATCTTCTCGACCGCGCCTTCGTGGGTGGGCGCGGTCACGAGCGTGCCGAGGCAGCTCGTGCGGATGTCGGAGCGGTCGCGGCCGAGCGCGGCGAGGTGGCCCTGGAGCGCGTCGAGCTTCTGCGGCATGTCGACGTAGCTCGCGTTGATGTTGAGCTCGTCGGCGTACTGCGCCGCGATGCGGAACGTCACCTTCTCGCCGCTCCCGCCGACGAGGATCGGCGGGCCGCCCGGCGTGAGGGGCGGCGGCACGTTCCAGGCGTCCTTCACGGAGTGGTGCTTGCCGTCGACGGTGCTCTGGCGCTGGGTGAACATCGCCCGGCAGATCTGCAGCGCGTCCTCGAGGTGCTCGTAGCGCTCGCGCAGCGGCGGGAAGTCGAACCCGAGCGCAACGTGCTCCATGTCGAACCACGCCGCGCCGATGCCGAGCAGCGCGCGGCCACCGGAGATGACGTCGAGAGCGGTGACCTCCTTCGCGAGGAGGGCCGGCTCGCGGTAGGTCACGCCGGTGACGAGCGTGCCGAGGCGGGCGCGCTCCGTGCGCGCGGCCAGCGCGCTCAGCAACGTGTACGCCTCGAACATGTCCCACTCCGGCGGGCCCACCATGGGCAGCTGGAAGAAGTGGTCCATCACGAACACGGTGTCGAAGCCGTTGTCCTCGGCCGTGGTGGCAACGGTCGCGATGCGCTCGAAGAGGTCGGTCGTCGGCACATCGGGGTACGTGAAGCGGGGGATCTGGAGTCCGAGGCGGGTCATGATCGCCATGGTAGGAACTGGCAGCCGGCCAACGTGCAGGAGCGTGCGGTGAGCGACGACGTCGAAGTGCGGCGCAACGACGGCCTCCGCCGCTACGAGGTGCTGCTCGACGGCACGGTGGTCGGGCACCTCGCGATCCGCGAGCGGCCCGATGCCGTCGTGCTCGTGCACACCGAGACCGACCCCGAGGTGCAGGGCCGCGGCCTCGCATCGAGGCTCGTCACCGAAGCGCTCGACGACCTCCGAGCCCGTGGACAGCACGTCGTCGTGCAATGCCCGTACGTGCGCACGTTCATCGACGAGCATCCCGAGTACGCCGATCTCGAGGTGGACGGAGACGAGTCGTGAGCCCGGCGATCGACGCGGCGTGGTGCCACGGCCTCCCCAAGGCGGAGCTCCACCTGCACATCGAAGGGACGCTCGAGCCGGAGCTGATGTTCGAGCTCGCGAGCCGGAACCGCGTGGCGCTCGACTACCCGGACGTCGACGCCGTCCGTCGCGCCTACGTGTTCGACGACCTCCAGGCGTTCCTCGACATCTACTACGCGGGGTGCCGGGTCCTCGTGGAGGAAGCCGACTTCGCCGACCTGACGCGCGCGTACCTGCACCGGGCCGCGGCGCAGGGCGTCCGGCACGCAGAGATCTTCTTCGACCCGCAGACCCACACCGACCGTGGGGTCGCCTACGAGGCCGTGGTCGACGGCATCACCGCCGCGCTCGCCGAGGGGGAGCGCGAGCTCGGTGTCTCCTCCCGGCTCATCCTCTGCTTCCTGCGTGATCTCAGTGCGGACGCGGCGATGGCGACGCTCGAGACCGCGCTCGGCTCGCGGCGCGACGCGATCGTCGGCGTCGGCCTGGACTCGGCGGAGGTGGGGAACCCGCCCACGAAGTTCGCCGCGGTCTATGAGCGGGCCCGCGCCGCGGGGCTGCGCGCGGTCGCACACGCCGGGGAGGAAGGACCGCCGGCCTACATGTGGGAGGCGCTCGACGACCTCCACGTCGATCGCATCGATCATGGTGTGCGCGCGATCGAGGACGACGTGCTGGTGGAGCGCCTGGTCGCCGATCGGGTTCCGCTCACGGTGTGCCCGCTCTCGAACGTGAAGCTCCGGATCTTCCCGACGCTGGCGGACCACGACGTCCTCACCCTGCTGCGCCGCGGGGTGGTCGTCACCGTCAACTCCGACGATCCCGCGTACTTCGGTGGCTACGTGGGCGACAACTTCGCCGCGATGGTGGATGCGCTCGGCCTGTCCGCCGACGAGGCGGTGCAGCTGGCGCGCAACTCCTTCGACGCGTCGTTCCTCGACGACGCCGACCGGGCCCGGCACACGGCCGCGATCGACGACTACCTGCGCAGCTGACGGAGGCGGCGCGCGAGCGCCGACCTCACGTTCACCTTCCGGCGCCGATGGTCGCGGAACGTGAAGAACCGGCGGCCCGGATCGAGCGGGCTCGGTGCGTCGACGAGCTGGGCGACGAACACGTCGAAGTTCACCGGCGGGCACGCGGCCCGCTCCACAGTGCGGAAGCCGCTCGCGCTCAACGCCCGCTCGTACGCCTCGACGGGGCGACGATTGTCCGGTCCGGAGCCCTCCGACCACACCACCGCGGCGCCGGGCGCACTGATCTGGGTGAGCATCGGGCCGATGTCGGGCAGGTCGTCGTCCTCGATGTAGTGCCAGCACCCGACGACGATGACGACGTCGGCGCGCGGGACGTCGCGATAGGTGTCGGCCAGGCCCGCGTCGGCGACGACCGTCCGCACGTTGTCGATGCCGTCGCGCTCCGCACGAGCCAGGGCAGCGCGGGCGTTGGCCCTCGAGGAGTCGACCAGCACGGTCGTCACCGCACCCGCCCGGGGATGGTTGGCAAGGACGCCGAGGATGTCGAAGCCCTGGCCGGCGCACACGCTCACGACGGTGAGGGGTGTGCCGGGCGGTGAGGCGTCGAGCAGGCGGCGCAGCTCGGCCTGCACGAGCCGGAGGCGCACCGAGAACCGCGACCGTGGATCGTCGTACACGTGGTGCCACCGCTTCCAGCTGCGCGGCGGCACCCACCGGGGGAGCTTCACGGCGCGGCGGTCCGGGCTGCGGGCACGGCGGCAGCGTAGTGACGCGCCCGCCGTCGCCCGGGCTTGGTGCTCGTCAGTGGAGCTCGGGCCGGCGGTCGTCGAGGAGGTAGCGGGCGCCCGCGCCGAAGCGCGCGGCGCGGTCATCGGGGTTGTAGAGCGCACAGGCCCGCAGTGACAGGCAGCCGCACCCGATGCACTCGCTGAGCTGGTCGCGGAGCCGTACGAGGACCGCGATCTGGTCGTCGAGCGCCGGTCGCCACGCGCGCGACAGTCGCTCCCAGTCGGCCTTGGTCGGTGTCCGGTTGCGGGGGAGGGACGCGAGCGAGGCGCGGATCTCGTCGAGGCCGAGGCCGACGCGCTGGGCCACGCGGATGAAGGCGACGCGTCGCAGCGTCTCCCGATGGAAGCGACGCTGGCGACCTTCGGTGCGGGTGGAGGAGATCAGCCCTTCGGCCTCGTAGAAGCGCAGCGCCGACGGCGCGACGCCGGTGCGTTCGGCGACCTCGCCGATGGTGAGCAGGCGGTCGGCCTCGACCGGAGCGTCGCGGTCCACGGAGCCAGCGTACGGCTCCCCGGTCCTTGACCTCAAGTGAACTTGAGATTCTAGGTTTGCCGCCATGCATCGTTCCGACGTCCAGGTGCTCGCAGGGGTGGCGGCCGCGGTGCAGGTGCCGCGTCGTGAGGCCGCGGACTCCATGGTCCTGCACGCTCCGCTCGAGCTCGCGGCCCGCGCCGCGTTGCTGCCGCGCGTGCGCCCGGAGGCTCGCGACGACGCCCGCGACCGCATCCGAGACCTCGGACGGGCGTACACGGCCTTCGGTGCGGCAGTGGAGCCGCCGGCGCGGGTGGTTGCTGCCTCACCGACGGACGCCGCGAGCCGGTTGGCGTCGGCGATCGCCGCGGGTGATCTCGACGACGTCGACCGTTGGGCGGCCGCGCTGAGCGCGTGCGCCACCGCGGCCGAGGTGCAGGCGCTGCTCGCCGATGCGATCGTGCCGCGGCTCTCGGCGGCCGCGCACGGCTCCATCTTCCTCTTCTTGTTGCCGCGGGTCGCGCCGCGCGGCGAGCTGCCCGTCGCACTGCTCCGGCCGCTGGCGCGCGAGCTCGCACGTGAGCCCGACTGGGCGCTCACATGGTTCGCCGACGTCGCCCCGGCCTCGGCGGCGGAAGGTGGCGACCTGTTCGGGGCGTTCGCGGCGACGCCGAGGCTCGGCGTGCCCGGGAGCGACTTCATCCATCCGGTGATGGATCAGGCCGAGCGCAGCGGGACCGCGAGCGAGCTGCTCGCCGGTCCGACTGCCGCGGTGTCGGTCGCCGACGGTGCCCGGGCGATCCTGCGCGCGGCGGCATGGTCGATGCTGCACGAGCCCGACGAGTACCGGCCCTATGGGTGGAGCCACTGCCTGACCATGCCGCAGGGCGTCCTCGGCGTCGCCGGCGCGTGCGCGGATCCCCACTCGGCGCTCGCGGTGGCGGCCACCTACGTGGTGGGCTTCCGTGCCGCGATGGCCGCCCGCCCGCTCGGCGCCCACTTCGAGGTCGACGCGCCGGGCGGGACGCTGGGGGAGCTGCTCACCGCGGGCCCGGAGGTCGCCGCGGCGGCGATGTGGCACGCCCCCGAGTCGGGCGTCGAGGATGCGGTCACGGATCTCGTCACGTGGGTCGCGACCCAGGCCGACGCGCACCTCGTGAAGTACACGCTCGCCTGCCTGGACGCCGCGGCGTGGGACCGGACGCACGCCCGCCTCTACCGCACCGCCGCCGCGTGCCTCGCCGGCTTCTGGGCGCGCCGCCCCTGAGCCGCAGCCCTGCGCCGGGTTTGTGGCCCTCGAGAGCCGGGCACCCTCCCGTTCGACGACGACGACGAAGGAGGGTCCCATGGGCTCCACCGAAGGCAAGTTCGACGACGCCAAGGGCAGGGTGAAGGAAGCGGCCGGAGCGGTCACGAACGACGCATCGCTCAAGAACGAGGGCCGCGCCGATCAGGCGGGCGGCAAGATCAAGGACGCCGCGGGGAACGTCAAGGACAAGGTCGAGGACGCGGTCGACAAGGTCAAGGACGCGCTGACCGGGGACAAGGACGCCTGAGTCCGGTCCTCGGACCCGTCCGAGCTCGATGGCCGTTCGGGTTCGCCCGCCCCGCCCCGCCCGAGCGGTCATCGATGCTGGCCCGGTCGACGCTTCGACGTCGACCGGGCCAGCTCATGTCTCCGTCCGCCGCAGCCGGCGCGGACGCCGGTAGCGTTGTGTGGGTGGAGGCGAGCGTGGCGCTTGCTCCGGAAGCCGCCAGCGCTGGGACGGCACGCAGCCTCGTCGAGGACACGTTGCGCACGTGGAAATGCGACGAGCTCCTCGACGACGTGCGGGTCGTCGTCTCGGAGCTCGTGAGCAATGTGGTCCGCCACGCCGGCACCGGCCTCGTGGTGCTCCTGGAG
>CAZKTS010000273.1:0-10497 GCA_964555735.1 uncultured Bifidobacteriaceae bacterium
ACCACGGAGCGTGGGCAGCGCCGGTCGACGACATTGGGGCGATTGGAGGCATCGACCCCCGGTCCGAAGCGCGGTCACCCGCGACCGGGGCGAGCCAGTGGTGAGACCGGCCAATCCCGAACACGGCGGCGCGTGCGCGCGTCGCGCTGGGAGTGGTCGTGGGCAACGGGCCTGGGCGAATCAAGGGGTACACGCGGGCGCCTCGCGCGCGTCGTGCGGGGTGGGCGAGCGTGCTCGTCGGGCTCCTCGGCCTCAGCACCGGCGGCGCGCTGACCGTGATCGGCTCGGCCCAGGCGCAGACCGACGGTCTGGCGGTCGCCGCGAGCGCCGAGGCGTGCTCGCCGGTGGTGGCGTACAAGATCACCCCGCCGGCTGACCTCGCGGCCGATCCTTCGTTCGCACCCCACTACGCGCTCTGGTTCCGCACCGACGGCACCGCCGAGTGGACGCCGGCCGCCGACGAGGCGCCGCTCGAGGTCACCGCGCTCGCGGGCGACGTCGACACCGGGCTCAGTGCCGACGCCGACGTCACGGTGCGCGTCCAGGCCCTCGACGCCACGAGTGCGCCCACGGGCGACGCGGTCTACGCCTCCGCGTCGGTCGCGTGCGACACCTGGCCCACCGACGAGACGACCACCACGACCAAGGCCGCGGCCGAGTCGTTCGCCGCGCTCGACGTCGCCGTCACCCAGGGTGTGCGCGTGCACAAGGGCGGCGACCGCGACGGCACCTCCGACACCATCACGGGTCTCGAGGGCGCCACGATGGGTGCGTACACCGGCACGGACGCCAACCCGCTCCAGACGCTGGTGGGCACGTGCGTCACCGACGGCACCGGCACGTGCGAGATCCAGCTCGCGAACGGCAGCTACTTCGTCTCCGAGGTCACCGCGCCGGCCGGCTACCAGCGCATCGACAACATCGGGCTCGGCAGCGCGACCTCTGACCTCGACCCCGGGCGCCCCTACGCCCGCGGGTACTCGAACTCCGTCCCCACGTACGCGTCTCCGATCGCGGTGACGACCAACACGATCGTCGACATCCCGAGCGCGACCACGAGCTTCGCCAACCGCCGGGTGAACCCCGGCTTCCCGGACCGTTGCGGCATCAAGCTCGGCCTGGTGTTCGACCTCTCCTCGTCGATCGACAGCGGCGAGCTCTCGGCGATGAAGTCGGCGGCCCAGGGCTTCGTCACCTCGCTCGCCAACACGCCGTCGCAGGTCGCGCTGTACACGTTCGCCACGACCGCGCCGGCGCTGCCCGGGCAGAACAAGGCGCTCCGCCCGGTCTCCGACCCGGCGATCAACACCGACATCCAGGCGCTCACGCAGCCGTCGGGCGGCAACACCAACTACGACGGTGCCCTTCGCCAGATCGGGAGTGGTCTCGACGCGGTCGCGTTCCTCACCGACGGCAACCCCAACCGCTACGGCGCGCAGGGGGCCGGCGGCAGCACGACCACCACGTACCAGAGCATCGAGCAGGCGACGGCCTCGGCGAACACGCTCAAGAGCTTCGGCACCAAGATCATCGCGGTCGGGATCGGCTCGGCCGCGTCCGAGGTGAACCTCAAGCCCATCTCGGGCCCCACGCCCAACGACGACTACTTCCTGGCCGCGAGCTTCGGGCAGCTCGAGCAGACGCTCAAGGATCTCGCGACCAAGCTCTGCGGTGGCTCACTCAGCGTCGTGAAGAAGGTGAAGGCCGGGGACACCTACGTGCCGGCGTCGGGATGGCAGTTCGCCGCCTCGAGCGCGCCGACAGCTTCCGCGGTGGCGACGCCGGCCAACGGCGTGACCGGCGCGGACGGCGTGGTCAACTACAAGTACTCGAGCGGGCAGACGCTGGCCGTCACCGCAACCGAGACGCTCCAGCCCGGGTTCACGCTCGCGAAGCAGGGCGCCGGAGCGAACGCACGCAACGCGACCTGCACCAAGAACAACGTCGCGGTTGCGCCCGCCGACATCACCGACACCACCAACGGGGTCACGGTCGCGGTCGGGCCGACCGACATCGTGAGCTGTGAGTTCCACAACGATCCCAACGCGGGGTCCATCACCATCAAGAAGGTCACGACCGACGGCGACGCGGTCACGTCCTTCCCGTTCTCGAGCACGCTGACGACGGATCCCCCGGGTGGCGCGTTCGCGCTGACCGGCGGCGGGAGCAAGGTCTTCTCGACCGCGCCCGGCACGTACACGGTCACCGAGGCCGACCCCGGTCCGTCGGGATGGCGCCTCGACCAGCTCTCCTGCACGGGCAACGGCCAGGGCGGCTCGACCAACCTCGCCCAGCGGTCGGCGACGATCGTCCTCGCGCCGGGTGGGGACGTGGTGTGCACGTACACGAACGCCCCGCGCGTCGCGACCGTGAAGGTGCGCAAGCTGGTCGACGGTGAGCAGACCGCCGAGTGGACGGTCAACGGCACCGTCCCGGCCGGCCAGTCGGTCCGGTTCGGTCCGGCGGGCACGTCCGAGAGCGTGCAGACCACGGCGAACGGCGCCGCGGCGTTCACCGGGCTCACGCGCGTGAGCACGGCCGGCTCGACGCTGGACCTCGCGGAGACCCAGCAGCCTGGGTACCTCGCGGGCGGGGTGCAGTGCACCGCCGACGGCGAGAGCAAGGACGGCACCGCCGGCTCGATCGCGCTGGTGGTCACGCCCGGCGACGACTGGACCTGCACCTTCAACAACTTCGTGAACACGGCGAAGGTCACGGTGCTGAAGTCCGTGGACGGCAGTGAGCCTGTCGAGGGCTGGACCTTCGACGGGACGCTCGGGAGCGGTCCGGCGATCTTCCGCGGCGGCGGGACGACCGACTCGAAGACGACCGCGGGCGACCCCGTCCCGAGCGCGACGTTCACCATCGATCGCATCCCGACCGGCGGTACGACCGACGTCACGATCGCCGAGCAGCTCCAGGCAGGCTTCGGCTTCGACGCGCTGGAGTGCGTGAACGCGGACGAGCAGGTCGTCGCGTCGGTGCTCGCGCCGGCGCCGCCGACGGCCGCGTTCGCGGTCCACCCGGACGACGACATCGTGTGCGCCTACGACAACCACACCGCGCCCGGGTCGATCACCATCGTCAAGGACGCGCAGCCCGACTCGTCGCAGGAGTTCTCGTACACGACGACCGGTGGTCTGACGCCGAGCGAGTTCACCCTGGCCGACGACGGCACCGGGACCGGCGACACCATCGAGTTCACGGGTCTCATGCCGAAGCGGTACACGATCGACGAGACCGATCCGGGCTCGCTCGGCTGGAAGTTCGACACCATCTCCTGTGAAGGCGACGCGCCGTACACGATCGACGGCCCGCGGGTCACGATCGATCTCGGTCCGGAGCAGTCCGTGCTCTGCACGTACACCAACACGCGCAACGCGGCGTCGGTGAAGGTGATCAAGGAGCTCGACGGCACGGCCGTGGCCGGCTGGGACTTCGACGGCACGCTGGGTGCCGGTCCGGCGGTCTTCGCCGGCGGTGGCACCGAGGCGTCGGTGACGACCGCGGGCACCCCGCCCGCGGCCGACCTCGACCTCGTCACGGTGCCCTCCGACGGCGCCGCGCTCACGCTGGCCGAGCAGGGTCAGCCCGGCTACTCCTTCGACGAGGCCACCTGTCGCAACGAGCGTGACGAGGTGGTCGCGACCGCCAAGGCTCCGGCCGACCCGTCCGTGGACCTGTCGGTCCTTCCCGGCGACGAGATCGTCTGCACGTTCGAGAACCTCACCAACACCGCGTCGGTGCAGGTGATCAAGAACGTCGACGGCGCCGCCGTCGCCGACTGGACCTTCGACGGCACGCTGGGTGCCGGTCCGGCGGTGTTCCAGGGTGACGGCAAGGAGCAGAGCGTCACGACCGCAGGCGACGCGGACCCGAGCGCCACGTTCGCGATCGACACGGTGGCGGCCGACGGGTCGAGCCTCACGGTTGCCGAGCAGCTCAAGGCCGGGTTCGCGTTCGACGAGGCCGAGTGCGTCGTGACCAACGACGACGACCGCGTGATCGCGAGCGCGAGCGCGCCGGACTCGCCGTCGCTCGACATGACCGTGTCCCCGGGCGACGAGATCCGGTGCACGTTCGAGAACCACGACGCGCCGGGCACGATCACCATCGCCAAGGCGACCAAGCCGGCGGGGAGTGAGACCGAGTTCTCCTTCGCCGCCGACTCGCCGCTGGCGCCGACGTCCTTCTCCCTCGCGGACGGAGGCTCGCAGCAGTTCACCGAGCTCCTGCCGGGCACCTACGTGGTCCGGGAGGACGACGCCGGTTCGCTCGGCTACCGCCTGACGGCCATCGACTGCGACGTCGAAGGTGACGCGACGGTGGACAAGGACCTCGCGACCGGCACGGTCACGATCGAGCTCGGGCTGGACGACTCCGTGCTGTGCACCTACACCAACACCCAGAACACCGCCGACATCACCGTGATCAAGCGCGTCGGCGACGAGGCGGTGGCAGGGTGGACCTTCGATGCCTCGCTGGCTGACGGCCCGGCTGTCTTCGCCGGCGTCCCCGCGCCCGGCACCAGCACGACGCTCACGACCGCAGGCGATCCGGCGAAGGCCGACGCGACGGTCGACGGCGTTCCCACCGACGGGGTCGAGCTGACGCTGAGCGAGCAGGCCCAGGTCGGCTACACGTTCGACCAGGCCGTGTGCGCGGTCAACGGTGTCGACGGCACGCCGGTCACCTCGCCGGCCGACCCCTCGATCGCGGTGACGGTGAAGCCCGGCGACGACGTCGTGTGCACCTTCACCAACGCCGAGGTCCCTGGCACCATCACGATCGTCAAGGACACCGGGGATGCCACGCCGCGGCCGTTCGACTTCACGGCCACGGGCGGACTCACGCCCTCGACGTTCACGCTCTTCTCGGCGCCCGAGGACGGCACGCGGACGTTCACCGACGTGCCGTCGGGCACCTACACGGTGACCGAGGACGACCCGGGCCCGCTCGGGTGGGACCTCACGTCGCTCACCTGCACGACGGGTGGCTCGGGAGATGTCGCGAGCCGGACGGCAACGATCGAGCTCGCCCCGGCAGCCAGCGTCACGTGCACGTTCACCGATGCCCCGACGACCGCGTCGGTCTCGGTCCGCAAGCTCGTCGACGGGGCGCAGACTGCGGCGTGGACCATCGACGGCACGGTGCCGGACGGCCAGACCGCGCGCTTCGGTGACGACGCCACCGCGGCGAGCGAGAGCACGCCTGCGACCGGCTACGAGGCGTTCCCCGAGCTCACGCGGGTGAGCAGCGGAGGCTCCACGGTGCACCTCGCCGAGCAGGAGCAGGCGGGCTTCACCACCGGTGCCGTGAGCTGCGTGAGTGGTGACGTCACCGTCGACGGCACCACGCCGGGCGAGATCGACCTCTCGGTGCGACCGGGCGACACGTGGGAGTGCACCTTCGCCAACTCGCTGAACACCGCGACCGTCGAGGTGGTCAAGCAGGTGAGCGGCAACGCCGTCAGCGGCTGGACGTTCGACGGCGCGCTCGGCAGCGGCCCGGCGACCTTCGCCGGAGGCAGCAAGGTCGCGTCGGCCACGACTGCCGGCTCGCCCGCGCTCGCGACGTTCGCGCTGGTCCGGGTGCCCGAAGGTGGCGCCTCGCTCGACCTCGCGGAGCAGCTCCAGACCGGCTACTCGTTCGCCGGGGTCACCTGCGCGGTCGTGCCCGACCAGGGAGTGGCCGAGCCGATCGACACCGGCGACTCGACCGATCCGGAGGCGAGCGTCACCGTGCTGCCGGGCGACCTGGTGCGCTGCACGTTCACCAACAACTTCCTCCCGGCGTCGATCCTGCTGACGAAGTCCGGTGCGGCCTCGGTGAACGCGGGGAGCGACACCAGCTTCAGCGTCGTGGTCACGAACAACGGTGAGGTGCCGCTGACCAACGCGGTCGTCACCGACCCGGTGCCGTCGGGTGTGACCTTCGTGTCGGCAACCGTCATCGCCGGCAACCCGGGCCTGTGCACGCAGGCGGCCGGCGTGATCACGTGCACCCTCGACGGCACGCTCGAGGTGGACGAGACCGCGACGATCTCGATCGTCGTCAACGTGCCGGCGACGACGACACTGCTGTCGTTCACGAACGTCGCGGACGTCACCGCCGACCCGCCGGCCTGCCCGCCGGTCGAGACCGGCGCGCAGACCGCGGAGGTGGGTGCGCTCGCCTCCGCCTGCCCGGTGACCTCCACCGACGATCACACGGTCCCGGTGATCACCGTCGGCGGTGAGACCGTGGTCGACGTGCCCGTCGTGCTGAGCGGAACGCTGCCGTTCACCGGCCCGGCCGGGCTCGCGCTGCTGAAGACCGCGGGATGGCTCCTCGCGTTCGGTGGCTTCCTCAGCGTCACGCACCGCCGTCGGCGTACCGCCTAGGCCGACGCGCGTGACTCGCGTCACGCGCACGTCGGCGACCGGTTGACGCGTGGGGGTGGGGCTTGCCCCACCCCCACGACACCGGCGCGCGGGGTTCCGGGGCAGGAGTCGGCATCGGTACGTTCGCTCGGTCGTTGCCGCGCCGTCCCCCGGACGCCCGATCTGCACCCCCGAGGTCTCATGCTGCGCTCGCTCGCCACGTTCACCTACCGCCGGCGCCGCCTCGTCGTCGGCGCCTGGATCGTCGCCTTCATCGGGTCGCTCGCGATCTCGGGCTCGCTCGGCGGTGCCTTCCGCACCGAGTTCGACCTCCAGGGCTCCGAGAGCCAAGCCGCGTTCGACCTGCTCGACCGTTCCGGCTTCCGCACACGCACCGGCGCGCAGGGTCAGCTGGTGTTCGTCGCCCCCGACGGCGTCGAGGCACCGGCCGTCGAGACCCGCCTGCACCGGCTGTTCGACGACATCGAGGCGAAGGTTCCCGAGTCGAGCGTCGCCAGCCCCTTCTCACCGGAGGGTGCGCGACAGGTGGCCGACGGCGGCAGGATCGCGTACGCGGAGGTGAACCTCGCCGACCGTTCGCAGGAGGCGTTCCAGGAGGCGGGCGCGCAGATCCGCGCCCTCGGTGAGGCCGCCGATGGCGGCGGCCTGCGGATCGAGTACGGCGGTGACGTCTTCGCGGACGATGGCCCCGGCGGCGCGAGCGAGGCCATCGGGGTGCTCGCGGCCATGGTCATCCTCTTGATCGCCTTCGGATCGGTGCTCGCGATGGGCCTGCCCATCCTCACCGCGCTGTTCGGGATCGGGAGCGGCGCCGCGCTCGTCATGATGGCGCGCACCGTGCTCGACATGCCCGACTTCACCATGGCTGCGGTGGCCATGGTCGGCATCGGCGTCGGCATCGACTACGCGCTCTTCATCGTCACGCGGTACCGCGAGGGTCTCCGCGAAGGCCTCGATCCCGAAGCCGCGGTCGTCCGCTCGATCGACACTGCAGGTCGCGCGGTGCTGTTCGCGGGCACCACGGTGATGATCTCCGTGCTCGGACTGCTGTTGATGAACCTCTCGACGACGCGTGGGGTTGCGGTGGCGATCGCGCTCGGCGTGCTCATGACCATGCTCGCGTCGGTGACGCTGCTGCCGGCCCTGCTCGGCTTCGTCGGTCGCAACATCGACCGTCTGCGCCTGCCGCACCGCAAGGAGCGCGCCACCCGTCAGAGCTTCTGGTGGCGCTGGAGCCGCGTGCTCCAGCGGCGCCCCTGGCCGGCGTTCCTGCTCGGTCTCCTCGTGCTGCTCGTGCTCGCGGCACCGGTGCTCGGCATGCGCCTCGGCTTCGGCGATGCCGGCAACCGGCCGACGACCGACACCACGCGCCAGGCGTACGACCTGCTCTCGGAGGGCTTCGGGCCCGGCTTCAACGGCCCCCTGCTGCTGGCCACCGAGACGCCCGGGGGCGCCGACGACCGCGTCGCGCTCGACGCGTTGACCCGGACCCTGGAAGCGACGCCGGGCGTCGCGTTCGCGACCGCCCCGGTGGCGAACGCCGACGGCACCGCGGCGGTCCTGCAGGTCTACCCGATGACCGCACCCCAGGACGCGGCCACCGAGGACCTGGTGGAACGGCTGCGTGACGACGTCATCCCCGACGCCACCGCCGGCACCGGGCTCGGTGTGAAGGTGGGAGGGCTCACCGCCGCGGCCGATGACTTCGCGGAGTACACGGCGTCGCGCCTGCCGATCTTCATCGGGGCGGTGTTGGTGCTGTCGTTCCTGCTGCTGATGGCCGTCTTCCGCAGCCTGCTGGTCCCGCTGAAGGCCGTGGTGATGAACCTGTTGTCGATCGGCGCCGCGTACGGCGTCGTCGTTGCGGTGTACCAGTGGGGCTGGGCCGGCGACCTGTTCGGTGTGGCGAAGACCGGCCCGATCGAGGCGTGGGCTCCGGTCTTCCTCTTCGCCGTCGTCTTCGGCCTGTCGATGGACTACGAGGTCTTCCTCCTCTCGCGCATCAAGGAGGAGTACGACCGGACCCATGACAACGCGACCGCCGTCGCCGACGGGTTGGCGGTGACGGCGCGCGTGATCACCGCCGCCGCCGCGATCATGGTGTGCGTGTTCGCCAGCTTCGTGTTCGGACCCGACCGCGCGCTCCAGCTGTTCGGCCTGGGACTCGCGGTCGCGGTGCTCGTCGATGCGACGATCGTCCGCCTGCTGCTCGTGCCGGCGACGATGGAGCTGCTCGGCGACCGCAACTGGTGGCTCCCGCGGTGGCTCGATCGGATCCTCCCACGCATCCACATCGAGAGCGCCGACGCCATCGATGCCGAGCTCGCCGCGCTCACCGACGCGCGAGAGCCGACCCCCGTCTGAGCGTCGCACCCCGCGCGTCGCGGCCGATGGTGGGGCAGGCCCTACGTCCGAGACACCAGGGGGCCCCGTTCCGGCGGGGCCCCCTCGTCCGTACGGTCGACGAGACGCCCGGGCTTCGGGCACCGCGACCTGCCGGGAGAGCAGACTGATGACCGACGTGACCGCGACCGCCCCCTCACCATCACCCGCGCCACCAGCCGCGCCGCCCGACCTGGTAGCCGGCGCGCCCGCGCCGTCCCGGCTGCGCCGGTTCCTCGCGCCGTGGTCCGAGGTGCGCACGCCCAAGGAGCTGCTGCACCTCCTCCTCAACTTCCCGATCGGCGTGATCACGTTCACGGGTCTCGTCGTGCTCGTGTCGATCGGCGCGTCGACCGCGATCTTGCTCACCGGCCTGCCGCTCCTGGTGCTGACCGGCATCCTCGTGCGTGGGGTGGCGAACTTCGAGCGAGGCCGTGCCTGCCTGCTCCTCGGGGCGACGGACCTCGTGCGTCCGGTGTGGCCGGGAGCCGGGAGCCCGTGGTGGCGCCGCATCTGGCCGTCGGTCAAGGACCCGACGGTGTGGAAGGAGGCGCTCTACGAGCTGGTCCTCTTCCCGTGGGGGATCGCCACGTTCACCGTGGCGGTCGTGGTGGTGAGCATCGGGCTGAGCATGCCGCTTCTGCCGCTCTACGGCTGGGCCCTCCCGAGCGACGCGGTGCAGGGTGGCTGGCTCACCATCGCGAGCTACACCGTGATCGGGTTCGCCGTGCTCCTCGTCGGGCCGTGGGTCGTGCGCGGCATCGCGACCCTCGACCGGGCCCTGGCGCGGGCGCTGCTCGGCGTGAGCGCCCGCGAGCTGAACGTCCGGATCGAGCATCTGAGCGACACCCGGGCCCGCACCGTCGACGCGGCTACTGCCGAACGGCAGCGGATCGAGCGGGCGTTGCACGACGGCGCGCAGATCCGGCTCACCGCGCTGGCCATGGAGCTCGGCCGGGCCAAGGAGAAGATGGCGACGGACCCCGACGGTGCTGCCGCGTTGGTGGACGCGGCGCACGACGAAGCGAAGCGCGCGCTCGTGGAGCTGCGGGATCTGGCGCGCGGCATCCACCCGGCGATCCTCACCGACCGAGGGCTCGATGCCGCGTTGAGCGCGATCGCGGCCCGCGCCCCCGTGCCGGTCGATGTCGCGGTCGACCTCCCCGATCGGCCGCCGGCCGCGGTCGAGGCCACCGCTTACTACGTGGTCGCCGAGGCGCTCAACAACGTCGCGCGCCACGCGGGTGCCACGCGCGCCAGTGTCGTGGTCCGGGAGGAAGGGCGATCGGTCGTGGTCGAGGTGCAGGACGACGGTCGTGGCGGCGCGGTGATCGCGCCCCCGGGTGGCATGGTCCCGACCGGGCTCCGAGGCCTCGCCGACCGCGTGGCCGGTGTCGACGGTGCGCTCGTGGTGTCGAGCCCAGCCGGTGGTCCGACGGTGCTGCGCGCGGAGCTGCCGTGCGGGTCGTGATCGCGGAGGACTCGGTGCTCCTGCGCGCCGGGCTCGAGCGGCTGCTCGAAGATGCGGCGATCGACGTCGTCGGCAGCGTCGGTGACGGGGACGAGATGCTCCGCGTCGTCGAGGCCGTGGAGCCGGACCTCGCCATCGTGGACGTGCGCATGCCGCCGACGTTCACCGACGAGGGGCTCCGCGCGGCCGTCGCCGCGAGGACGGCGCAGCCGGGACTCGCCGTGCTCGTGCTGTCGCAGTACGTCGAGGACGAGTACGCGC
>CAZKTS010000274.1:0-3701 GCA_964555735.1 uncultured Bifidobacteriaceae bacterium
ACCGGGACGATCCCCCAGCCGAGCGCGTCCGAGACTGCATACGCCGCGGCCTCGCGCTGACAGAGCGTGCCGTCGGGGAAGTCCCAGAGCGGGCGCTCACCCCGACGCGGCTTGTACACCGCCGCGAGCTGCACACCGTCGGCCGTCACCTCGACGAGGAAGGTGCCGTTCGACGAGTAGCGCATGCGCCCGACGACCTCGAGCGCGCCGCGCTCGAGCACCGCGGCGATCTCCGCGGTGGTCAGTTCCAGCGGGGGCACCGGTGGCCGGCCGGATCCATCGGCATGTCGCACAGCGGGCACGGCAGGCGGCCGGCCGAGACGGCCAGCGCGCCGCGCGCCGCCATGGCGCGCACCTGCGGACGCGTGGCGTAGATCCGCGCGACGTAGCCCTCCTCGTCGTCCGGAATCGGGCCGTCCTGCACCGAGAGGCCTTCCGGCTCGTCCTCGTCGTCGTCCTCGGTGGCGGTGTTCTCGCGCAGCTCGATGAGCACGAGCTCGCGCTCGGGATCGAAGCCGAGCCCGATGAGCCGCGCCCGGAACAACGGGACGGTCGGTTCGTGCAGCTCGGCCGCCGCGGGGGGCAACGTGATCGGGTCCTCGGGGAACTCATCGGCGATGCGGTCGAGGAACGCCACCGCCTCGGTGGCGAGCAGCGCGACCTGCTCCTTCTCGACGAGCACCGTGAGCTGCGCCGACTCGTTGCGCGCCTGGATGAAGAAGGCGCGCGCGCCCGGCTCGCCCACCGCACCCGTGCCGAGCGCGTCGACGGTCTCGAGCTCGATCGGTTCGGGCATGCTCATCGCTTCCCCCTCGCGACCCTCGCCTTCGCGGGGCTGCGCTTCGCGCGGGGCTTGGCGGCGGGCTTCGGCGGACGCAGCTCGTCCAGCGAGCCCGTGTCGTTGCACTTCATCATGGCGACGCCGGCGGCGGAGAGGTGGAACGCTGTGACCGAGGCCGGCGACACCACGATGCGCTGGAACAGGTCGAGGTGCACGCCGGTGTAGTGCGCGATCGCGGCCTTGATGGGATCGGCGTGCGAGACCACGACGACGAGGTCGCCGGGGTGCTCCGCGACCAGCGCGTCGAGCGCGGCCACCATGCGCGCCTGCATCCCGGCGAGCGACTCGCCGCCGGGGAACGACGCGCGAGACGGTGACCGCTGCACGACCGTCCAGAGGTCCGTCTTGGCGAGGTCGGCCAGCTTCTGGCCGGTCCAGTCGCCGTAGTCGGCCTCGAGCACGCCTGGGAGCGGGCGCACCTCGAGGCTGTGATGGGCAGCCACCGCCTCGGCGGTCTGGGTCGTGCGCTCGATGGGGCTGGCGTAGACCGCGGCGACGGGCAGCCCGGCGAGGCGCTCGCCGAGCGCGGTGGCCTGGCGCCGGCCCTCGTCGGAGAGGTCGATGCCCGGCGCCCGGCCCGACAGGAGCGGGCCGGTCTGGGCGGTGACCGCGTGGCGCGCGAGGACGAGGGTCGTGCCCTTCGGTGCGCCGTTGCTCGACGTCTTGGCGCTGCGGGACCGGGTGCCGGCGACTCGTGCCACGTCCGGATCGTACCGGCGGGTCGGAGGGTCGCCCCCAGCGGCCCGTACCCTGAGCGCCGTGACCGACCACCCCGTGCATCTGACCCCGACCGGCCCCCCGACCACCGTGCTCGACCGCGAGCCGGCCGACGCCCTCGCCGCGCTCGACGACGCCCTCGCCGCGCCGACCGGCGTGCGCCGCGACCTGGTCTCGGGCGTCGTGGCCCGCTGGCCTCGCTTCCTCGACGCCTGGGCGCGCCTCGGCGAGCTCGGGCGCGACGACGTCGAGGCCTACGCCTGCTTCCGGGTCGGGTACCACCGCGGGCTCGACCGCTTGCGTCAGAACGGCTGGCGCGGCTCGGGCTACGTGCGCTGGGCCGACGAGCCCAACCGCGGCTTCCTCCGTGCCCTCGCGGGGCTCGCGCGAGCGGCCGCGGCGATCGGCGAGGTGGACGAGCAACGCCGATGCGAGGAGTTCCTCGCCCAGCTCGATCCGGCATGGGATCCCGGCACCCTCGGCAACTAACCTCTCCCGCCGTGCGACGCGCGCTGCTCACGGGAATCACCGGCCAGGACGGCCGGCACATGTCCGAGTTCCTCACCGGCAAGGGCTACCAGGTGTTCGGTCTCGTGCGAGGCCAGAACAACCCCAAGGCGAAGCTGGTCCTCGACGAGAACCCCGCGCTCGAGCTCGTCGAGGGCGACCTGCGTGACCTCTCGTCGCTCATCGCCGCGGTCGAGCAGGTGCAGCCCGACGAGGTCTACAACCTCGGCGCGATGAGCTTCGTGGCGCTGTCGTTCCGCCAGCCCGAGCTCACCGCCGACATCACCGGGCTCGGGGTGCTCCGCATGCTCGAGGCGATCCGGATCGTGGGCGGCGCCGACAACAACCCGATCCGCTTCTACCAGGCGTCGTCGTCGGAGATGTTCGGCAAGGTGCGCGAGACGCCCCAGACCGAGCAGACCCCGTTCCACCCGCGCTCGCCCTACGGCGTCGCCAAGGTGTTCGGGCACCACATGACGATCAACTACCGCGAGTCCTACGGGCTGCACTCGTCGTCGGGGATCTGCTTCAACCACGAGGGCCCGCGGCGCGGCCTCGAGTTCGTGACCCGCAAGATCACGAACAGCATCGCCCGCATCAAGCTCGGCCTCCAGGACTCGATCACGCTCGGCAACCTCGACGCGGCCCGCGACTGGGGCTACGCGGGCGACTTCGTCGAGGCGATGTGGCTCATGCTCCAGCAGGACGAGCCCGACGACTACGTGATCGCCACCGGCGAGACCCACACGGTCAAGGAGCTGCTCGACCTCGCGTTCCGGTTCGCCGGGATCGACGACTGGGAGCGCTACGTCCGCAAGGACCCGCGCTTCGAGCGCCCCGCCGAGGTCGACCTGCTCATGGGCGACGCCACCAAGGCCCACGAGCAGCTCGGCTGGAAGCCCGCCGTCGCCTTCGACGAGCTCGTGCGGATGATGTACGAGAACGACCTCGAGGAAGAGGCGCAGAAGGCGGCGCTCGACCGGCGCTGACCCGGTTCTGCGCGCGGCAGCGTCAGGGTGCGAGGCCGCGCAGCACCGCATCCGCCTCGGCGACCAGCTGCTGCACGAGGTCGGCAGCCGGGGTGATCTCGTGGATCGCGCCGACGCCCTGGCCCGCGGGGTAGCACTCGCGGTCGGGATCGACGCCGGTCGCCTCGTCGCCCTGGGGCAGGTGCAGCACGCCCTCCTGGATGGCCACCATCATCTGCTGCGGGAACGGCTCGAGCTCCTCGGGGTGCTCCTCGTAGTGGCGGGTGGTCTCGTTGCGCAGGACGCGCATCGGCTTGCCGCTGAACGCTCGGCTCACCACGGTGCCGTCCTCGGCGGTGCCGAGCAGGCGGTCCTTGTAGCCCGGCGCGGAGCGCGCCTCGGGCGTCGCGATGAAGCGGGTGCCGATCCACACACCGTCGGCGCCCAGCGCGAGCGCGGCGGCGAGCCCGCGTCCGTCGAAGATGCCGCCCGCCGCAGCCACCGGCACCCGATCACCGACCGCGTCGACGATCTGGGGCACGAGCGGCATCGTCGCGACCTGACCGGTGTGGCCACCCGCCTCGGTGCCCTGCGCGACGACGAGGTCGCACCCCGCCTCCACCGCGTCGATCGCGTGACGCACCTTGCCGCACATGTTGACGACCAGC
>CAZKTS010000275.1:0-13585 GCA_964555735.1 uncultured Bifidobacteriaceae bacterium
GGCGTTCCACCACAGGAACCCGCCGCATGCGCCCGTGAGCGCGGCGGCCACCACGGCGAGGTCGATCGCCGACGCGGGCTCGATCCCGTAGACGAACGGGTGCCGGAACTGCCAGAAGCAGATGATCATGAACGCGGCGAAGACGAGGGTGGCCGAGCCCGCCGCGAGGCCGTCCATGCCATCGGTGAGGTTGACCGCGTTCGACGTGCCGTAGATGACGATGACCGCCATCGCGAACCAGATCCAGGTACCGAGGTCGAGATCGAAGGTGCGCGTGAACGAGAGGTTGGTGGAGACGTCGACCCAGCGAAGGGCGAGGATCGCGAACCCGCTCGCCACGAGCAGCTCACCACCGGTCTTGCCGCGCTTGCGCAGTCCGAGGTTCCGCCCGCGTCGCACCGCGAGGTAGTCGTCGACGAAGCCCACGAGCGCGAGCCCGACGATCAGGAGCATCAGCGAGACGCCGGTCTGGGCGAACTTCAGCTGCTCGCTCCGCGCGTGCGCGACGACGTAGCCGACCATGACGCCCGCCACGATCGCGATGCCGCCCATGGTCGGCGTCCCGGCCTTGCCCGCGTGAGGGTGCGTGAAGGGTCCGTCGTCGCGGATCAGCTGCCCGATCCCCCGCCGTTGGAGGACGCGGATGAGGAGCGGCGTGCCGAGGATCGCGATCGCGAACGCGACGCCGGCGGCGATGAGCAGCGCGATCACGGGCGGTCGCTCCCCGCGGCCAGCGCTTCGATGACGACCTCGAGCCCGATCGCCCGGCTGGCCTTCACGAGCACCGCGTCGCCGGCGCGCACCTCGTCGCGCACCGCGACGGCGGCCGCCGACGCGTCCGGCACGACGCGTGCCGAGAGCCGGGGGCCCGCGCCACGCACGATCGCATCGGCGTGCTCGCCGACGGCCAGCACCGCATCGAGCCCGAGATCGGCCGCGAGCCGGCCGAGCGCCTCGTGCTCCTCGTCGGCGTGCTCGCCCAGCTCGAGCATCTCGCCGAGCACGGCGAGGCGCCGACCGTCGACGCTGAGCGCGGCGAGCGCTCGGAGCGCGGCATCGGCCGCGGTGGGGCTCGAGTTGTAGGCGTCGTTCAGCACCGCGACCCCGGAGGCGGTGCGCACCAGCTCCATGCGGTGCGCGGCGGCGACGACCCCGGCGAGGGCCGCGGCCGCGCGCTCGACGGGCACGCCGAGCGAGGCTGCGACGGTCACTGCCATCGCCGCGTTGCCCGCCTGGTGCGCGCCCCGCAGCCGCAGTGCCACACGCGCGTCTCCCCACGGTGTCGACAGCTCGACGGTGGGGCACAGCTCGTCGTCCAGCCCGAGGACCGAGACGCGCACGTCGGCGCCGGTGCCGGTACCGACGCGCAGGACACGCGCATCCGTGCGCGCCGCGAGCTCCTCGGTCCATTCGCAGTCGGCGTTGAGCACGGCCAGCCCGTCGGACGGCAGCGACTCGATCAGCTCGCCCTTCACCCGGGCGATCCCCTCGGGCCCACCCAGGTGGCCGGCGTGCGCGAGCCCGATGTTGGTGACCACGCCGATGGTCGGGCGCGCGAACACCGTCAGGTCGGCGATGTTGCCGGCGAACCGCGCCCCCATCTCGGCCACGACCACCTCGGTGTCGTCGGCGGCACCCAGGAGGGTCAACGGCACGCCCGCCTCGTTGTTGAACGACCCCGGGCTGGCGTGCACCCGCCGCCCGGCGGCCACCGCCGCCGCGCTGAGGTCCTTGGTCGCGGTCTTGCCGGCCGACCCGGTGATCCCGACGACCGCACCCGCGAGGCGATCGCGGGCGGTCGCGGCGAGGGTCTGGAGCGCGGCCATCGGGTCGACGACGGTGACGATCGCCGCGTCGACAGGTTGCGCGGGCGCGGTGTCGACCACCGCTACCCGGGCGCCGCGCGCGACCGCGTCGGCCACGAACGCGTGACCGTCGCGATCGGCCCGGAGCGCGAAGAAGCAGGCGCCCGGCTCGACGAGGCGCGAGTCGATGGCGTACGAGGTCGCGACCGGGTCGTTCGGTCCGCGACCCGGGAGGAGGGTCCCGTCGGTCGCACGAGCGATCTCGATGGCGCGGAGCCGCATCAGCGACCGTCCAGGAGCTCGCGCACGACGACGCGGTCGTCGAACGGCATCGTGACGCCGTCGGCGGTCTGGCCGGTCTCGTGCCCCTTGCCGGCGACGATCACGACGTCGCCGACGGTGGCGTCCGCGAGCGCGAGTGCGATGGCGCGCCGGCGGTCCAGCTCGGTGAGCACGCGACCGCGAGGTCGGTCCATCCCCGCGAGCACCTCGGCCGCGATGGCCGCGGGCGCTTCGGAGCGAGGGTTGTCGGACGTCACCACCGCGACGTCGGCACCGTCGGCCGCGGCCCGACCCATGACCGGCCGCTTCTCGCGGTCGCGGTCTCCCCCACACCCGAAGACGACGAGCACCCGGTGATCGCCCGCGAGCTCACGCGCCGTGGCGAGCACGCTCGCCAGCGCGTCGGGTGCGTGGGCGTAGTCGACGAACACGCGGAAGTCCTGGCCGGCGTCCACCGGCTCGAGCCGCCCCGGCACGACGAGCGGTTGCGACAACCCGTCCACGACCGCTTCGAAGGTGAGTCCGCTCGCGAGCGCGGTCGCCGCGGCCGCCAGCGCGTTCGAGAGGTTCGGCCGGCCGACCAGCGGGAGACGCACCTCGCCCGCGCGTGCGTCGCGACGGTCGACGAGGCGCACCGTGGTGCCGGCGCCATCGAGGCGCACGTCCTCGGCGCCCACCGCGGCGCGGTCGTCGTCGATCGCGAAGGTCAGGGTCGGCAGGTCACGGGCCGCGGCCCGGGCCACCAGGTCCGCGCCCATCGGGTCGTCGGCGTTGACCACACCGATCGCCGCCCGCTCGGGCGTGAACAGCGAGGCCTTGGCGTCGAAGTAGGCCGCCATCGTGCCGTGGAAGTCGAGGTGGTCGTGCGACAGGTTGGTGAAGCACACCGCGGCGAAGCGAGTGCCGTCGATGCGATGTTGCACGAGCGCGTGCGAGGACACCTCCATCGCGACGGTCCCGACGCCGTCGTCGCGCATCCGCGCGAGGAGCGCCTGGAGGTCGGTGGCCTCCGGCGTGGTGTGCGCGAGGTCGACGTGGGTGCCCGCGATGCGAGCGCCGGTGGTGCCGATGACGCCGACGCGCTCCCCGGCCCCGCGGGCGATGGCTTCGAGCAGGTACGTGGTCGTGGTCTTGCCGTTGGTGCCGGTGACGCCCAGGCACCGCATGGCGGCCGACGGGTGCCCGTGGAGGTTCGCCGCCGCGGGCCCGAGGGCGCGCCGGACGTCGGCGACCTCCGCCTCGACGACGCCGGACGCGAGGGGCCGCTCGACCAGGAGGGCGACCGCGCCCGCGGCGACGGCGGCCGGGGCGTGACGGTGCCCGTCGTCGGTCGCGCCGACGACGCACGCGAAGCACGCTCCGGGACGGACACGGCGGCTGTCGTGCGTCAGGTCGAGCACCTCGACCCCACCGTCCCCTCGGAGCGCGACCACGTCCACACCGGTCAAGACCTCCTCGAGCTGCACGCGCGCGGACTTCTCCCCTCGTGTCGAGGCGAATCAGGCTGGACGAGCGAATCAGGGTACCGGGAGGCCCTCGCGACACCCGTCACGGCGTGGCCTCCTTCGCGGGCACGCGCTCGACCGCGAGCGCGTACTGCATGATCCGGGCGAAAGCGGGCGCGGCGAGCTGGCCACCCGAGATCGTGCCCTTCTGCGGCTCGTCGAGGACGACGATCGCCGCCAGCCGGGCATCGGCCGCGGGCGCGAACCCGGCGAACGACGTGACGTAGCGGTACGGCGGCTTCTCGTACGGCGGCTTGCGGGCCGTGCCGGTCTTGCCGGCCACGTCGTAGCCCGGGATCTGGGCCTTGGACCCGGTCCCGTCGGCGACCACGCCCTGGAGCATCGCCTGCATGGCGACGGCGGTCTCCGGGGACATGACCCGACGCGTCGCGCCGAGCGGCGTCTCCTGCCGGTTCCCGTCGGCGTCGATGGTGGCGCCCACGAGCCGCGGCGCGCGCGCCACGCCGTCGTTGGCGACGGTCATGTAGACGTCGAGCATCTGCATGGCCGTGACGGCGATGCCGTTGCCGACCGGCATCGAGGCGAGGCTCGTCGCGTTGTACTGGTCGAGCGGCAGCAGGATGCCCGCGGCCTCACCGGGGAAGCCGAGACCGGTGGGCGACCCGAACCCGAAGTCGCGCAGCGCCTGGTCGAAGCGCTCCCGGCCGAGCATGCGCGCGATCTGGATGGTGCCGACGTTCGACGACAGCCGCACGATGTCGGCGACGGTCATCGAGGTGGGGTGCGGGTCGACGTCCTCGTACTCCTGACCGTCGACCGTGATCGAGCCCGGCACCTGGAGCACCGTGTTGGGGTTGATGAGGCCGGCGTCCATCGCCGCCGAGATCGTGACCACCTTGTTGGTCGAGCCCGGCTCGAAGACGTCGGTGAGCGGCCGGTTCGGCGACGACGCGGTGGCCGGGTGGGCCGGACCGGTGAACGCCTGCGCCCCGTCGACCGTCGCCATGGCGAGGATGTCGCCGGTGCGGACGTCGGCGATCACCACCATGCCGCCCTTCGCCTCGGTGTTAGCGACCTCCTCGGTCAGCACCCGCTCGACCTCGAACTGGAGCGGCTGGTCGATCGTGAGCACGAGGTCGGTGCCACGCACGGGCTCGCGCACGCGGCGCTCGCCGTCGGGGAGCTCTCGCCCCTTGGGGTCCTGCTCGACCTCCATGCGCCCCGGTCGGCCTCCGAGGACGTCGTCCTGGCCGGACTCGAGCCCGCCGAGCCCGTCGTTGTCGGTGCCCACGAAGCCGAGCACGGGCGCGGCCAGCGTGCCCGCCGGGTAGTAGCGCTTGGTCTCGGGGACCATGCCGATCCCCGGCAGGGCGAGCTTGCGCACCGCGTCGCTGACGTCGCGCTCGACCTTGCGGGCGACGTAGACGAAGGCGAGGTTCTTCTGCGCGAGACGCGCCTCGAGCGTCTCGGCATCGACACCGACGAGCGGAGAGAGCTGCTGCGCGTAGCCGCGCGGGTCGTCGATGTGGCGCGGGTCGGCCCAGATGCTCTCGCGCGACGCCGACACGGCGAGGTCGTTGCCGTTGCGGTCGAAGATGCTGCCGCGCTCGGCGGTGAGCGTGACCGTGTGCACGCGCTGATCGAGTCCGAGTGCCTGGTAGTGACCGCGGTCGGCCGCCTGCACCACGATCAGGCGGGTGGCGATCAGTCCGAACACGACGGCGATCACGAGGAACATGCCCACGAGGCGCCGCGCCGGGTTCGGCGGCGCCAGGACCGCGTGCCGGTGCGCGCGCCGCGGCGTCGTGTGGAGCGCCTCGACCCGACGGCCGGGGTCGCCGAGCCGGGTGCCGGGCGTGCGCCGCGCGCGCGAAGCGGCCGCCGGTCCTGCCGGCGGCCGTCGCTGACGGGTCACGGGGGTCCGGGCCGTCACGGCCCCTCGCCCAACGTGGGCTTCACGTCCGTCCAGCCGTTCATGGTCCCGTCCGGCGCATCGGGAGCCGGCGGCAGCTCACCCTCCACCGGCACCGGCGTGGGTGGCTGGGCGGGCAGCGTGAGCCCGAGCTCCTTGGCCCGCTCGACGATGCGCTGAGGTGCCGAGAGCCGCGCGTGCTCGAGCCGCGCGTCGTCGTAGCGCCGCTCGGCGGCCGTCGTCCGCTGCTCGAGGGTGTCGATGGCGAGCTGACCCTGCGCGAGGAACACGTGGAACGCGACCACGGTGAACACCGTGCCGAGCGCGAGCACCGCCGCGAGCGCGATGGTGCGCCGGCGACGACGGGCCCGCCGGCTCGTGTCGTCCCGCGCCGGGATGACCCGCAGGTGGGGCCGGCGAGCCGGCCGCGCGACGGGCGCACGACGCGGCTCGACCAGCGCGGCTCCGGCCCGCGCCCGCGTCGCACGCGGCGCGAGGGCGACAGCGGTCATGACCGTGCTGCAGCGAGCTTCTCGGCCGCACGGAGCCGCGCACTGCGGGCACGCGGGTTCGCGGCGACCTCGTCGGCACGCGGGCGCACGGCGCGACGCGTGAGGACGCGCACGAGGCCGCCCGTCGTCTTGGGCTCCACCGGCAGGCCCGGCGGGAGCTGCTCGCTCGTGCCGGTCCAGCGCGCGAAGCGCTCCTTGACGATGCGGTCCTCGAGCGAGTGGTACGCGAGCACGAGGATGCGACCACCGGGCGCGAGCAGGTGGACCGACTCGTCGAGCCCCGACGCGAGGTTCGGCAGCTCGTGGTTCACCTCCATGCGGATGGCCTGGAACGTGCGCCGCGCCGGGTGACCGCCACGCCGGCGGGCGGGCGCGGGCACCGCGTCCTTCACCGCGGCCACCAGGTCGCTCGTCGAGCGCAGCGGTCGCGCGGCCACGATCGCGTTCGCGATCTGGCGGGCGAAGCGCTCCTCGCCGTAGGTGCGCAGCACCTCGGTCAGGCGGTCGGCGTCGTAGGTGTTCACCACCGTCTCGGCGGTGAGCTCCTGCGCGCTGTCCATGCGCATGTCGAGTGGTGCGTCTCCCCAGTAGGAGAAGCCGCGCTCCTCGGTGTCGAGCTGTGGGCTGCTGACGCCCAGATCGAACAGGATTCCCATGATGTTCCCCTCGCTCTCGCGCTCCACGACGCCGGCGACTTCGTCGAAGTTGCCGTGCACGATCCGGACTCGGTCACCGAACGAGGCGAGTGCCTCGCGTGCTGCGGCGACCGCCACGGGATCCCGATCGATCCCGAGGAGCCGGCAACCAGGTCGGGCGTCCAGGAGGAGTCGGGCGTGGCCACCGCCGCCGACGGTCGCGTCGACGATCAGCCCGTCCGGCACCTCGGCGAGGAGCTCGACCACCTCCCGGTGCATCACCGGTTGGTGTTGGAAGCCACCCATGTCGCTGCTCCTCGCCCCCAGGCCCGCTGCCAGCTCCCCGGACGGTCAGTGCCGCTCGGATTTCTCCCCGAAGTCGGCTCGGTAGAAGCGGGCGGAGTAGGGGCTTCACCGCGCCCGACCGGGGAGCTGGCAGCGGACCCGGGCGGCCCGCTGGTTGTGTTGGTTGTGGTTCGTCTGCTCGCGAGGCCTCCTTCCCTCAGGCCTCTACATCCCGAGCCCGGACGGCGAGCTGGGGCCGGCGAGGATCGCCTCGCCCACGCTCCGCTCTTCCTGCCAACGGGCTGCGTCCCAGATCTCGATGCGGTTGAGGGCACCGGTGACCACGACGTCCTTGTCGAGGTTGGCGAACTCCCGCAGCTGCGGCGCGATCGCCACCCTCCCCTGCTTGTCGGGGACGACCTGCTGCGCCAGCGCGAGGAAGGCCCGGGTCGCCGGGATGTTGTCGTCGCTCTCGCGCGCCATCTGCTGGGCCGCCTCGGCGACCCGCTCCCATTCGGTGGGCGTGTACACGGCCAGGCACCCCCTCTTCCCGATCCCGATCACGGCGCCGCCTTCGAGGGCCGCGCGGAACTTCGCCGGGAGGATCAGTCGTCCCTTGGCGTCCAGGGAGTGCGGGTGCTCCCCCAGGAATGTGTCCACGGTTCCCTCGCTCGCAGCTGCTTCGGGAGATCTGGGAAGACGCGCCCCGCCACGGGCGTTGTCCTCCACTTCCCTCCCTTTCGTGGCACATTAAGACCACTTCCCACCACCGTCAACCCCTCACGCGCCACCAGGCCCCCCATCCGGCCCCTCGAGCCCCACAACCCCCACCGGCGTTGGGCTGCCGTCCCGGCTTGACGGGGGCGAACGCGTGTTCTATGCTGCGATCTCCGCTCCACTTCCCCCAGCCCACTTCCCCCGACCTCGGGCCGCCCTCCCCTCCGGCGGCCCCGTCCCCCGGTGGGAGGTGTCGAGTGCACGAAGCAGCCCTTCGAGACGCGGTCGACGCCTTGGCGGTGGTTGCGCGCGAGCTCGACGCCGACGGCCTCCGGGGCCCCGCGGCGGCCTCCATGTTCGAGGTCGCAGTGGACGGTGAGCGGGCGCTGGCAGCGATCAAGGCCCTGCTCGCGAGGCGGGTCGACGAGAGCGGTGCCTACCGGTCCGCCGGGTGTCAGTCGGCCATCGCCTGGCTGGCCCAGAAGAGCGGATCGACGTTCACCGCGGCCGAGAGCACCCTGGCCATCGGGAAGTCGCTGGACGAGATGCCCGAGGTCGCCGACGCCGTGCGGGGCGGGGAGCTCTCGACCGACCAGGCGAAGGTGGTCGTCGACGTGGCGCGCAAGGTGCCCGACGCCGCGGTCGAGATGATCAGGTACGCCAAGCGCCACACGGTGAAGGGCCTGCGCGAGAAGGCCGCTCGAGTGAAGTGCGCCGCCGAGACCGACCCCGATGCGTGGGCGAAGCGCTTGCGAAAGTCCCGCTTCCATCGCCGCTGGACCGCCGCCGACGGCGCGGGCTGCGGCGAGTACCGCCTCGAGCCCGATGCCGCCGCGAAGGTGTGGGCGGTGCTCGATGGCCTCGAGGAAGACATCTTCGCCGATGCACGTCGTCGCGACCCGAAGGACCGTGAGCCTCGTCAGGCGTACGCCGCCGATGCGCTCGTCGCCCTCGCCGACGGCCGGGTCCCGAAGCGCGTCGCGCCGCTGCAGGTCATCGTCGACGGCGACACCGCCGAGCTCCGCGGCGTCGGCCCCATCCCGATGGTCACCGCCGCCGCGCTCACCGCCGGCGTCGCCGTCCGCGAGGTCCGACGCGACGGCTTGCACCTCGAGGGCATCGAGTCGTTCGACCGCTACCTGCCCGCCGACCTCCGCCGCTGGCTCGAGCACCGCTACCCCACCTGCGGTGTCGAGGGCTGCGACCGCGATCAGCACCTCGAGGTCGACCACGTCATCCCCCTCAGCGAGGGCGGCACCACCTCCCGCGACAACCTCTGGCGCCTCTGCCCCTACCACCACGACCGCAAGACCTACGACCGATGGCAGGTCAGTGGCTCACCCCACCGGTGGAAGCTCGAACCACCCGGCGACCAGTCAGGCGATGACCCCTAGAGCCGGTTCTTGGCACGGTCCGTCAGTCCATATGACACGCAACGTGCCAGGAACAGGACCTAGGAGCGCGCGCCTAGGCGGGGACGGCCTCCGCGCCCGGGAGGTAGCGCTCCCACGTCGGGTCGGGCGTGCCGGCCGTCGCCACCAGCCAGAGCGCCGCGTGCGGCGCGACGGGAGGACGGCGGAGCTTGAACCCGGTGTCGTGGAGCATCCGGTCCTCCTTGCGCGCGTTGCAGGCGCGGCAGGAGGCGACGACGTTGTCCCAGCTGTGGGTGCCGCCGCGCGAGCGGGGCACGACGTGATCGATGTTCTCGGCCGCCCGGTTGCAGTACTGGCAGCGGTGGCCGTCGCGGGCGAAGACGGCCCGGCGCGAGAGCGGCACTCGTGTACGGAAGGGCACGCGCACGAAGTGGACGAGGCGGATCACCGACGGTACGGGGATGGCAGCTCGCTCGGATCGGAACTCGGTGCCGTTGCGCTCGACGATCTCTGCCTTCTCCTTCAACACGAGGACGACCGCGCGGCGAGCCGAGACGACGCACAGAGGCTCGAAGCTCGCATTGAGCAGCAGCGATCTCCCCATGGCGCAGCGAGTCTACCGACGGCCGCCGCGACGGCCCGCGGCAATCGCCGCGTCCTCGGCTCGGCACCACTCGAGGTAGCGCACCAGGTCGGCGCCGGCGACCGCGCCGTCGGATCCGTACTGCGTCTCGAGCCGGAAGGCGGTGTAGGCCCGGTCGGGCAGCGGCAGGAACGGCGGGCGGTGCCACCAGCCGACCCGGGCCGTGCGGTGGGCCTGACGCAGCGCGGTCGGCCAGAGCCCGGGGCGGACCAGCACCCGGCCGACGGCCCCTGCCCAACCGCCGCGGTGAGGGCGCGCCGGCGGCTCCGATCGCGTCTGCGCTGCCGCACGGGCCACGCCGTCACCGTAGACCTCGCGCCCCGGTTGCCCGGAGAGCCGCTGCTACCGTCGCCGCGGCGACCCGCGCCACTCCCGGGGCACGAGGCGTCGCCGTCGCATTCGGAGGATTCCTTGGCGCAGCCCGCTCCCGCCCGCCGCACCGCCGCGGAGCGCGCCGCGGCCGGCGTCGACGTCGCGGCGTTGTTCGATGCCCTGAGCCGCAACGTCGAGCGGGTCATCCAGGGCAAGCGCGAGCAGATCCGGCTCGCGCTGATCTGCCTCTTCGCCGAGGGCCACCTGCTCATCGAGGACGTGCCCGGCGTCGGGAAGACGTCGCTGGCCAAGGCGCTCGCCCGCTCGATCGCGGCGACCGCGCATCGCATCCAGTTCACGCCCGACCTGTTGCCGTCCGATGTCGTCGGCGTGTCGGTGTGGAACCGCGCGACGAGCGAGTTCGAGTTCCGCCCGGGCGGCATCTTCGCCCACGTCGTGCTGGCCGACGAGATCAACCGCGCCTCGCCGAAGACGCAGTCCGCGCTGCTCGAGGCGATGGAGGAGCACCAGGTCACGGTCGACGCGCACACCTACGCGCTCCCCCGTCCGTTCCTCGTCATCGCGACCCAGAACCCGGTGGAGCTCGAAGGCACGTACCCGCTGCCCGAGGCGCAGCTCGACCGGTTCCTGATGCGCCTCCCGATGGGCTACCCGGGGCGCGAGGCCGAGATCGCGGTGCTGGAGACGCAGGGCGTCGGGCACGTGCGCGCCGACGCGCTCGAGCCGGTCACGACCGCCGACGCGATCGCGGCCGCCGCCGACGCCATCACGATGGTGCACGTGGCACCCGCCCTCCAGGCGTACATCGTCGACCTCGTCGACGCGACCCGTCGCCATCCCGACCTCGCGCTCGGCGTGAGCCCGCGCGGCGCGCTCGCGCTCCAGCGGGCAGCCCGTGCCGCGGCCGCCGGCAGCGGCCGCGACTACGTGGTGCCCGACGACGTCAAGGCACTGGCTTCCGCCGTGCTCGAGCACCGCATGCTCCTCGCTCCGGAGGCCGAGCTCCGCGGGGTCACCGCGCTCGACGTCATCCACTCGGTCCTCACGGCGATCCCGGTACCCGGCAGCAACGGCTGACCGTGGCCCGGCGCGCATCCGTCACCCCGGGGCGCGCCGACCTGCAGCGCGGTCCGTCCGACGTCGACTCCGAGGACGCGCCGTCGCGTCCGGTGACCGGGCTCACCCGGCGCGGCTGGACGCTCGCGGGCGCATCGGCCGGGCTCGTGGTGGGGAGCCGGGTGCTCGGCGCCGGCCCGCTCGCCGGGCTCGGCATCGCCGGCGGTCTCCTCCTCCTCTTCGCGGCGCTCTGGGTGAGCCTGCGTCGGCCGCGCGTCAGCGTGCAACGTCACGTCCGGCCCACGCGCCTGCACGCGGGCGGCGAGGGCCGGGTGCTGCTCGAGATCGAGGCCACGACCACCACACCCCTGCTCACGCTCAGCGACGCGGTCGACGGTGGCCGGCGCGCGGCGCGCTTCGTCGTGCCGCCCCAAGCGCCCGGCAGCACGCTCCAGGCCGCCTACCGCGTGCCGACGGCCCGCCGCGGCCTGCACGTCGTGGGACCGCTGCTCGCGACGGTGTCCGATCCGCTCGGCCTGGCGCGCCGCTCCCAGGTCGTCGCCGAGTCGGGCGACATCATCGTCTGCCCGCGCATCCACGAGGTCGCGCCGCCTCGTCGCGGTGGCGGCGGCGAACCGGCGGCACACGCCGAAGGTGCCCGGTCGCCGGCCGTCGAACCGCTCGGCGAGTTCCTCTCGCTGCGCGACTACGAGGCGGGCGACGACCCGCGGCGCGTCAACTGGAAGGCGAGCGCGCGCGTCGGCGACCTCCTCGTGCGCCAGGACGAAGCGGCATCGCCCGGACGGGTCGTGCTCGTCCTCGACACGCGCACGAGCGTGCACGACGAGGACTCTTTCGAGGTCGCGGTGGAGGCGATCGCATCGATCGCCGTGCGCCTGCGCCGCGAGCGAGCACCGGTCGAGGTGGTCACCACGGGCGGCGAGATCCTCGGCCGGCCCGGGCCCGGCTGGCTCGAGCTGCTGCTCGACCGGCTCGCGGTGGTGGAGCTCTCGCACGACGACCACCTCGGCGCGGTCGTCGCGAGCCTGCGCAACCGGCTCGGCGTCGGCACCATCGTGGTGGCCACCGGTGCCGTCGATCGATCGGTGGTCGAGGCCGCGTCCCTCCTGCGCGCGCGCATGCTCGTCACGATCATCCAGACGTTCGCCGCCGCGCCGGGTGCCGCGGTCCCGGCCGCGGGCAAGCGCATCCCGATCATCGACGCGGTTCGCACACCGTTCGCCGAGGCGTGGAACGCCGCGGCCCGCACCCGCCGCGGGGCCGCGGCGCTCGCCGGTCAGCGCCGCACCAGGACGGCCGCGCGGTGAACCTCGACGTCCGCTCCCACCCGGTCGCGGCGGCGCTCGCAGCGCTGAGCGTGAGCGTCGCGCTGGCCTTCGGGCAGGTGTTCCGGGGCGATCGGTGGGTCCTGCCGCTCGTCGCCGCGGCACTCCTTCCTCACGTCATCGGCGCGGTGGTGCGGGTGAGGCACGGCTCCGCCGTCCACGCGTGGCTCGCGTGGACGGTCGGGCTCCTCGTCTTCGCGGTCGTTGTGCTCGGCGACCTGTCGCCGGCGACTCTCGTCGACCGCCTGCGCGCCGGCTGGGACGTCCTCCAGGTCCAGACGGTGCCGCTCTCGCCCACCGACGGCACGATCGCGCTCGCCGCGATCGTCGTGTGGATCACCGCGAGCGCCGCCGACGACCTCGCGTTCTGGCGGCACGCGGCCATCGGTGCGCTCGCGCCGGGCGCGGTGGTATTGATCTGGATCGTGGCGCTCGGCGTCGACGACGGGCAGTGGTTGGTCGTCGCCGGCTTCGGGATCGTCGGCATCGCGTTCCTCGCGCTCCAGCACCAGCAGCTGCTCGAGCGGCGGCGGACGCGCCTCGGTGCGCGCCGCCTCCTCGATGCACCGAGCCTCGTCGTCGTCGCGCTCATCGTCGGCGTCGGGGCCGTCGCGGTCGGCGTCGCGGCGGCGCCCGCGCTCCCCGGCGGGAAGGACCCGCTGTTCGAGGCGGGCGGGCTCAACGAGGGCGGTGGCGACTCCAGCTACCGGACGTCGATCCCGCCGCTCCTCGATGTCGCCGACAAGCTCAAGCAGGACTCCCAGCAGGAGCTGTTCACCGTCGACGCCGACGGTGCCGACTACTGGCGGATCACCGCGCTCGACCAGTACACGTCGGCCGCCGGGGGGCAGTGGACCCTCACCGCCGAGGGCGACGACGCCGTCGGTGAGGGCCTCGACGAGTCGGTGCCCGCGAACCCGCTCATCCAGCGCTATCGCATCGGGACGCTCGGCGAGCGGTGGATGCCGGCCGCGTACCGTCCGGTGCAGGTCGACGGCGCCGATCCGCTGGTCGTGCGCTCGTCCAACACGCTCGTCAGCCAACAGCCGTCGGTGGCCGGCATGCGATACCGCGTGGTCTCGGACCCCGGACCCAGCGAGCTGACCGCCAACCAACGCCAGCGTGCCGCGGCCGCGGCGCCCGCGCGGCTCGCCGAGTTCACCGAGCTCCCCGCCGACTTCCCCGAGTCGGTGCGGCTGCAGGCCCAGGCCGAGACCGCG
>CAZKTS010000276.1:0-2334 GCA_964555735.1 uncultured Bifidobacteriaceae bacterium
GGACGGCATCGCCGAGCGGGCGCGAGCGGTCCTCGACGACAACCAGCGCGGCGACTACACGTGCCCCGCCGACGGCTTCTACCCGCACCAGTGGCTGTGGGACTCGTGCTTCACGGCGATCGGCGTCGCGTCCTACGACCCGGCGCGGGCGGCGACCGAGCTGCGCGCGCTGTTCCGCGGCCAGTGGGCGAACGGGATGCTCCCCCACATGATCTTTGCGGCCGGCCACCGCGACGTCGGCAGTCGGCGGATCTGGCAGTCGAAGACGTTCGCCGACGCGCCGCGCGACGTCGACACGTCGTGCATCACCCAGCCGCCGATCACGGCGATCGCGGTGCAGCGCGTGGCGGCCGCACTCCCGGGCACCGAGCGCAGCACGTTCCTCGCCGAGCTGTACCCGAAGCTGGTCGCGTACCACCAGTGGCTCTACCGGGCGCGCGACCCGCGCAGCCGCGGGCTGATCACGCTCATCCACCCGTGGGAGTGCGGCCTCGACACGACGCCGCCGTGGATGCGCACGATGCGCGACCACGGCGGCCCGTGGTGGGTGCGGTGGGCGTTGCGCCTGCGCCTCGCTCGCGTGGCCCGCCTGTTCCGGCGCGATACCAAGTACGCGCCCGCGGCCGAGCGGACGAGCGACGACGATGGGCTCCGCATGCTCGCGCTCGCGCACCACGACAAGCGCCACGGGTTCTCGCTCGAGCGCCTGCCGCCGGCGACGTCGGTCCTGATCGAGGACCTCGCGTTCAACGCGCTGCTGGTCGTCGCGAACACCGCGCTCGAGGAGATCGCGGGCGAGCTCGGGACCGCGATCGATCCCGACCTCCACGACCGCTTCGTGGCGACGAGCGTCGCCATCGACGACCTCTGGGACGACGAGGAGGGGCAGTACTACTCCCGCAACGCCGTGACCGACGAGCTCATCCGCATCTCCACCGTCGCCACGTTCCTCCCGTTCTGGGGACGGGTCGTGCCGCCCGACCGCGTCAACCGCCTGCGCGACCTGCTCCAGGACCCGACGAGGTTCTGGCTCGCCCACCCGGTGCCGAGCGTCGCCGCGACCTCGCGCGCGTTCGACGAGGACCGCTACTGGAAGGGCCCGACCTGGGTGAACATGAACTGGGCGATCGTGCAGGGCCTGCACGCCGTCGGCGACACCGACCTCGCCCGCGAGCTGCGCGACCGCACGGTCGCCATGGTCGAGGCCACCGACTGCTTCGAGTACTTCAACGCCAACACCGGCCAGGGCTACGGCGCCCCCGACTTCAGCTGGACCGCCGCCCTCACCCTCGACCTGCTCGAGCACTGACGCGGCGGAGCCGCTGACACGAGAGAGAGCCACTTCTTGGCACGTTGAGTGTCATATGGACTGACGCAACGTGCCAAGAACGGGGTCTGACGATCTGTTGACGGTCCTCGCGCTGACGGCCTCGTCGCGAGGTGACTGTCACACCCCCATGTTTGGATTGCGACATGAACGAGACGTGGCCGAGTGACATCGCCAAGGCGAGGAGCGCGCTGAGCGAGCTCTTCGCGGGTGTCGATGTGGCGCGCTACGACACGAAGCAGGCCCAGCGGGCGTTGCGTCACGTCGCGGCGATGGAGGCGATGTGCGCGGCGATCAAGGGCCGCCTCGCGCAGCGCGTCGCCGAGACGACCTCGCACACGGGCGCGGGGCAACGCTCCCCGGCGCACCTGGTGGGCCGGCTCACCGGCACCACGGTCGGGGAGGCGGCGCGGTCGTTGGAGACCGCGCGACAGCTCGAGGCGTTGCCGCGGGCGGCGGAGGCGTTCGCGCGGGGTCGCCTGTCGCCGGTCAAGGCGCGCGAGCTGGCCGCGGCGGCGAGCGAGGTTCCCGACGCCGAAGACGAGCTGCTCCTCGCCGCACCCGACGAGGACGCGGGCACGTTCGCGAAGCGGTGCCGCAGAGTCCGCGCGTCGGTGCACGACCCGGAGGAGCGTCATCGAAACGCCCACGACACCCGGTTCCTCAGGGAGTGGGTCGACGAGGAGGACCGCTGGAACCTCACCGCCCGCGGCACGAAGACCGACGGCGCCCGGATCATGGCCGCGATCAAGGCCCACGCGGACCGCATCTTCGCCGAGACCCGCCGGGCCGGCACCGAACGCTCCGCCCCCGAGGCCTACCGCTTCGACGCCCTTGTCCACCTTCTCGACCGCGACGCCGCCGAGGGCTCAGGCCCGAAGGCGCACGTGCACGTCAACGTCGACGCCGAAGCCCTCCTCTCCCTCACCGGACTCCCGGGTGCGACGTGTGAGATCCCCGGCCTCGGCGCCGTCCCCGCTGCGGAGGCCCGCAAGCTCCTCGGCGAC
>CAZKTS010000277.1:0-1549 GCA_964555735.1 uncultured Bifidobacteriaceae bacterium
GCCCGCATGATCTCCTCGAGCGACAGCTCCTCGCCGCCCAGGTACTTCGCCATCAGCTCGTCATCGTGCTCGACCGCCGCCTCGATGACCTCGTGCCGGGCCTGCTCCACCCGCTCCTTGTAGGCATCCGCCACCGGCATCTCGGTGAACGTCTTGCCCATGGTCTCCTCGTCGAACACGAACTCCACCCGGCGCAGCACGTCGATGTGCCCGGTGTAGAGCTCGCCCGAGCCCACCGGCAGCTGGATCGGGAAGGCGTTCTTCGTGAGCCGGCCCCGGATCATGCTGAGGCAGCGGTCGAAGTCGGCACCCACGCGGTCCATCTTGTTCGAGAAGATGATGCGCGGCACGTTGTACCGGTCGGCCTGGCGCCACACCGTCTCGGTCTGCGGCTCCACGCCGGCCACCGAGTCCAGCAGCGTCACGGCGCCGTCGAGCACGCGCAGCGACCGCTCCACCTCGACCGTGAAGTCCACGTGGCCGGGCGTATCGATGATGTTGATCCGGTGCTGGATGTCGTTCCGGGTCCAGAAACAGGTCGTGGCCGCCGACGTGATCGTGATGCCGCGCTCCTGCTCCTGCTCCATCCAGTCCATCGTGGCGGCACCCTCGTGCACTTCACCGATCTTGTAGTTCTTGCCGGTGTAGTAAAGGATGCGCTCGGTCGTGGTCGTCTTACCGGCATCGATGTGCGCCATGATGCCGATATTCCGGTAGCGATCGAGCGGTGTGTTTCGCGCCATATCTTTCGTCAACCCTGTTTTCCCGGCGCCGCGGGCGCCTCCACCAAGCGAAAAGCGGGGCGACCGACCCGGGAAACCCGGTGGTATCGCTCCGCGCACATCCGGACAACCGCCCTGGATGAGGACCAATCGAGGTCCCATGCGTTTTCGGAAGGCCAGAGGTGGGGATCGACGATCCTCACATAACCCGATGTTCAGTCCACAGCCTTCAGTCGTCGGTCGTCAGAAAGTCGTCGGTCTGTTCGCTGCCTCACGACTGCCGACTGCCGACTACCACCTGTAATGCGCGAACGCCCTGTTGGCCTCGGCCATCCGGTGCGTGTCTTCCTTCTTCTTGATCGTGTTCCCCTCGCCCTTCGACGCGAGGATCAGCTCGGCCGCGAGGCGCTCGTAGATCGTCTTCTCGCTGCGCGCCCGGGAGAACTGGATCAGCCAGCGCATGGCCAGGGCGGCGCGGCGATCGGGACGGACCTCGATCGGCACCTGCAGTGACGCGCCACCGACGCGGCGGCTCTTCACCTCGACCATCGGCTTCGCGTTGTTCACCGCCTGCTTGAACACGGCGACACCCGGCTGGCCGGTGCGCTCCTCGATCAGGTCCATCGCCTTGTAGAACACGCCCTCGGCCAGGCCCTTCTTGCCGTCATACATGAGCGCGTTGACGAACTTCGACACGGTCTGGCTGTCGTAGCGCGGATCCGGCGGAACCGGGCGACGGACGGCACGAGTACGGCGGCTCACTTCTTACCTCCCGCGGCGGCAGCCTTCGGGCGCTTGGCGCCGTACTTCGAGCGGCTGCGACGACG
>CAZKTS010000278.1:0-2456 GCA_964555735.1 uncultured Bifidobacteriaceae bacterium
GCCCGCGGCGACCGCGCCGGTCGAGACTGCGCCGCCCGAGGTCGCCCCACCCGACGTCGAGGACGCGGAGTCGCTGGGTGATCCCGAGCTCGACGAGTCGATCGGCACCGACAAGCCGTGGATCGTCATCGTCTGGAACGACCCCGTCAACCTGATGTCGTACGTCGTGCTCGTGCTCCAGCAGCTGTTCGGGTACTCGCGGGAGAAGGCGACGCGCCTGATGCTCCAGGTGCACCACGAGGGCAAGGCGGTCGTGTCGCACGGGAACCGCGAGAAGGCCGAGGCCGACGTCGCTCGTCTGCACGCGCGGGGTCTGTGGGCGACCATGGAGCACCCGGCCTGATGACCCGCTTCGAGCGTCGGAAGGACGGGAGCCTGCGCGTCACGTTGCACCCGGCCGAGCTCGATCTGCTGCGCTCGATCCCCGACGAGCTGCGTGTGCTCTATGACGAGGGCGCTGATCCCGCGGACCCGGTGCGCACGCGGCTGTTCCCCCGCGCGTACCTGGACCCGACGGCGGAGGACGCCGAGCGCGAGTGGCGCGAGCTCGTGCATCCCGAGCTGGTTCGTGAGCGCCTGGCCGCGCTGCAGGTGCTCACCGACTCGCTCGCGGGCGCGGTCGATGACCGGCGGGACATGGTGAAGGCGGACCTCTCCGACGACGACGTCGCCGCGTGGCTGAACGTGCTCAACGACGCCCGGCTCGCGCTCGGCACCCGCCTCGGCGTGACCGAGGGCACAGAGTACGACGAGCTCGACCCCGACGACCCCGCGACGCCCGGCCTCGCCGCCTACGCGTGGCTCACGTACCTCCAGGGCGAGCTCATCGAGGCCGTCCTCCTCGAGACGCCCGAGGACGGGCTCGACTGACGGGTCCCGGTCTCGGGTGGCCTGACGGCGCGCGGCTAGGTTCGGCGCCATGGCTTATCTGGACGGACTGACGGTCGCGATCACGGGTGCAGGGCGGGGCATCGGCCGCGCGGTGGCACTCGCGTGCGCGGCGAACGGCGCCAACGTCGTGGTGAACGACTTCGGCGTGAGCATCGACGGCAACGAGCCCGACAGCGAGGTGGCCAACGCGGTCGTCGCCGAGATCGAGGCCGCGGGCGGGAACGCCGTCGCCGTCGCCGACAGCGTCACGACGATGGAGGGCGGCGCCCGCATCGTGCAGACCGCCGTCGACACCTACGGCACCATCGACGGTGTCGTGTGCGTGGCCGGCATCCTGCGCGAGCGGATGCTCTTCAACATGTCCGAGGAGGAGTGGGACCCGGTCATCGAGACCCACCTCAAGGGCACGTTCACCGTCTTCCGGGCCGCGGCCCCGATCATGCGGGCGCAGAAGTCCGGCACGATGATCGGCTTCACGTCGGGTGCGTTCGCCGGCAGCGTCGCGCAGGCCAACTACAGCGCCGCGAAGGGCGGCATCGTGTCGCTCACGCGCAGCGCCGCGCTCGGCATGCACAAGTACGGCGTCACCGCCAACGTGATCGCGCCCGTCGCCAAGAGTCGCATGTCGGGCAACGTGCCGTTCGGCATCGAGATGGGTGAGCCCGAGGACGTCGCGCCGATGGTCGTGTTCCTCCTCGGCCCGTCGGCGCGTGAGGTGACCGGCCAGGTGTACACCGCCAACGGCGGTCACATCGGCGTGTGGAACCAGCCCGTCGAGGTGCGCGAGATGACCAAGGACGGCCGCTGGACGCCCGAGGAGATCGCCGAGCGCTTCGACGAGGTCGGTCAGGAGCGCATGCCCATGCTCGACCGCCTCGAGGCCATGGCCAAAGCGGCGGCGAGCGGCGACAAGCCCAACCAGTAGAGCCGCTTCTTGGCAATGCGCCCGGGCGGGTGGGCCATCGTGGCCGCGGGTCTCGCCGTGGTCGTCGCGGGCTGTGTGCTCGTCGGCGGGGCGGACGACGTCCCGACGGTGCGGGTGACGGTGCGCGATCTCGCCTACGACCGCGACGTCTATCGCGCGCCGGCCGGTCGTATCCGTGTGGAGCTGAGGGGCCTCGGTACGCACACGTTGGTCGTGCCGACCGACGACGCCGGCGCGTCCACGCTCATCGCGTGGCCGGCACCGCCGGCGAGGAGCACCGTCGTCGTGGTCTTGCCGCCGGGCGAGTACCGGCTCATGGACAACGTCCCCGGGCATCGCGCCGCCGGCGAAGAGGCCGTCCTGATCGTGACCGACGACGGCTGACAGTGCCGCTTCTTGGCACGTTGTCTCAGTCCATGTGACACGCAGCGTGCCAAGAACGGATTTGTGAGGTTTCTTCGCGCGAGGGGCTCGTTTCGGGGGGTGACTGTCACACCCTCGTGGTTGAGTTGGCGGCATGAGCACGTTGTCGGAGGTCGTCGACGGACTGCGGGACTACGCGTCTGCGGTGGAGGCGGAGTGCTTCGAGGGTCGTGAGGTGGCTGCGCTGGCGCGGGTGAGTGCGCAGGGCGCGAAGGTC
>CAZKTS010000279.1:0-9010 GCA_964555735.1 uncultured Bifidobacteriaceae bacterium
TTCCAGGACTACGCGCTGTTCCCGCACATGAACGTCGCGCAGAACGTCGAGTACGGGCTCAAGGTCAAGAAGGTCGCCCGGGCCGAGCGCGCCACGAGGGTTGCCGACGCCCTCGAGATCGTGCGCCTGGCCGGATACGAGAGCCGCCGTCCGAGCCAGCTCTCGGGCGGCCAGCGCCAGCGCGTGGCCCTCGCACGCGCGCTCGTCAACCGCCCGAGCGTGCTCCTGCTCGACGAGCCCCTCGGCGCGCTCGACCGCAAGCTGCGCGAGGAGATGCAGGTCGAGCTGAAGCGAATCCAGAGCGACGTCGGCATCACGTTCGTGCTCGTCACGCACGATCAGGACGAAGCCCTGACCATGAGCGACCGCATCGCGGTGTTCAACGACGGTCGCATCGATCAGGTCGGGACGCCGATGGAGATCTACGAGCACCCGACGACGGCGTTCGTCGCCGCATTCGTCGGCACGTCCAACCTCCTCACGGGCGACGCCGCCGCGCACCTCCTCGGGGATCCGTCACCGATCAGCGTGCGCCCGGAGAAGATCCGGCTGCTGGACGACGCCGGCGCTCCCCCGGCCGACGGCGAGGTCACGAGCGGCGGTGCGATCCGCGACGTCCTGTACCTGGGTTCGGAGACGCGCTACCGCGTCGCGCTCGACGGCGGCGGCGAGCTCGCGGTCGACGTGCAGAACACCACCAGTGCGGCGCCCGACGGCCGAGCCCCCGGCGATCGGGTGCGCTTGGCCTTCGAGCGGGCCCACGCACTCACCGTCGCGACGACCCCCGACCCGGTCGAGCCCACGGCCGACACCGAGTCCAGCGATTCGAGCTCTGCACACGCAACCGACAAGGGAGACGACATATGAGACACGTTCGGGTGCTGGTCGGCCTGGTGGCCGTCCTCGTGCTCGTCGTCGCCGCACCCGCCAGCGCCGGCGGGAACGGCGGTCAGACGAAGATCGGCAAGGGCGAGGGGAAGGTCAACATCCTCGCCTGGCCGGGCTACGCCGAGGACGGCTCGACCGAGAAGGACGTCGACTGGGTCACGCCCTTCGAGAAGGAGACCGGCTGCAAGGCGTCGATCAAGACGTTCGGGACGTCCGACGAAGCCTTCCAGCTCTTCCACACCGGTGAGTACGACGTGGTGTCCGCATCGGGCGACTCGAGCCTGCGCAGCGTCGCCAACGGTGACGCCGCCGTGCTCAACACCGACCTGTTCGAGAACTACGACGCGCTCGCACCGTTCCTCAAGGAGCAGCGCTGGAACACCGTCGACGGCAAGGTCTACGGGCTGCCGCACGGCTGGGGGGCGAACCTCCTGATGTACAACGAGGACGAGGTCACGCCCGCGCCGACGTCGTGGGGTGCGGTCTTCGACCCGGACTCGCCGTACGCCGGGAAGGTCACGGCGTACGACTCGCCGATCTACATCGCGGACGCCGCCCTGTACCTGTCGAAGACGCAGCCGGACCTCGGGATCACCGACCCGTATGCCCTCGACAAGAAGCAGTTCGCCGCTGCGGTCGACCTGCTCAAGGAGCAGAAGGGCATCGTCGGCGAGTACTGGTCCGACTACCTGAAGGAGCAGGAGGCGTTCACGAAGGGAAGCCTCGTCCTCGGCACGACGTGGCAGGTGATCACCAACCTCGTGCAGGCCGACGAGGCGTCGCCGCCCGTCAACGCGATCCTGCCCGAGGAGGGCTCGACCGCGTGGTCGGACAACTGGATGATCCACAAGGACGCGGCGCACCCGAACTGTGCGTACGAGTGGCTGAACTGGATCACCAAGGCCGACGTGCAGGCCCAGGTGGCCGAGTGGTTCGGTGAAGCACCGGCCAACCTCGACGCCTGCGCCGAGACCAGCGACACGAGCTTCTGCACCACGTACCACGCCGACGACCAGGCGTTCTACGACCAGCTGTCGTACTGGACGACGCCGACGGCCAAGTGCCTCGACGGTCGCGACGTGAAGTGCATGGCCTACAAGGACTGGGCGAAGGCCTGGGACCAGATCAAGGCCAGCTGAGCATCTGCTCGACGGTCGACGGTGGGTGGGCCTCCGGGCCCACCCACCCCGGCCTTCGCCCCATCACGTGACGACGCTCGCGCCGCCCGCTCCGACACCCGACGCGCCCGACCCGGTGTCGGGGACGTCCGACTCGCCGCCCGATCGCGGGCTGCGTCGGCGCGTCGCGCGTGCTCTCACCCGGCACCCGCGCGCCCAGCTCGTCTTCAACCTCGGACCGCCGCTGACGTGGCTCGTCGTGGTCTACCTCGGCGCGCTCGTCGCACTGCTGGTGACGTCGCTGTTCCGCCTCGTCGACGACCCGACGGGTCTCGTCACCCAGCTCGACACGACCCTCAACTTCGACAACTACCGCGTGCTTTGGGAAGAGCCGGTCTACCGCGAGACGGCCCTGCGCACGATCGTCGCGGCGGTGAGCGTGACCGTCATCGACGCGCTCCTGGCGCTCCCGGTCGCGTTCTACATGGCGAAGATCGCGTCTCGATGGGCGCGTCGGGCACTCGTCGTCGCGGTCACGATGCCGCTGTGGGCCGGCTATCTCGTGAAGGGCTACGCGTGGCGGGCGATCCTCGACCCGGCCGGGGGCGTGCTCGCCGCGGTGTTCGGCTCGAGCCCGGGCTTCAGCTCCACCAGCACGATCATCGTGCTGTCGTACCTCTGGTTCCCGTACATGGTGATCCCGCTGTACGTGGGCATGGACCGTCTGCCGAACTCGCTCCTCGAGGCATCAACCGACCTCGGCGCCAAGGCGGGGCGCACCTTCCGCAGCGTGGTGCTCCCGCAGATCTTCCCGGCGCTGGTCGCGGGGTCGATCTTCACGTTCTCGCTGACCCTCGGCGACTTCTACATGAACCGGATCGTGGGCGGCACCAACGAGTACATCGGCAACATCATCTACCGGCAGTTCTCGGTCGACCTGCCGTTCGCCGCGGCGTACGCGATGGTCCCGGTCGTCGTCATGGTCATCTACCTGCTCGCGATCCGCCGGACCGGCGCGCTCGAGGAGCTCTAGCCGTGTACCTCTCCCGCACCGCGCGCATCGTCCTCCGCGCCTTCACCGGCCTGGTGCTGGTCATCCTGTACTTCCCGATCGTCTACGTGGCACGCCTCAGCGTGAACGAGGCGCCCAACTACGCGTGGCCCCCTCGCGGCTTCACCCTCAAGTGGTGGGAGCAGGCGGTCCACGAGGAAGGCCCGCGCACCGCGCTCATCCACTCGCTCCAGACCGCGGGCTGGGCGACCCTGATCGCGCTGGTGCTCGGCACGCTCGCGGCCTTCGCGCTGACCCGACACTCGTTCTTCGGTCGGCACTCCGTGAGCCTGGCCATCGTCCTGCCGATCGCGCTCCCGGGCATCGTCACCGGCATCGCGCTGCTCTCCGCCTTCCAGCGCATCGGCATCGACCTCTCGGTCATGACGCTGGTGATCGCTCACGCCACGTTCTGCGTCGTCATCGTCTTCAACAACGTCTCGGCGCGGCTCCGAAGGATCGCGGCAAACGCGGCCGAGGCGTCCGCCGACCTCGGCGCCGACGGGTTCCAGACCTTCCGCCACATCACGTTCCCGCTGATGCGCTCATCGCTGCTCGCGGGCGGTCTGCTCGCGTTCGCGCTGAGCTTCGACGAGATCATCGTGACGACCTTCACCGCGGGCGCCGGCTACCGCACGTTGCCGTTGTGGTTCGCGGACAACTTCGCTCGCCCCAACGCGATCCCGACCGTGAACGTGGTCGCGACGTTCGTGGTGCTCGTCTCGATCATCCCCGTCTACATCGCGCAGCGGTTGATCGACGATCCGATCGCCGAGGGCGTCACCGCGCCCTGACGTCCCGTCGGCCGCCGCTCAGGCGGGCCAGGGCTTGTCGGCGTACTCCTCGCGGAGCTTGGTCTTGACGATCTTGCCGGTGGCGGCTCGCGGCATCTCCGCGCGCACCTCGAGCTGCTCGGGCGTCTTCTGCTTCATGAGCCCGGCGTCGGCGCAGAAGGCGACCATGGCGTCGAACGTGAGCGGCTCCGCACCCTCGGCCGACTGCACCACCGCGCACACGCGCTCACCGCGCTCGGGGTCGGGCAGACCGATCACCGCCACGTCCTCCACCGCCGGGTGCGTGTACAGGAGGTCTTCGATCTCCTTGGCGCTGATGTTCTCGCCCTTGCGCACGATGACGTCCTTGAGCCGGCCGGTGAGCACGACGTGGCCGTCGGCACGGAGCTTGCCGAGGTCGCCGGTCCGGAAGAAGCCGTCCTCGTCGAACGCCTCGGCGGTCAGCACCGGGTCGGTGTAGCCGCGGAAGACCATCGGGCCCTTGACCCGCACCTCGCCCTCCTCGTCGGGCGCGGCCGGCGTGCCGTCGAGCTTCACGATGCGCACCTCGGCGCCCTCCACCGGCTTGCCGTCGGTGTTGGCCAGCTGCTCGTCGGTGTCGGTCGGTGAGCCCGATGCGATCATCGGCACCTCGGTCATGCCGTAGCCGTGGGCGATGCCGCGCCCGCCGATCTCGCGCTGCACCTCGTAGTGCAGCTCCGGCGGCTTGGGCGCGCCTCCACCCGACATGAGGCGCAGCGACGGCATGATCGGCTCGCCCGGCTGCTTGCGCTGCTCGGCGAGGTAGGCGATGTAGAACGCGGTCGAGCCGCCCACCATGGTCACGCCGTGCTCGTTGAAGACGGGGATGACGTCCGGCGCGGAGAACGCCTCGATCAGCACCGCGGGGAACCCGAGGGCGAGCATCGTGATCAGGTAGTCGGGACCGCCGATGTGCGCGTACGGGAACGCGATCGACCCGACATCGTCGGCCGACATGGCCATCGCGACCGCGAGGCCCCAGCCGCCGGCGAGCAGCGTCTGGTCGGTGTGGCGAACGCCCTTCGGATCCGCGGTGCTCCCCGATGTGTAGTAGATCCAGCGCACCGGCACCTCGTCGGCCGCGCCTCCCTCCGGCGGCGGCGGCAGGGTCGCAGGATCGCCTTCGGGCAACGGGTGCCCGCTCGCCGCGTCCACCACGACGACCTCGGGCGGCGAGTCGAGGTCGGAGGCGACACGAGCCGCGAACTCGGGGAAGTCGAAGCCCCGGAAGTCGCCGGGCACGAAGAAGAACCGCGCGCCGGTCTGGCGTAGCGCGAACGTCACCTCACGCTCGCGGTACAGGTGGATGATCGGGTTCTGGACCGCGCCGAGCCGGCTGAGCGCGGCCGAGAGCACGACGGTGTCGATGCGCGTCGGCATCTGCCACGACACCGGAGTCTCGGCGGTGATCCCGCGCTCAAGGAGCCCGGCCGCCACGCGCTCGGCCCGGTCCCGGAACTCGGCGAACGACACGACCGTGCCCGTTTGGTCGATGAGCATCGGCGCGTCGGGCGTCGCTTCGGCCCGCCGGTCGATGAGCTCCCAGAAGGTGCGCGCGCCGGTAATGGTGTTGGTGGGCATGCCTGGTCTCCCGTGTCGGCCTCTCGGCCGGGAGGCTAGGCGGACTTGCGGGCGCGCTTCTTGGTGGCCTTGGCCGCCTTCTTCTTGGGTGCAGCCTCGGCCTCCTCGGCGGCGTCGCCGCCCCGACCGGCGCGAGCGAGGCTCTGCTCGAGCGCAGCCATGAGGTCGAGCACCTTGCCCTTGTCCTCCACCGTGGGCTCGGCGACGATCTCCTCGCCGGCGGCCTTGCGCTGGATGAGGTCGAGCACCTGCTCCCGGTACTGGTCGGAGTACTTGTCGGGTTCGAAGTCGCTGGCCAGCGCCTCGATCAGCTGCTCCGCCATGTCGAGCTCGCGCTGGCTCGGCTCGCCGACGTCGGCATCAGGCACGATGCCCTCCGTCGGCAGCACCTCGTCGGCGTAGCGCATGGTCTCCATGCAGAGGACGCCGTCGACCGGACGGATCGCGACGAGGCTCTCCTTGGACCGCATCACCAGCCGACCGATCGCGACCTTGCGGAGCTCGGTCATGGCGGTGACGAGCAGCTTGTAGGCCTTCGCCGCGTCGGCATCCGGTGCCAGGTAGTAGGGGTTCTCGAAGTAGACGGGATCGATCTGGTCGAGCTCGACGAAGTCCTCGATCTCGATCGTGCGGCTCGCCTTGGGAGCGAGCGCCTTCATCTCCTCGTCCTCCATGACCACGTACTGGCCCGGCGCGACCTCGTAGCCCTTCACGATCTTGTCGTTGGGGACCTCTTCGCCGGTCTGGTCGGAGACCTTGCGGTAGCGGATGCGCGCGTTCGTCCCCTCCTCCAGCTGGTTGAAGCGGACGTCGCGGTTCTTCGTGGCGGACACGACCTTGACGGGCACGTTGACGAGCCCGAACCCGATCGTGCCCGTCCAGATGGCACTCGGCATTCCTCCAGGTTCCCACACGAGCGGACTCCCGTCACACGGGGCGCACCGAGCGGGCTCGGGGCAGCGGTACCCTCCCGGCGATGCCCGAGGCGACCCCCCAGCCTCCGACCCCCCAGGCTCCGACGCCCCAGCACGGGGAGAAGGTGCGGACCGAGGTCGGGGGCAGGACCCTCACGCTCTCGAACCTCGACAAGGTCCTGTACCCCGCCACCGGGTTCACCAAGGCCGGCGTCATCGACTACTACGCGCGGATCTCCGGGGCGATGCTGCCCCATCTGGCCCGCCGCGCCGTCACCATGGTCCGGTGGCCCAACGGCGTCGAGGGCAAGTCGTTCTTCGAGAAGCGCTGCCCGCCGCACGCGCCCGACTGGGTCGAGACCGCCCTCGCCTACGAGGACGTCGAGTCCTGCGTGATCGACGAGGTCGCCGCACTGGTGTGGACCGCCAACCTCGCCGCGCTCGAGCTCCACACCCTCCAAGCCACGGTCGACGATCCCGACCACCCGACCTCGCTGGTCCTGGACCTCGATCCCGGCGCCCCGGCCGACGTCCTCGACTGCGCGCGCGTCGCGCTCGAGCTCCGGACCATGCTGGACCAGCTCGGACTCGTCAGCGTGGTGAAGACCTCGGGCGGGAAGGGGCTCCACCTCGCGGTGCCGGTCACGGGCAGCGACGCCGAGGCCACCAAGGCGTTCGCCCGAGCGCTCGGGCAGCTGCTCGCGAAGCAGGACCCGGACCGGGTGACGATCCTGATGGCGCGCGACCTGCGCCCGGGAAAGGTGTTCGTCGACTGGAGCCAGAACGACCGGCACAAGACGACGGTCTGTGCCTATTCGCTCCGGGCGCGGGCGCGCCCCATGGTGTCGACGCCGGTCTCGTGGGACGAGGTGAGCGACGCGCTGGACGCGGATGACCCCGCCGCGCTCGAGCACGACGTCGAGTCCGCCCTCGAACGGGTCGAGCGCCTCGGCGACCTCTACGCCGACAACCTGATGGTGCGCCAGGAGCTCCCCGAGCTCGCGTAGGTTGCGGCGATGGACCTCGACGGCAAGGTCGCGATCGTCACGGGGGCGAGTCGCGGCGTGGGCGCGGCCACCGCGGTCGCGCTCGCGGCCCAGGGTGTGCGCGTGGCCTGTGCGGCGCGCGCCACCGACGAGTCGCCGCTCCCCACGCCGGGCACGATCGACGAGACCGTCGACCGCGTCATCACGGCTGGGGGCGAGGCGATCGCCGTCGCTACGAACCTCGCCGTCGACGCCGACGTCGAGGCGATGGTCGCGACGACGATCGAGGCGTTCGGGGGCGTCGACATCCTCGTGAACAACGCGGCGATCACGTTCCCCGGCGACCTCGACCTCCCGATGAAGCGTCACGATCTCATCTTCGACGTCAACCTGCGCGCACCGCTGCTCGCCATCCAGGCGGTCATGCCGGGGATGAAGGCGCGCGGTGAGGGCTCCATCTGCAACGTGTCGTCGCTCGCAGGCCTCAACTACTTCCCCGGCCTCATGGCCTACGGGATGTCGAAGATCGCGCTCGAGCACCTGACCGTCTCCGCGGCCGCGCAGCTGGCGCCATTCGGGATCGCGGTCAACACGTTCCGCATCGACCTACCGGTGGCGTCCGAGGGGTTCGTCGCCAACGCGCCCGACCTCGACCACTCCGACTGGGAGCCCAGCGAGGTCGCTGCGGAAGGGATCGTCTGGCAGCTCTCGCAGCCGCCGTCGTACACCGGACACAACGACGGCATGGCGCGGCTGCGCGCGGAGCACGGGATCATGGCCTCCCAGGTGCAACGCCCGGCGCGTCCCGGCGGGTCGGTCGTGACCGAGAACCCGATGCGCCTCCCCGACGTCGGGTGAGCACGCACCACCCCTCGGCGCGATGACGGCGCATGCGCCCGCCGCCCCGCGCCGACCGCGCGACTCGCAACGGTCGCGCGTCTATCGCGCCGAGACCCCACTGCCGTCGAGTCCGCTGCCCGGACTCGACGCGTGCGCGGGCTTCGCCGACCGCGTCGTGGGCACGCTCTGGTGGCACGAGCGCTTCCCCGCGGCGACGATCGACCGCGTGCCGCGACTGCGGCCCGGCAACGGTGCGCGCCAGGCGTTCCTGCGCGACGAGGACGACGGATCGCACACGATCACCCTCCCCCGCCGCTATCGCACCAAGGGCGTGGTGCTGCACGAGCTCGCGCACTGGGCGTTGCGCGAGCAGCCCGACCTGCCCGACCACGGCCGGACCTTCACACGGATCCTGCTCGACGCGACCGAGGAGTTCCTCGGTGAGGAGCGTGCGACGGTGCTCGCCGAGGGCTATCGAGTCCATTCGGTGCGGGTGGGCAAGCCGGCGCGTCGGGGGCCCGACGGTCGCCTGCGCTACGGCTGGGACGAGCGCCTGCGCGTTCGCCGGGGCGAGCCGGTCGCGATCCGCCACGACGACACGGTCTCGTACGGCGTCATGACCCGGTTCGAGCGCTCGGGCGCGACCGTCCTGCTCACCAACGGCGCCGATGAGATCCGCATCGAGACCCGCACGGTCTGGGCGGTCGACGCCTTGCCGCGCCGCTAGCCTCGGCGCCGTGCACGAGGGCTCACGCAAGGCGATCGCCGCTGCGTTCCTCGCGAACCTCGGGATCGCCCTCGCCAAGTTCGTCGCCTT
>CAZKTS010000280.1:0-1523 GCA_964555735.1 uncultured Bifidobacteriaceae bacterium
GCGTGGGAGAACATCCATCGAAAGACGGCACGTCCTTGGCTGGCGCAATATAAGTGGGTGATCAACTTCTTTATTGCGGTCGCGTTTTGGAATCTCGTCGGTGCGGGCATCTTTGGATTTATGATCAATCCTCCTATCGCGCTCTATTACATGCAGGGTCTCAACACGACACCGCTGCATGGCCACGGGGCTCTATACGGAGTGTACGGAACGCTGGGCCTCGCGCTTATGCTCTTTGTGCTGCGGGCGATGCAGCCGGAGCGGATCTGGAATGATCGATTGATCAAGTTCGCATTTTGGACGATCAACGGCGGGCTTTTTGCGATGATGATATTCAGTCTGCTGCCGGTCGGCCTCTTGCAGACATATGAGTCTGTGTCGCACGGCTACTGGTCGGCCCGCAGTGCAGAATTTATGCAGACGCCTGTCATTCATTTCTTTAGGTGGATGCGGGTTTTGGGGGATACGGTGTTCGCCGCAGGGGCGGTCGCGTTCGTTTGGTTCGCTCTCGATCTGATGCTGCGTCGTCCAAAGCCGGAAACAGTGAAAGCCGTCAGGGGCGTTTTGGTCGAAGCATAGTTTCGACTGCAATAAGGAGAAAGAAAAGCGGGGAGCGATCTCCGCTTTCTCTATTTTAAAGCAGTTGTTTATTTAAAGCTGTTTAAAGCGAATTTAAAGCAGATTTAAAACGAATTTAAAGCGGCCGTTTAAAGCAGGGGTGTTTTGCTTTAGGCGATCTTGGGTGTATCGCCCTTGCTCACGTGTGGGTTTTGCGGAAGCACGCACGAAGTAGGTGCATCGTGACTCGGTTATATAAGGGTGCCCTTACTCCGTGCGGCTTCTGCAACACGGGCTAATGCAAGTTGGCAGCGGCGGTGGTGATGCCGATGATGGATTTGGCGTCTTGGATGTCGCCCGTGCGGATCATTTCTAGAGCTTGCGGGAAGGTGATGCGTTCGATGTCGATGAGTTCGTCGGCTTCGAGGTTTTGCGCGGTTTGGGTGAGGCCGGTGGCGAGGTAGACGAACATCTTCTCGGTCAGGAAGCCGGGAGAGACGTAAAACTCAGAGATGAGCTCGATGCTTTTTGCGGTGACGCCGACCTCTTCTTCGAGTTCGCGGATCGCGCAGGTTTGCGGGTCCTCGCCTTGTTCGAGCGAGCCTGCAGGCACCTCAAGCATATATTTGCCCGCCGCATGACGGTACTGCCGCACGAGGGCGACGGTTCCGTCCTCAAAAACAGGCACGATTACAGCGCTGCCGCGATGCACGACGATCTCGCGAGTGTATTCGACATCACCTTCGCGGATCGTGTCGAGGCGAACATTGAAAACGCGGCCTTTGTAGATTTCTTTAGATGAGAGTACTTTCATTCGGTCAGGGAAGTTTGTTGAGGATCGTCTCAGATTCAAAACGGTAATCGCCATTGGAATCCAACAGTGGATCTCCAACGTCCTTCCAGGTGTCCTTTGGCTGTTGAAGCGGATTGGAGTCTTCGGGGCGATGTCGGGGGGATCGGTAGTG
>CAZKTS010000281.1:0-10000 GCA_964555735.1 uncultured Bifidobacteriaceae bacterium
CGGGTCGAGGATGAGGCTGAGCAGCTCCTCCTCGGTCTCGCCGAACCCGAGCGCCTTCAGCAGGATCGTGACCGGCTGCTTGCGCTTGCGGTCGATGCGGACGTAGACGATGTCCTTCTTGTCGACCTCGAACTCGAGCCATGCGCCGCGACCCGGGATCATCTTGGCGTCGACGATGTCCTTCTCGGGCTGGGTCTTGTCCGGGCTGATGTTGAAGTAGACGCCCGGCGACCGGACGAGCTGCGAGACGACGATGCGCTCGGTGCCGTTGATGATGAACGTGCCGCGGTCGGTCATCATCGGGAAGTCCCCCATGAAGACCGTCTGCTCCTTGATCTCACCCGTCGTCGCGTTCATGAACCGGGCGGTCACGAACAGCGGCCGGGCGTAGGTCATGTCCTTCTCGCGGCACTCGTCCTCCGAGTGCTTCGGCGGGTCGAACACGTGGTCCGCGAGCTCGAGCTTCAGCGTGCCGGTGAAGTCCTCGATCGGCGAGATGTCCGCGAGGACCTCGGCGATGCCCACGTCGACGAAGTGGGCGAAGGACTTGCGCTGGACGGCGATGAGGTCAGGGAGCTCCAGGACCTCGGGGAGCTTGGAGAAGGACAGACGTTCGCGGGACGCGAGGCGAGGCAATGAGACTCCTCAGGAAGAAAGGCGCGCGAGGACCAGGGAAAAGAGGTTCAAAAGCGACACGAGCAGGCAGACACGGCTAGAGCAATCCTAGTCAGGCCAGGATCGCCCTGCAAACACGCATCTGGAGCCAGAGCCCCTCGGGGCCCTGGCCTCTGCCGTGGGGAACCCTAGGACGGGCCACCACGCGGGTCAAGGATCCGGGAACGCCGATCCGGGCCGTCAGAAGGCCCCGCACGCCTCGGCCGCGCGGGTGGTGACGTCCTGCAGGACCGTCAGCTCGTCGGGGTTCGGCTCCCGGTTCTGGTCGGTGGCGGCCTGGAGGATCGTGAAGACCTGCGGATCGGTGATCACGAGGTCGGCCGAGCACCGAGCAGCCCCGGGCTCGAACCCTGCCTCGACGGCATCCTGGAAGTTGAAGACCCGCGAGGCGAGGACGCCGCTGAAGGCCCGGTCCCAGGACTCGTCGGTCGGCTCGGTGACGCCGTCGGTCTGGCACGCGGTGAACGTGACGATGTCGGCCGCACGCGAGATCGCCACCGCCCCGGTCGGCAGCGCCTGCGACCAGGCCGTGAGCGCCGTCTCGAGCTGCGCAGTGTCGTCGGGCGAATCGCCGGTGACGTTGGCGCGGATGCACACGTCGCCGTCGCGCCGGAAGCTGACGTACTGGTCGCCACCCCATCCGGTCACTGCCTCGAGCGCAACGCGGGGATCGAGACGGGTCGCGAGCATCGCGAAGATCGTGACCACGCCCAGCGGCTCGGGGCCGTACGCCTTCTTCTCTCCCTTCTCGAGCGTGGGAGCCGGTACGGCGACGGGCGGCTGATGCTGGGCGAGCGCGAGAGGGTCGACCAGCAGCTCCTCGGACACGGGAGGCTGGGTGAAGGCCTGGTCCCGTCCGGCGGTCCCGCCTTCGGGATCCAACGCCTCGACGTAGCCGGCGCCGATCCCGTAGGCGGCGGTGGAGAGCGTCTGGAGCGCGTAGGGGACGCCCTCCGGAAGCGGCTGGGCCAAGACCTCGCCGACGGCAGCGCGGAACGCGGCCTGCTCATCCGGCGGGAGAGAGTCGAGATAGGCGGTCTGCACCGCAGTGGCGTCACCCTCGACGAGCGCGACGAGCGCGAACTCCTCGCTCGCGTCTTTCGTGTCGTCGTGGAGCGCGTCGAGGTCGAAGTGCTGGTCCTGCAGCGCGTGCGTGAGCTCGTGCACGATCGTCGTCCGGACCAGGATGTCGGACGTGTCGTTGCCGCGGACGAACAGCTCCTCGGTCTCGGAGTCGTAGAAGCCGGCCACCCCGTAGTCGGCCAGATCCTCGGCAGCCTGGCGAGGATCGATCTCCTGGGCGGTGAGACCCAGGGCGAGCAGCTCCCCGGCGACCTGGCGCTCGCGGGCGCGCTCCTCCTTGGTCATCGACTGCTCGGCCGTCCGCAGCGCCTTCTCGAACGCCGCGTCGTCGAGGAACTTCACGGGGACGGGGTGGTCGAACTTCAGCCCGCGTGCACCTTCGACGAGCGCGACGTACGGAGCAACGCGCTCGTCCCACGCCTTCGGCGCGGGCTTCACCTTGGTGTCCTTTTGATCATCCGCGTCGGCGCCTGGCGCGGCAAATGCGACGGCGGGCACACCCGCCAGCGCGATCGCAGTCGTCGCGAGCACCATGAGGAACCGCCCGATCGTGCCCCGCCCTGTCGTCACGATGTGCTCCGTCCCGTCAGGCGCCGCACGAGTCGGCGCCGGCTTGGAAGATGTCCTCGAGCTGCGCGTACTCATCGTCGGTGGGCTCGCGGTCCTCGGCAAAGGCCGCCTCGTAGATGGCGATGGCGCCGGGGTCGGTGCTGATGAAGTCGCCGACGCACTCGGCGGTTCCCAGCGGGAGCCCAGCGTCCTGGATCTCCTGGATCGCGTAGATGCGCCCCGCGAGCACGTTGTAGAAGACCTGGTCGAAGGTCTCCATCGTCGGTTCGGTCACGCCCTCTGCCTCGCAGGCGGTGAACGTGACGATGTCGTCGGCGCGGCTCACCTCGACCGCGCCCGCAGGCATGGTCTGACCCCAGGCGGTGATGGCCTGCTCGAGCTCGTCCGTGTCCGATGCGGTGTCCCCGGTGACGTTCGTGCGCACACAGGCGCTGCCGTCGCGCTCGAACCCGAGGTAGCGGTCGCCACCCCAGCCCGTGACCGCCTGCAGCGCCGTCCGAGCGTCGAGCCGGGTCGCCAGCATGAGGTAGAGGGTGAGGACGCCGAACTGCTCCGGGTCGTACGCCTTCTTCTCGCCCTTGGCGAGCTTCGGCGCGGGGACGTCCTTCGCCGGTTGACGCTGGTTGAGCGCGACCGGGTCGATCAGGAGCTCCTCGGTGAGAGGCGGGTTCTCGAACGCCTTGTCGCGGTTCGTGGTGCCGCCGTCGGGGTCCAGCGCGCTCAGGTACGGCTCGCCGAGCACGTACGGAGCAGACGAGAAGATGTCGAGCGCGTACGGGACGTCCTCGGGGAACTGGCTCTCCTCGTCCGAGGTCTCGACGCCGCTGCCGTAGTACTCGTCTTGCTGCTCCGGCGTGAGGGTCTCGAGGTACGCGGACTCGACGGCGGTCGCGTCTCCCTCCACGAGGAAGTCGACCGCCAGCGCCTCACTGCCCTCCTCGGCGTCCTCGTACAGGGCGTCGATGTCCCAGTGCTGGTCCTGGAGCGCGTGGGTGAGCTCGTGGACGATCGTCACCTTGACGTCGACCGCGTCGGTGTCGGTGCCCCGGACCACGAGCTCCTCGGTCTCGGAGTCGTAGAAGCCGACGGTCCCGAACGCGTCGAGGTCTTCGCCGGCCTGATCGAGGTCGACGCTCTTCTCGGCCAAGCCGAGCGCGACGAGCTCGCCGGCCAACTGCTCGTTGAAGGCCTCGTCCTCGGCGCTGAGCTCCTCGTCACCCGCGTTGAGGGCCTTCTCGAACGCCTTGTCCTCGAGGAACCGGACCTTGACCGGGTGGTCGAACTTCCGACCGCGAGTGTCCTCGACGAACGCGACGTACGGGGCCACCCGCTCGTCCCACTCCTTGGGCGGCTTCGTCGCCTTGGAGCCACCGTCCTGCCCGGCCGACACCCCGGCGCCAGCCGCCGCCGGTACGCCCGCGATCACCAACGCTGCCGCGACCACCGCCGCGACGATCCGTCCGACCCGCACTGCCCACCCGCCCTCGTGTGATCCCACCGGCCTCTCGGGGCCGCCCAGCCCCGAGAGGGTAGCTGGGGCTACTTGACCTCGACGGTCGCGCCGGCCTCTTCGAGCTGGGCCTTCGCCTTGTCGGCGTCTTCCTTCGAGACCTTCTCGAGCACGGGCTTCGGTGCGCTGTCGACCAGGTCCTTGGCTTCCTTCAGCCCGAGGCTCGTGAGCGTCCGGACCTCCTTGATGACCTGGATCTTCTTGTCGCCCGCGGCCGCGAGGATGACGTCGAACTCGTCCTTCTCCTCGGCGCCGGCCGCGGCCTCGCCGCCACCGGCTGCAGCCGGACCCGCCGCCACGGCGACCGGGGCGGCCGCGGTGACGTCGAACTCCTCCTCGAAGGCCTTCAGGAACTCGTTCAGCTCCAGGACGGTCATGTTCTTGAAGACGTCCAGCAGCTCTTCGGTGGTCATGGTCGCCATCAGGCACTCTCCTCGTTGCTCTCGGTCTCGTCGCTCGCGGCCGCCTCGGCCGGAGCACTCTCGGTCTCGTCGGAGGCCGCGGCCGCGGGGGCCTCGGTCTCGGTGTCGGTCGTGTCAGCGGCCGGTGCGTCCGCCTCGGGCTCCGCGGCCGGCTCCTCGAGCGCCTCGCCGCCCTTTACCCGCTGGTCGACGTAGGCCTTGAGGCCGTACGCGAAGCTCCGGGTGAAGGCCGAGAACAGGCCGGCGGCCTTGTTCATCGGCGCCTGGAAGCCGCCCGCGAGCTTGGCGAGGAGCACCTCTCGGGGCTCCACGTCGGCGAGAGCCGCGATCTCGGCCGGCGTCAGGATCCGCGGGCCGAGCAGCCCGCCCTTGATCACCAGCGCATCGTTGCCCTTGCCGAAGTCGCGCAGCGCCTTCGCCGCGACGACGGCGTCGCCCTTGACGAAGGCGATGGCCGTCGGGCCGAGGAGCAGGGGCACGAGCTCGTCGAGGCCGGCTTCCTGTACGGCCCGCCGAGCGAGGGTGTTCTTGAACACCTTGTACTCGGTGCCCGCCGGGCGCAGCGCGCCCCGGAGGTCCGCGAGCTCGGAGACGGTGAGGCCGCGGTACTCGGTGAGGACGGCGGCGTCCGACTCGCTGAGTTTGGTGCGGATCTCTTCGACGACCGCAGTCTTCTCGGGTCTGGCCATGTCGCTCCCATGGAACGAGAAACGGGGTGCCTCAGACACGCGAGGACACCCCGTCGAGCTCCAGGGAATCGCCTCGTCCGGCGGGCGAGAAGCCCATTACCTCGCACGTTGGTGCGAGACCGAAGGTCTGTGGCGCGGATGAACTTGTGAAGGAGGAGAAATTACTACGAGGCCGCGGCTTCCTGCGAATCCTCGAGGTGCAGGAAGGCCGGGTCGATCTTCACGCCCGGGCCCATGGTGGATGACGCGGTGATCGAGCGCACGTACTTGCCCTTCGCCGCGGCCGGCTTGGCGCGCAGGATCTCGTCCAGCACGGCGTGGTAGTCCTCGAGGAGCTGCTGGGCCTCGAAGCTCGCCTTGCCGATCGGCACCTGCACGTTGCCGTAGCGGTCGGTGCGGTACTCGACCTTGCCGGCCTTGAACTCCGACACCGCTTTGCCGATGTCGTTGGTGACCGTGCCGGTCTTCGGGTTGGGCATGAGACCGCGCGGGCCGAGCGTCCGGCCGAGCTTGCCCACCTGGCCCATGAGGTCCGGGGTCGCGATCGCGACATCGAAGTCGAGGAAGCCGCCCTCGACCCGGGTCACCAGGTCGTCGGCGCCGACCACATCGGCCCCCGCGCTCTCGGCCTCCCGGGCCTGGTCGCCCTGGGCGAACACCGCGACCCGGACCGTCTTGCCGGTGCCGTGGGGCATCGAGACCGTGCCGCGGATCATCTGGTCGGCCTTGCGGGGATCGACACCGAGGCGGATGGCGACGTCGACGGTCTCGTCGAACTTCTTGCCCGCCAGCGACTTCACCAGCTCGAGCGCCTCCGCCGGCGGGTACAGCCGGTCCCGGTCGAAGCGCTTCGTCGCGTCGTCGTATGCCTTGCCGTGCTTCGTCATCTCTTCCGCTCCTGGGCGTCCCTCGGGGCAGCGATTCCGGCGGCGAGGTCCTCCACCGGGCTGTTCGGAGAGCGTCGCCTACCAGATCGGTAGGGGACGCTCTCCAGATCGAGTCAGTCGACGACCTTGATGCCCATCGAGCGGGCGGTGCCGGCCACCTGCGCCATGGCGCCGTCGATGTCGACCGCGTTGAGGTCGGGCATCTTGGTCTCGGCGATCTGGCGAACCTGCGCGCTCGTCACCTGGCCGGCGACGTCGGTGCGCACGTTCTGCGCACCCTTCTCGATGCCCGCCGCCTGGCGGAGCAGGAAGGGTGTCGGCGGCGTCTTGGTGATGAAGCTGAACGACCGGTCCTCGAAGATCGAGATCTCGACCGGAACCACCATCCCGCGCTGGTTCTCCGTCTCGGCGTTGTACGCCTTGCAGAAGTCCATGATGTTGATGCCGTGCGGGCCGAGCGCCGTCCCGACCGGCGGGGCCGGCGTCGCCTGCCCTGCCTGGATCTGGATCTTGACGACCGCGGCAAGCTTCTTCTTGGCCATCTCTCTTGCCTCTCTCGCTGCGGGGCGGGATACCCGCCCCGCGGACGCTCGTTCGGCTGTTCCGCGGCTGCAAGGACCAGGGGGTCGGCTGCTCGCGCCGGGAACGACCGGCTGGACTGGTGGTGCGCTAGAGCTTGGCGACCTGGCCGAACTCAAGCTCGACCGGAGTCTCCCGGCCGAAGATGTTCACGAGGACCTTGAGCTTCGAGCGGTCCACGTCGATCTCGGAGATCGCGCCGTTGAAGTCGGCGAACGGACCGGTGACCACCCGCACCTGCTCGCCCTCCTCGAACTCCACGCGCGGTCGAACCTTCTTCTCGACGACCGGGCCGCCCTCGGGCTTCTCGACGCCGAGGATGTCCTCGACCTCCTTGCGCGACAGCGGCGTCGGCTTCGAGCCGCTCGGCCCGACGAAGCCGGTGACACCGGGGGTGTTGCGCACCACGTACCAGGAGTCGTCGTCGAGGTCCATGCGCGTCAGCAGGTAGCCGGGGAACACCTTCTTCTGCACCACGCGGCGCTGGCCACCCTTGAACTCGATGACGTCCTCCATGGGGATGACGACCTCGAAGATGCGCTCCTCGACGTGCATCGACCGGATGCGGTTGGCGAGGTTGGACTTCACCTTGTTCTCGTAGCCCGCGTACGTGTGGACGACGTACCAGTCGCCGGGGCGGTCGTAGGGGCTCTCGGGAGGCGCGGGCGCCTCCGGCTCCTCGCCTTCGGCGACGACGTCGACGAGCTCGGCCGACTCGTCGGCGAGCGTGGGCGCGTCGAGGCCGTCGACCGCACCATCGGTGGGGCCGTCGGTGGGCTCGTCGGGGACGTTGAACGCGATGCTCATCAGGTGGCCATCAGTCGAAGAGGGAGAGGACGAAGTTGGAGGAGGCGTAGTCGTAGAGGAAGATCAGGGAGGTCATGAACACGATCGCGATCAGCACGACGATCGTCGAGTTCACGACCTCCTTGCGGGTCGGCCACGCGACCTTCTTGAGCTCGGCCCTGATCTCGCCCAGGTAGGCACGTGGGCCGGTGCGCTCCTTCTTGACGTCGGCGCCCGGTGTGGGCCGCGTCTTGCGCTGTTCGGGCGCGCGCGGCTTGTCAGACCCCTGTTTCGCCATGAGGCGCTTCGTCTGTCGGTTCACGCGGGTGCCTCGGGGGTGCGTCGGATCGATGAGCGCAGGGCAGGAGGGACTCGAACCCCCAACCGCCGGTTTTGGAGACCGGTGCTCTACCAGTTGAGCTACTGCCCTCCGGCACGACGGCCAGGGCGCACAGGTTAGCAGCGACCCTGATTTCTCCGCCCTCCGGGTACTCTGCCGCCCGGCATCCCACCGGGTGTGGGCACGGGCACGGGGCACGGCATGGAGATCAGCGCGAAGGTCCGACCCCCGCTGCCCCGTCTGGGCTGGTGCGCGACCGTCGACGGCTCCGCCGAGGCGGAGCTGCTCATGGGCGATCTCGTGGAGCACCTCGGCCCGGCCTTCGTGGCCGGGGTGTGGGACGGGCCGGTCGCATCGTCGCACCCGGCGACCGCGGCCACGTTCATGGGATCGGCGGTCTGGTGCGAAGACGGCGCCCTCCGGGTCGCCAGCGCCAGCCACGCCTGCGACCGCATCTTCTCCGTCGACACGGCCGACGGGTTGGTGGTGAGCAACTCGCTGCCGCTCGCGCTGGCCCGCGCGGGCGACCGCATCGACCCCGGCTACCGCCGGGTGCTCACCGATGCTGCCGGTCTCTCGCGGGCGGGCACCGACGCATCACCGATCTCGATCCCCACCGCCCGCGGGCGGCGGGTCCGGATGCACGCGGTGACGATCCTCGCGATCGGGCCCGACGGCCGTTGCTCCTGGTCGCCCCGACCGACGGTTGCCCGACCGGGCACGTTCGCCGAGTACCGGGCGCTGCTCGCCGAGACCGTGCGCCGACTAGTCGACAACGCACGCGATCCGGCGCGGGTGCACCCCCTCCCTACGATCGCCACGCTGTCAGGCGGCTACGACTCGGCCGCGACCGCCGTGCTCGCGCGCGAAGCGGGGGTGGTCGACGCCTTCAACGTCGCTGGGCTCGAGCACGACGACCGCGGCCAACCCGTCGCCGACGTCCTCGGCCTGCGCGTCGAGCACGTCCCGGCCGACGCCTGGGCCGCCGACCCGCTGGCCCTGCCCGAGTTCCTGGCGTCGACGAGTGGCCCCGGGCGGGTGCGGATCGCCGCGCTGGGCGCGCAGCACGCGGGCTCGCTCGTGCTGCTCGGGACGCAGGGCGAGGAGCTGTGGAGCACCGAGCGCCAGTTCATCGAGGACGGGCAGGCCGAGCCGCGCGGCACGATCTGGGGCGGACACAGCACGCGTGAGTTCGGTCTCCGAGCGGGGATCGTCTTCGGACACGTGCCACTGATCGGCGCCGTCCACGCGGACGCCATCGATCGGATCACCCACTCGCCGGAGATGGCACCGTGGACGATCGGCGGCGACTACGACCGCCCGATCGCCCGACGCATCATCGAAGAGGCCGGCGTGCCGCGTGGCGCCTTCGCTCGGGAGAAGATCGCGGGGGCAGCGTTGCGCGGTCACGACCCGGCGTTCGCGGCCGTCGACGCGATGGTCGATCGGTTCCTCGCCGGCGAACGGGGCCGACCCCCGTTGCGGTGGCGGGCCCGGCTCGCCGTGGGTCGACTCACCGCCCCGTTCTGGGTTCGCGCCAGGCGGATCGCCTATCGACGCAAGTGGGAGCTGCTCGAGGACCTCAGCCTGCGCTGGCGCGACGAGCGCCGGGCCCGAGCGGTGGCACGGTTCCTGTGGGCGGTCGCGGCGGTCGGTGCTCGCTACGCCGCGGTGGTGACCGACAGCGAGATCGTCAGCCGCTGATCGGCTGCGACGTCAGTGGGCGAGGGCTGCCGCGCGACGCCGTGAACGGGCCACGAGCACCGCCGCGGCCGTCGCGCCAGCGGCGGCGACGGCACCACCGATGGCGCCCGCGTACGCGAGGCGCTTGCCCGAGAGGATGTTGTGGATGGCGCGCTGCTCGGACGCCTCGCCGACCGCGGCCAGCGTCTGGGCGAGGAGCCCGGGTGCGGGCTCGAGGAACTGCGTGCGCATGAGCTGGAGCCCGCGGAGCATGCGGCGGTAGCGCGCCAGCTCGGCCTGACAGCGCAGGCAGGACTCGACGTGGCGCTGCACCGGTACCGCGACGGGGGCTTCACCGTCGACCGCAGCCGGCAACAGCAGGGCGACCTCTTCACACCGCACGGGCGCGTCCCTTCTCTCCCCGCCCCTCGACCTCGTCGAGGAGCTCGCGGAGGCGCTTGCGTCCGCGGTGGAGACGAACCTTGGCGGCCGAGATCGCGATGCCGAGCTCGGCCGCGATGGCCTCGTGGCTGAGGCCGTAGACGTCCTTGAGGACGACCACCTGCCGGAGCTTCGGGGGGAGCGCATCCAACGCGGTCGCCAGCTCGCTGAGCCCGGCATCGGACTCGGCCGAGGCCTCGGGCGCCCCCTCGTGGCGGACGTCGACGGGCTCGTCGACGTCGTCGAGGTGGGTCGTGCGCTGGCGGTTGCGCTTCTGGAGATGCGTGTAGGACGCGTTCGCGGTGATGCGGTACAGCCACGTGGTGAACTGCGCG
>CAZKTS010000282.1:0-3171 GCA_964555735.1 uncultured Bifidobacteriaceae bacterium
GCGGCTTCGCCGGGGGCAACGCGCTCAGCGCCACCTCGGCGTGACCATCGTCGTCTCGAACCGGGGTCCCTTCCGGTTCGTCCACGACGGCGACACGCTCACCGCGGTGCCGAGTCCCGGCGGACTCGCGAGCTCGCTCGGGCCCCTCCTCACCTCGGGCGCGGCCGGCGACGGCGCGTCCTGGATCGCGGCCGCGCTGGACGACGGTGACCGCGAGGCGGCCGCCACCGGTGCCGTCGCCGCGCCGGGCATCACCCTGCGGATGCTCGCGTTCGACCCGGAGCTCTACCGCCTCGCCAACGACGTCGTGGCCAACGAGACGCTCTGGTTCCTGCACCACGGGCTCTTCGACCTACCGCGCGACCCGGTGTTCCGTCCCGACTTCGCCGTCGCGTGGGCCGCGTTCGAGAGCGTGAACCGGGCGTTCGCCGACGCGGTCGTGGCGAGTGCGGCGCCGGGCGACGTCGTGCTCGTGCAGGACTACCAGCTCGTCCTCGTGCCCGGCATGGTCCGCGAGCAGCGGGACGATCTCCGCATCGTCCACTTCTGCCACATCCCGTTCTGCGGGCCGAACTCGGTGCGAGTGCTCCCGCGCCACGCGTCGCGCGCGATCTGCGAGTCCGTGGCCGGTGTGCCCTCGGGCTTCCACGCCGGCCGGTGGGCGGGCGCGTTCCAGGCGTCGGCCCGCGACGTGCTCGGGCCCGAGGCCGCCATCACCCCGTCGTTCGTCGCGCCGCTCGGACCAGATCCGGAGGCGCTGGCCGAAGCATCGACTCGCGACGCCACCGCGGCCGCAGCACGGGAGCTCGACGAGGTGATCGGTGACCGGTGCGCGATCGTGCGCGTCGACCGCATCGATCCCTCGAAGAACATCGCTCGCGGCTTCCTCGCGTACGACGCGCTCCTGGAGCAGGAGCCCACGTGGCGAGAGCGCGTGGTGTTCGTGGCGAAGCTCAACGAGAGCCGCCAGTCGGTCCCCGCGTACGCCCGCTACGCGCAAGAGGTGGCCGACACCGCGGCGGCCGTCAACGAGCGGTGGGGCACTGCCGACTGGACGCCGATCGTGCTCGACACGCGCGACAGCTTCGAGAACGCCATCGCCGCGTTCCAGCGCTACGACGTCCTCCTCGTCAACCCGATCAAGGACGGCCTCAACCTCGTGGCGAAGGAGGGCCCGCTGCTCAACACCCACGACGGCGTGCTCTGCCTCTCTCCGGACGCCGGCGCGTGGGACGAGCTCGCCGGCGCTGCGCTCGAGGCGCACCCCTACGACGTCGGGCAGGCGGCCCGCTCGCTCCACACGGCGCTCTCGATGAGCCCCGACGACCGGGCCACCCGCGCCGCGCACCTCAAGGAGCTCGCCGGCGCCCGGACCCCGCGCGACTGGCTGCGCGACCAGCTCGCGGCCGCGGGCGTCTGAGCGAGTCAGCCCGGCGTCGTCATCCGCCGGAGCAGCTCGACCACGCCGTCCGGTCCCTCCACCACGAGGTCCGCTCGGCCGAGCAGCTCTGCCGGCGCCTCGTCGGACGACACCGCGATCCGGATCGCCTCGCGGCCGTCGCCGCGGGCACACCAACGGTCGAGAGCGTCGAACGCCTCGAGGTCGCCCAGGTCGTCGCCCACGAAGGCCGCGACGCTCCGGCCACGCGTCACCAGCCACCGGTTGAGCGCGACGCCCTTGTCCATCGGGACCGGCGTGCGCACCTCGCCGGCCTGTCGCCCGGGCTGCACGACGAGGTCGTAGCGCGCCGCGAGCTCCTCGAGCTCGCCCGGTGCGGGCGCGAGGTCGGGCGTAGTGCGCCAGTGCACGGTGAACGCGAGGTCACCTTTGTGTTCGACCCGCAGTCCGGGCCACGCGGCCGCAGCATCGCGCTCGGCATCGTGCACCGCCGCGAGGTAGAGCTCGGCGCGCGGGTCGACGACGACGGTGTCGCCCTGGAGCGACTCGAGGCCGTACTGCCCGATCAGCGCGCAGTCGGGGAGGTCGACGTGGGTGCGGAGGAACGAGATCGGGCGACCACTGATGATCGCGACCTCCACACCGGCATCGGCGATGGCCCGCAGCGCGGCCAGCGCGTCCGGGAGCGGCGCGGCCGCGTCAGGGTCGTCGACGATGGGCGCGAGGGTGCCGTCGTAGTCGCACGCGAGCGCCGTGGCCGTTGGTTCGGTCAGGAAGCGCGCGACGGCGCGCGCCAGCTCCATGCCGCGACGCGGCTACTTGCCGAGGGTGACGATGCAGTCGACGGACTCGGCGCCTGCCGGCGCGGGCGACGGGAACGTCGCCAACGTCGAGCCCGCGATCGTCGTCACCAGCTGCTGCGCCTCGGCCTCGAAGCCCTCGACGCACGCGACCGTCGTGCCCTGCTGCACTGCGGCGTTGCCGGTGCTCGTCTGGTAGCCGAGGCCGCGCAGCTCGTTGGCCTTGGTGGCCGCGGCGCCGGAGACGCCGGAGCCGTTGGCGACGAACACGCGGACCTCCTGCGCCGGACGACCGGTGTCGGCTGCGGTGGTGCTCGTGGTGTCGTCGCCGGTGCTGCTCGACGCCGGCGTGGCCGAGCCGCCGCCCCCGCCCCCGCCGTTGTCGACGACCTGGAGCAGGACGATGCCGATCACGACGGCGACCCCGATCAGCACCGCGCCGCGCGCGGCCGTGCGGAGGATGTGGTCCGATGAGCTCCGACGGCGGGGTGCAGTCATGGCGATCGAGGTCATGGAGATCTCCTCACCGCGAGCGCGGGTCTGCGTGACGCCCCTCGTAGCGGGCTCGTCGGCGCTCGTCGCGGTAGCGGCGGAGTCGTCTCACGGTCAGGGGGTCGTAGGCAAGGGCGGCGGGCTCCATGATGAGCTCGCCGAGGACCCGATAGTACCGGGTGCTCGACAGGTTCAGGTGGTCGCGGATCGCCGCTTCCTTGGGCCCCGGGAGGCGCCACCAGGAGCGCTCGAAGTCGAGGATCGCGCGCTCCCGCGCGGTGAGCTCCCCTGACTGCTCGTCGGCCGAGTCCTCCATCGGCCGACAAGTCTGGTGGACCCAGCATCGCGAGACGCGGATGGGGCCTCCGACGGTCACGGCATATCCTGAGTGCACTCGCCGGGTTAGCTCAGGTGGTAGAGCGCTGCTCTTGTAAAGCAGATGTCGTCGGTTCGACCCCGACACCCGGCTCGGCGTTCAGG
>CAZKTS010000283.1:0-3139 GCA_964555735.1 uncultured Bifidobacteriaceae bacterium
CTCCCCACCGAGAAGGCGGCGAGGATCGCGTTGCGCACCCAGCAGGTCCTCGCCCACGAGACACGCGTCGCCAACGTCGCCGATCCCCTCGGTGGGTCCTGGTACGTCGAGGCGCTCACCGACGAGCTCGAACGGCGCGCCGAGGCGGTGTTCGACCACCTCGACGGCCTCGGCGAGGGTTCGATGCTCGAGGGAGTCCTGCGGGCCGTCGAGGGAGGGTGGTTCCAGCGCGAGATCGCGGACTCGGCCTACGAGCTCGAGCGCAAGGTGAACGACGGCCGTCATGTGGTCGTCGGCGTCACCGACTTCTTCGAGGGCAACGACGACTCGCCGCCCGACACGCTGCGCATCGGACCCGAGGTCGAGGAGTCGCAGTGCAAGCGGCTCGCGACGGTGAAGGGCGACCGCGACGGGGCGGCCGTCGAGCGGGCCCTCGGCACGGTCCGAGCGGTCGCGGCCGACCCGGACGCCAACGTGATGCCCGCGCTCATCGACGCGGTCGGGGTGTACGCGACGGTCGGCGAGATCACGGACGCGCTCGCCGACGTGCTCGGCCGCTATACCGAGACCCCGGTCATCTGATCGCCTTGCGGGATTGACGGTGGACGCGAACCTGCTCGAGCACGCGCGCGCGGCCGTCGGCTTCATGCCCGACGACGAGGGGCTCGCGCTGCACGCGGCCGGCCTCGAGGGCGGTGCGCTCGGCCCGCTGCTCGAGGTGGGGACGTACTGCGGGAAGTCGGCCGTCTACCTCGGCGCCGCGGCGCGCGAGCGCGGCACCATCCTCTACACCGTCGACCACCATCGGGGCTCGGAGGAGAACCAGGCGGGCTGGGAGCACCACGACGAGCGGCTCGTGGACCCGCGCACCGGCCGGATGGACACGTTGCCGTTCTTCCGGCGCACGATCGAGGACGCCGGGCTCGAGGACGCGGTCGTCGCGGTCATCGGCACGTCTGCCGTCGTCGCCGCGCACTGGCAGACGCCGCTCGGCCTGCTGTTCATCGACGGCGGCCACGCGTTCGACCTCGCGCTCGCCGACTACGAGTCGTGGTCGCCGTGCGTCCTGCCCGGCGGGCTGCTCGTCTTCCACGACGTGTTCGAGGACCCGGCCGACGGCGGCCAAGCCCCGTTCGAGGTGTGGCAACGCGCCGTCGCCGACGGCTTCCACCCCGTCAGCACCACCGGCTCCCTGCGAGTCCTCCGGCACTGAAGGGGTTTTGGCGTCGCTGACTCGACGGTGAGTCGAGTCTGCGACGCCAGAACCCCTCGCTACTTGGCGCGCTGGGCCTCGATCTCGGCGCCGGCCTCGATGAGCTCCTGGGGGGTGAGGCCGACGGGGAGGCCCTCGCCGCGGAACAGGCCGGCGGTCGGGCCGGTGCCGCCGAGGGCGTTGGCCGCGAGCACCACCGCGGCGGAGTTCCAGGTGGGCTGCTCGACGGGGTAGAGCTCGCCGTCGGCGTGGAACCGCTCGTCGTCGAAGTTCATGCCGGTCCAGTAGCCGCCGTCGTCGTGCCGGAGGAACTGCACCCACGTGAACAGCTCGAGGGCACGGTCCTCGAGCCCGATGGCGTCGAGGGCCATGACGAACTCGCACGTCTCCGCCGCGGTGACCCACGGACGGTCCGACACGCAGCGCACGCCGCGACCCTCGACGACGAAGCGATCCCAGTCGGCGGCGAGTCGGGCGTGCGCGGCGTGGCCGCGGAGCGGGCCACCGAGGATGGGGTAGTACCAGTCCAACGCGAAGCGGGCCTTGTCGAGGACGCGCACCGGACGGTGCGCGATCGCGATGGCGAGCGAGCCGAGCGAGAGCTCCCAGTCGGGGCGCTCGTGCCCGAGGCGCTCGGCGATGGCGATCGCGCAGCGGATGCTCGCGTGGATGCTCGACGAGCCGGTGAGCAGCGCGCCGTCGTGGGGCTTGTCGCCGCGCCAGGCGATCTCGCCGGTCTCGGTCTGGTGGTCGAGCGCGAAGTCGATGCCGCGCTCGACGACCGGCCAGAACTCCTCGAGGAAGCCGGTGTCACCCGTCGAGAGGTAGTGGTGCCACACGCCGTTGGCGATGTAGCAGGTGACGTTGGTGTCGAGCGCGTGGTCCTTGACGTCGTTGCCGATGTAGTAGGCGTGCCATGAGCCGTCGGGCCGCTGCATCGACCGGAGCCACTCGTAGCCGCGCTCGGCCTCCGCGTGACGGCTGCCGAGGTCGAGCGCCATCGCCGCTTCGACGAGGTTCCACGGGTCGGTGTGCTCGCCCGGCGTCCACGGGATGTTGCCGTCGGGAAGCTGGACGGCGGCGATGGCGTCGATCGTCGCCTGGACCTCGTCGGTCGTGATGACTCCCTCGACGTGGGGAAGCGGATTGTGACGCGCCATCAGGAGCTCACCTTCTGCGTGTAGACGACGAGGCTCTTGCCGAGCACCGGGTTGAGCGCGCGGTCGACGGTCCCCAGCCATCGCGGCGCCTTCGTGATCTGCCAGGCGAGGAGATCGTGGTAGCGCTGGACGTACCACGGTTGGTCCGGCCGATCGATCCCTGCGACGCACTTGAGCCACCAGTACGGCGAGTGCAGTGCGTGCGAGTGGTGCGAGCCGCGCAACCAGAGCCCGGCGCGCTCGAGCTTCTCCTCGAGCTCGTGCTGGCGGTAGATGCGCACATGGCCGCCGGGCGTGTCGTGGTAGTGGTGGTCGAGCGCCCAGCACACCCGCTCGGGCCAGCGCGTCGGCACGGTGACGGCCATGCGGCCACCCGGGCGCAGCACCCGCGTCAGCTCGGCGATCGCGACCGTGTCGGCCCAGAGGTGCTCGAGCACCTCCGACGCGATGATGCAGTCGAACGTGTCGTCGGCGAACGGCAGCCTCAGCGCGTCGCCGTTCACCGCGCCACCGACCTGCCTGCTCGGTTCGGTCGCGGGCACCTCGTCGGCCTCGATCATGGCGCCGAGGACCGCGCGCACCTCTTTGAGCTCGGCCTCGGAGTAGTCGAGCGCGGTGACGATCGCGCCGCGACGCCAGGCCTCGAACGCGTGACGGCCGCCGCCGCAGCCCATGTCGAGCAGGCGGACGCCGGGGCGCACCCCGAGGCGGTCGAAGTCGGCGGTGAGCATCAGGCTCGCGGCTTCCCGCGCTCGAGCTCGGTGGC
>CAZKTS010000284.1:0-10021 GCA_964555735.1 uncultured Bifidobacteriaceae bacterium
GTGGACCGGGCGACCGCGGCGCTGTGCGCGGTGGCCGTCGGCATCTGCGAGGAAGCCCTGCGCATGACCGCCGAGTACACCAAGACGCGCGAGCAGTTCGAGCGCCCGATCGCGACGTTCCAGGCCGTCGGCCAGCGCGCCGCCGACGCGTACATTGACACCGAGGCCGTTCGCCTCACCGCCTGGCAGGCGATCTGGCGACTCGCCGAGGAGCTGCCCGCCGCGGCCGAGGTCGCGGTGGCGAAGTTCTGGGCCGCCGAGGGCGGGCAGCGCGTCGTGCACGCCGCGCAGCACCTGCACGGCGGCATGGGCGTCGACCGCGACTACCCGCTGCACCGGTACTTCCTGTGGGCGAAGGTCATCGAGCTCACGCTGGGCGGCACCACGCCCCAGCTCCTGAAGCTCGGCAAGATCCTCGCCGACGAGCCCGTCGCCGTCTGACCCACCAACCCGCCCACCACCACGAGGCGCTCCTCAGTCCAATAGAACAGCCTCAGGAGCGCATCGTTGTCCGGCCTGGGTGACGACGGGCCTCGTGAGCTCGTCGTCGGCCACGACGGGCTGCGCATCGGGGTGCTCGACTGGGGTGGTGACGGCGAGCCGCTGCTCCTGCTGCACCCCAACGGGTTCTGCGCCGGTCTCTTCGACCCGCTCGCGCGCCGCCTCACCGATCGGTACCGGCCGATCGGCGTCGACCTGCGCGCCCACGGCCGCACCGACGTCCCACCCGATCCCGCCACCGACTACGCGTTCGCGCTGATGGCGGCGGACGTGCTCGCGGTGCTCGACGCCCTGGGCGTGGAGCAGGTGGCCGCGCTCGGCGAGTCGCTCGGTGGCGGCGTCGCCACGCTCGTCGACGCCGCCCGCCCGGGCATCCTGCGGCGCCTCGTGCTCTGCGAGGCCATCGCGTTCGACCCGAGCGTGATCGGCGCGCCGCGCCTCGCCACCAACCGCAAGGGCGAGAACTTCATGGCCAAGGCGGCGCGGAAGCGCCGCGCGGTCTGGCCGGACCGGGCGACGGTGCGTGACTCGTACGGCAGCCGTCCGCCGCTCGACGAGCTCGCGCCCGAGGCGCTCGACGCGTATGTGCAGTGGGGCTTCGTGGACCGCGCCGACGGCCAGGTCGAGCTGGCGTGCCCGCCCGACGCCGAGGCGACGATCTTCGAGGAGTCGTCGGACGAGCGGGGTGCGCTCGCGGCATGGGGTCGCCTCGACTCGCTGCACGCGCCCACCGTCGTGCTGCACGGCACGACCTCGAACCTCCCGGCGCCGTGGTTCGAGGCGCAGGCCGAGCGCATCGGGACCGCGCCGATCGCGATCGAGGGCGGGCACCTGTTCCTCCAGGAGGACACCGCCCGCGCCGAGGCGCTCGTCCGGGAGCATCTCTCGTGAGGGCTCCGGCGTGACCGACGACCTCCGGCGTCTGGTCGCGCACGAGGACATCCGCCAGCTGGTCGCGCGCTACGCCGTCGCGATCGACTCCCGCGACCTCGACGCACTGGTCGCCCTCTTCGTCGACGACGTCCAGGTGGGCAAGGACCAGCGCGGCCGGGACGCGCTGCGCGCGTTCTTCGAGGGCTCGCTACGCGAGATCCGGCGCTCGATCCTCAACGTGGGAACGCACGTCATCGATCTGGTCGACGACGACCACGCGACCGGCGTCGTCTACTGCCGCGGCGAGATCGAGGTGCCGGCCGACGAAGCGGCCGGCACCGGCGAGCGCTGGGTCGTGCAGGCGATCCAGTACCGCGACGACTACGAGCGGCGCGACGGGCAGTGGCTGTTCGTCCGTCGCCGGCACCTGCTCTGGTACGGCCGCGACGTCGGCACCTCGCCGATCGGTCTGGCGCCCGCCGCATGGCCGGCGAACCACGTGGGCACGGGCGAGCTGCCCGAGGCGTGGGGCACGTGGCGGGAGTTCTGGGCGACCGACGACTGACCGCTCGACCGACGGCCGCGACCGGTCAGGCCGGGTTGGCGGGCGGGCGCTCGGGGAGCGGGCCGGGCCCGAGCCACGCCCGGAAGAACGGCTCCATGTCCTCGCCGGTCACGTCGCTGGCGACGTCGATGAGGTCTTCGGTCGACGCCACGCTGCCGCCGTAGCGCTTGAAGTACTCGGCGAGGATCGCCGCGTACTGCGTCGGGCCGACGGTGCGCACGAGCGCGTCGATCGTGAGCGCGCCCCGCTCGTACGGCGCGGTGCCGAACATGCCCTCGACGCCGGGGTCGTCGGTCGCGACGTCGACTGCGTCCTGCGAGACGACCCGACGCGCGCGGTCGATGTTGTCGTCGAGAGGCTCACCGAGCGCGGCGGCATCCCAGAGCCACTCGTAGTAGGTCGCGAACCCTTCGTTGAGCCACGTGTCGGCCCAGGTCGCGGGGCTCACCCAGTCGCCGAACCATTGGTGCGCGAGCTCGTGCGCCATCACCGCGCTCGGGCCGTCGCCGCGCGCCTGCATGATGTCGGTCGAGAACAGCGAGAACGTCTGGGCCTCGAACGCGAGACCGCTCGGGCCGCCGTCGGGCACGAGGATGCCGTAGGTCTTGAACGGATACGCACCGAGCTGCTGGGTCAGGAAGCGCATCATCTGCGGTGTGTCCTCGGCCGCCGCCGCCGCATCGGCCTGGATCGCGGGTGCGTACGCGTTGCGGATCTTGATGCCGTCCACCGGCTCCTCGTCGACGAGCGTGAGCTCACCGATCGCGATCTGCGAGAGGTAGGTGGTCATCGGGCCGGCACCGCCCCAGACCCACGTGGTCATGCCCTCCTCGTCGGCGGGGGCCTTCTGCTGGAGGTCGCCGTTGGCGACGGCCGTCAGCGCGTCCGGCACGGTGAGCTCGAACGTGAACGTCGCCTTGTCCTGGGGGTGGTCGTTGGCCGGGAACCACGTGTTCGCGCCGTCGGGCTCGTCGAGCGTGGTCGCGCCGCTCGGCGTCTCGAGCCAGCCGTTCGGCGCGCCGAGCCCGGCGATCTCGTGCGGCTGGGGCACGCCCTGGTAGCGCACCCGCACCGTGAACGAAGTGCCCTTCTTCACGGGGGTGGCCGGCGTGATGATCAGCTCGCGGTCTTCGCGCGTGAACTTCGCCTTGGCGCCGTCGACGTCGACGCGCTCGACCTCGAGGCCGCTGAGGTCGAGGTGGAAGCGCTTCAGCGTGCGGTCCGCGGTCGCGGTGATGGTGGTGTCGCCCTGGATGTCGCGCTCAGGCGGCGCGTAGGTGATGCCGACGTCGTAGTGCTCGACGTCGTAGCCGCGGTTCCCGAGCTCGGGATAGTACGGATCCGGCGGGGTGAGGGTGCCGGGCCCGGCCGGCTGACCGTCGGCGATCGCCGCTGGGGTCGCCACGCCGACCGCCGCGATGGTGACCAGGACGAGGGCGACGGCCGCACGGCGCGCGCGGAGACCGGTTCGGGGTGCTCGCACGAGGGTTCTCACGTCGTAGGGGGCGTTTCGGTTCCCCGGGAGGCGGCCTCCATGGCCGCCTGCACACCGGCGAAGAACTCCGGCGGCATGCCGTCCATGAGCTCAGCCTGGTTCCAGTACTCGCGCCAGCGGGCGATCTTCCCGTCGCGGAGCTCCACCGTGCACATGACCCGCAGCGAGGGAGTGGCCCCCGACGGGAAGTGCCACGTCTCGGAGCGCTCGCAGAGCACGACGTCGTCGCGGGCCACCATGTGCTGCACCTCGTAGGTCATCCGTTCGACGCCGCCTTGCACCATGAACTCGAGCTTGCGCCGGATCGCGTCCTTGCCGACGGTCGGGTCGGTCGGCAGCGGCAGGTCGTGGTACGAGCCGTCGTCGGTGAAGAGCTCGACCGCGGCATCGAAGTCGAGCGAGTAGATCGCGTCCCAGAGTGCTTGGACGACCGCGATGCTCTCGTCCGGTGACGTCACGCGATCACGCCGTCGGTGCGAAGCCGAGCGATCGCGTCCGCGTCCCGTCCGAGCTCCTCGAGGACGCGGTCGGTGTGCTCGCCGAGCTCCGGCGGCATGGCCCGCGGCGCGTTCGGCGTACCGGCGAAGTCGACCGGCTGGTTGATCATGGTGACGGCGCTGTCGCCGTCGGGCACCTCGACGAACGCGCCGCCGGCCCACGCCTGGGGGTCGGCGAGCACCTCGTCGGTGTTCTGCACCGGGGCCCACCACACGTCTTCCCGGTCGAACGCCACACCCCACTCGTCGCGTGTGCGGGTGGCGAAGATCTCGTCGAGCGCGGCGACCAGCTCTCCGGCGTTGTCGCGCCGGCCTTCGACCGTGGCGTACGGGCCTTCGTCGATCCACTCCGGCCGGTCGATGGCGCGGCACAGGTCGGGCCAATGGCGCGCGCCGTCGAGCCCGATGAGCCAGAACCAGCGGCCGTCGCCGTCGCGGTACGAGTTGATGACCGGGTTCCCCATCGTCTCGCGCGTCGCCACGCCGATGCCCGCTCCGAAGCGGAGCGCGGTGTTGAGGTCGAACGAGATGGTGTACATGCCGTGGCGCAGCAGCGACGTCGACACGAGCTGGCCCTCACCCGTGCGCTCCCGTGAGAACAGCGCCGCGCTGATTCCCGACGCCAGCGTCATCCCCGCACCGTGGTCGCCCATGCCGCCGCGCTGGAACGGCGGCGCGCCGCCCGGCGGGGTGAGGAGGTTGGCCAGGCCGCTGCGGGCCCAGAACCCACCGATGTCGTACGCGGCACGGTCGCGCTCGGGCCCGGTGATGCCCCAGCCGGTGATGATCCCGTAGACGATGCGCGGGTTGCGCTGCCGCACGGTGTCGGGGTCGAGCCCGGCGCGCTCGAGTGCGTCGAGGCGGATGTTGGTGAGGAAGACGTCCGCGCCGTCGAGCAGCTCGTACGCGAGCTCGAGGCCCTCGGGTCGGGTGATGTCGAGGACGACGCTGCGCTTCGAGCGGTTGTCCATCTCGAACGGCGGGTTGAACGGCACGTCGCCGCCGAGCATCGAGCCGAACCGGCGGGCCGGGTCGCCGGAGGGTGGCTCGATCTTCACGACGTCGGCGCCCCAGTCGGCGAGGATGCCGCCGGCCGCGGGCCCGGCGACCCACACCCCGAGCTCGATCACCCGCACGCCGTCCAGCGGCCCGCTCATGCCGCGGCCTCCAAGCGCGCGCCGAGGAGCCGGCGCGCGTTGTCGGCGAGGACCGCGCGCTTGGTGGCGTCGGAGAGGTCGTCACGATCGCTGATCGCCGCGACCGAGCCGGGGAACTCGGCGTCCCAGTGCGGGTAGTCGGACGCGTAGGCGACGACGCCGTCACCGAGGCGCTCGGCGGCGTATGCGATCGCGTGCTCCTCGGGCTCGCACGACACCACCACCTGTCCCCCGGTCACGTACTCGCTCGGCGGCTTGGTGATGTGGGGCATCTCGCCCGGTCGCTTCTCGTAGTGCTCGTCGAGCCGTTCGAGGAAGTAGGGGAGGAAGCCACAGCCCGCTTCGAGGAACGCGACCCGCAGCCGCGGGTGACGCTCGAGGACACCGCCGCAGACCATCGCGGTGATGCCGAGCATGATGTCCATCGGGAACGCGCAGGCGTGCGCCATCGCGTACTGGTCCACGAAGCGGTCCACGGCGAGGCCGGTCCCGCCCGCATGGACGCCGATCGGGGTGTCGAGCCGCTCGGCCAGCGCCCACAGGGGCTCGAGCTCGGGATCGTCGAGGTTGCGACCGACGATGGCGCCGGTGACCGGGATCATCGCGGCGTCGAGGTCGACGACCGCGCGCTCCGCCTCGGCGACGGCGTCGGGGATCGAGCGGAGGGGGAGCGCGCACGTGGGCCGGAGACGTGCGGGGTCGGTGGCGCAGTACGCCGCGAGCCAGTCGTTGAACGCGCGGCACACGGCGATGCCGAGGTCGAGGTCCGCGATCGACCAGAGCCCCATCGCGACCGTGCCGAACAGCACCGCGGTGTCGATGCCGTCGACGTCCATGTCGACGAGGCGCGCCGCGGGGTCGGTGCCGCCCGGGCGGTGGAGGGAGGCCTCGCGGAAGCCTTCGGGCGCCCACGCGCCGCGGCCGGTGCCCGGTGGCATGAGCCGGTCCTCGACCAGGTACCGGGACGTGCCGCGGTCGTCGAGCACGATGCGTGGCCGGCGATCCATGAACGCGGGGTCGAGGTGCGCCTCCCAGGCCTCGTCGGGCTCCCAGACGTGGCCGTCGACGTCGATGACGGCTGTGGCGCTCCCCCCGGCGTCGCTCATGCGCTGCGGAGCATAGGCGTCGGGGTGCGAGCCGCCTCCTCGTACGATGCCGGCGTGATCCACGTGCTGGTCGTGTGCACCGGCAACATCTGCCGGTCGCCGATGGGTGAGGCGCTGATCCGGGCGCACCTCGAGCGCTCGGGCGTCGACGCGCACGTGGGTTCGGCCGGAACGCTCGCGTGGGGAGGCGGCGCGACGTCGAACGCGGTGCGCGCCATGCGTGAGCACGACCTCGACCTCGAGCTGCACGAGAGCCGAGGCTTGACCGCGTCGATGGTGGAGAGCGCCGACCTGGTGCTGGCGATGACGCGAGACCACGTGGGGCGCGTCGTCGCGCTCGTGCCGGACGCTCGCGACCGCACGTTCCTGGTGGGCGAGCTGGTGCGTCTCGGGACCGCCGTCGGGCCGCGTCGCGCCGACGAGTCGGTGCGCGAGTGGGCAGTGCGCGTCGCCGCGACGCGCCCGCACGAACGGATCGTCGGACTGGGTGGCGACGAGGTCCCCGACCCTGTCGGCGAGCCGCTCGAGGTGTACCGGGCCACCGCGGCTCGGCTCGATCGCGAGCTCGCGGCCGTGGCGGACCTGGTGGCCGGCCCGGGCTGACCGAGTCGAACACCGGCCCGGGCACGGGCCCGAACACTGGAACGTGTTCTCGTTTCCGTGCGACGATGACCGGCGTGGAGCTCGAGGGCAAGGTCGCGGTCGTCACCGGCGCGGCCTCGGGGATCGGCCGCGCGAGCGCACTCGCGTTCGCGGCCGCCGGGTGCTCCGTCGTCGTCGCCGACATCGACGAGGCCGGCGGCGAGGAGACCGTCGCGCTGGTGCATGACCAGGCCTCTGCGCCGGCGATGTTCGTCCGCACCGACGTCACCGAGCCGCGGTCGCTCGAAGCGATGTTCGCCGCGGCCGTCGAGGCGTTCGGCGGGGTCGACGTGGTGCACAACAACGCGGGGCTGGTGTGCGGCGAGCCGTTCTGGCCCGACATCACGCCGGAGAACCTGCTCCGCACGATGAACGTCAACCTCGGCGGCGTCGTGCTCGGGACGCGCCTCGCGATCCCGCTGCTGCGCCAGCGGGGCGGCGGCGCGATCGTCAACACCGCGTCGATGGCGGCGCTGTACCCGATGACCGTCGACCCGATCTACTCGGCGACGAAGGCGGGCGTCGTGATGTTCACGCGCGCGTGCGCGGAGCTGGCGAGCGAGAACATCCGGGTCAACGTGGTGCTGCCGGGCCTGGTCGACACGCCGCTGCTGCCGAAGACCGGCGACGGCGAGAGCTGGGCCGACTGGGCGCACCTGTCCAAGGAGCACATGGGCATCCTCGAGGCGTCGGAGGTGGCCGAGGCGGTGCTCGACCTCGTGCGCGACGACACCGCCGTCGCCCAGGAGCGCGTCGTGGGCGCGCTGCCGCAGGTCTGACGCCGTGGTGGTCAACAGCGAGACGCTCACCCCGAACCAGGCGGCCCGTCGTGAGCGGGTGCTCGACGCCGCGCTCAGCCTCGCCGCCGACGGCGGCTACGACGCGGTGCAGATGCGCGACGTCGCGACGCACGCGCAGGTCGCGCTCGGGACGATCTACCGGTACTTTTCGTCGAAGGACCACCTGCTGGCCGCGTGCCAGGTGGAGCTCTGGAAGGCGCAGGAGGAGCGGTTCGGCGAGCGCCCACCCGACGGCACGACGCCGTCGGCACGGGTGCTGAGCGTGATCGACCGCGCCATGCGCGGCGCCGAGCGCGAGCCGCAGCGGACCGCGGCGCTCATCACCGCGTCGGCGTCGCCCGACCCCGCGGTGCGCGACTGCCAGATCCAGATCATGGCGATCATGGACTCGGTGCTCGAGGGCGCGATGGCCGACGACGTCGACGAGCCCCGCCGCGCCCAGATCGCGATGACGATCCGTCAGGTCTGGTTCGCCATGCTCCTCGGCTGGGTCAACGGCTGGAACGACGCCGCCACCGTCAACGCCCAGCTCGAAGCCACCGCCCGCCTCCTCCTGGACTGAAGGCGCTTGGCGGAGAGTGTGGGGGGCAGCGGTTGCCCCCTCAGATCTCCGCCAAGGGGTCGGCGTCCACCGCCCGCCCAGTCTGGAGAGCGTGAGGGGCACTGAGTGCCCCCTCGGCTCTCCAAACAGGCGGAGCTGGGTAACGCGTGACGGCCAGGGCGGTCGGTGGAGCGTGCTCGATCCGGAGATTGCCGAGGTGGTCGTGCGCCAGCACGGCGTGCTCACTCGCTCGCAGGCTTTGGCCGTCGGCCTGTCGCGCGACCAGATCCGATACCGCGTGCGGACGCGCCGATGGTTGAAGGTCGGCGAGGGCGTGTACCGGGTCGCGGGATATCCCACGTCATCGCGGACGGCACTGTGGGCCGCGTGCCTCGGGCCCGGACACGGAGCGGTCGTCTCGCACGAGGCCGCGGCCGCGCTGCACGGCTTGGCGAGCTTTCGCCCGGGGCCGACGGTCGTGACGGTGGCACACGCGAACGCTCGCCTCGCGGGCTTGGCCACGGTCCACCAGTCCCGTCGTCTCTTCGACGACCACGTGATGGACCTCGACGGCCTGCCCGTGACCACCGTGGCCCGGACGATCATCGACCTCGCCGCGCTCTACCGGCAGCCGAGGCTGGAGGTCGTCGTCGACGACGCCCTCGCGCGTCGGGTGCTCAGCATCGACGAGCTCCTCGTCGTGTTCGACGACCTCGTGTCGCCGGGGCGGCGGGGGCTCGGGATCATCCGACGGCTGCTCGCGGTCCGACAGCCGGGATACGTCGCCCCGTCGACCGCCGCCGAGTCGAAGCTCCTGCGAGCATTGCGCATCGGTGGTCTCCCGCGGCCGGTGCTCCAGTTCCCGCACCCCGGCGTCGGGATCGACGGCTTCGTCGACGCGGCGTACCCCGACCATCGTCTCTTGCTCGAGGTCGACGGCCGACGCTGGCACACCCGCGAGCGCGACTTCGCCAAGGACCGGGCGCGCGACAACGCCGCCACCGCCGCCGGCTTCCGAACCCTCCGCTTCACCTGGGACGACGTCAACCGGCACGCCGACTCGGTCGCCAGCCAGGTACGCGCCGTCCTCGGGCACGCCGCCTGAACGCTTGGCGGAGAGCCGAGGGGGCACTGGGTGCCCCCCACGCTCTCCAGACCGTCCGGGCTCGCCGCCGCGAACGCTTGGTGGAGAGCCCAGGGGGCACTGCGTGCCCCGCACGCTCTCCGCCAAGGGGTTGGCCTGCACTTGCGGGGCGAAAACGGAACCTGTTCTAATCCCGCCGTGGCTGACCAGCGGGAGACGACGACCCACACGATCGAGTTCCCGTACACCCGGACCCTCGGACCGGTGTACAGCGCGTTCCTGACGGGACTCCGTGACGGGCAGATCCTCGGGATCCCCTCCAAGGACGGCCGGGTGCTCTGCCCGCCGACCGAATGGGACCCCACCACCGGTGAAGGGCTCGACCCCGACCTCGTCGAGGTCGGCCCGGGCGGCGTGGTGGAGACGTGGGCGTGGGTCACCGAGCCCACCCGCAAGCACCCGATCGACCACCCGTTCGCGTTCGCGCTCATCAAGCTCGACGGCGCCGACACCGCGATCATGCACGCGGTCGACGCCGGCTCGATGGACGCGATGAGCACGGGCATGCGCGTCACCGCGCGCTTCAAGGACCGCGCCGACCGCATCGGGCACATCGCCGACGTCGCGTTCGTCCCCGAGTCCGGGAAGGGGTCCTGATGAGCACGACCGAGCCCACCGTCGACCCGAACGCGCCCGTCGAGGGCATGGACTACTTCATGCACCTCGACTACCACGAGCTCGTCTGCCCGTCGGTGCGTCG
>CAZKTS010000285.1:0-14992 GCA_964555735.1 uncultured Bifidobacteriaceae bacterium
AGAGGTGGTGGCGCGCTACGAGCGAACGAGCGGCCGCACCGCGCGCGACCTCCACTTCTACGAGGTGTTCGCCGGGCTCCGCTTCGCGATCGTGATGATGCGGATCGGCAAGCTGCTCGTCGACTTCGAGCTGATGCCGGCTGACAACGACATGGCCGAGAACAACGCGGTCACCCGGGTCGTCGCCGACCTCCTCGACCTGCCGTCGCCCGGCCCCGCACCCGAGCCGGCCTGGTAGCGGTCCCGACCGCGATCACGAACGAGAGGACCCGCCATGCCCGAGACCACCGACCGCATCGAGGTGCAACGCACGATCGCCGCGGACCCCGCGGCGATCTTCTCGGTGCTGCGCGATCCCAACGGCCACGTGACGATCGACAGCTCGGGCATGCTCATGGACGCCACCGGCGAGCCCGTGGACGCGGTGGGCGACCGCTTCGTCGTGCACATGGACCGCGAGTCGCTGAACGACTACCCGCTCGGGAAGTACGACGTCACCGTCATCATCACTGCGTTCGACGAGAACCGTGAGATCGCGTGGACGATCGACGGCCAGATCCAGCCCCCGATCCGTCACGTCTACGGCTACCGACTCGAGCCGGTCGACGAGGGCACGCTGGTGACCGCGTACTACGACTGGTCCGACATCGACGACGTCTACCGCGAGGCGAACATCTTCCCCGTCATCCCCGAGACCTCGATCCGCGCCACCCTCGGGATCCTGGCGAGGACCGTCAAGGGCTGAGCCTCGCCGTCCGCGCCGTTCAGTCGGTCGGGTCGAGCCCGGCCGGCCAGTCGAGCGTAGGGCTCAGCGACCACTGCGGGGCGCGGCGCTCCAGGAACGCGAGCACGCCCTCCTTCGCGTCCTCGCGACCCATCACCTCCAGGTGCATCAGCGTCTCGAGGCGATCGGCCTCGTCGGCGGGGAGTGGGGGGTCGGCCCAGAGCAGCCGCTTGCTGATCGCGACCGAGAGCGGCGCGGTGTTGGTGGCGATGTCGGTCGCGACCTCGAGGGTCGCGTCGAGCACCTCGTCGGCGGGCAGCGCCCGGCTCGCGATGCCCATGCGGAGCGCGTCCTCGGCGGTGAAGTGCCGTCCGGTGAGCAGGAGCTCCGCAGCGTTGGCGAAGCCCGCGGCGCGCGGCACGGTCCAGTGCGAGTGCGCGTCCGGGATCACGCCCCGGCGCACGTGCACGAAGCCGTACTTGGCGCCGACCGCCATCACCCGGATGTCGCACTGCATCGCCAAGGTCATGCCGATGCCGATCGCGTGACCGTTCACCGCGGCGAGCACCGGCGTGCGGATGGTCCACGGCAGCGGGCGGACCGGTGAGGACGTGAACTCGGCCCTGCCGCCGTCGGCGCCGTCATCGCGCTCCCCGGGTGCCGCGAAGGTCTCACCGGCCGGTGTGAGGTCGGCACCGGCACAGAAGGCGTCGCCTGCACCGGTGACGACGACCGCTCGCACCTCGTCGGTGACGTCGGCCCAGGCGTAGACGCGGCCGAGCGCGTCACCCATCGCGCCGGTGAACGCGTTGCGCCGCTCGGGCCGGTGCAGCGTCACGAGTGCCACGCGCTCGCGCAGCTCGAGGGTGAGGTCGTGCAGGTCTGCGGGGACGACCGGGCGGGAGTCGGGCATGGCCATTTCGCTAGTCTGACCGCATGGCACCGACGGCAGTGGGAGCACGGCTGCGCTGCGCGCAGTGCGGCACCGAGATCATCGTGGTGAAGGGCACCGACGACGAGGTCCAATGCTGCGGGGCCCCGATGACGGCGCGCGAGTCGTAGGAGCACCCATGGCCAACCTCCTCGGGAAGCGCTACCAGTGCTCGGTCTGCGAGGCGACCGTGCTCGTCACCAAGCCCGGCGACGGCGCCCTGGCCTGCCACGGGCAGCCGATGGAGGTCGCCCAGGCCAAGCCGCTCCCGTCGTCCGACTGAGCGTCTCGGCCCGGAGCGCGAGACCGTGCCGGTCGTCGCACTCGACGCTCGGCTCCTCGCCGCCGGCACGCCGGCGCTCCGGGCGGCACTCCGCGACCACTGGGGCGACGCCATCCTCGTGCGCGTCGACGACGCCCCCCGGGCGCTCGACGGGCCCGCGGCCGAGTGGCTCCGGCGGATCCCCGCCCTGACCGTCGGCGTGGGCACGGCCCCGCCGGCCGACGCGTTCGACCTCGTCACCGACGACCCGGCGGAGGCCGACGGCTGGTGCAGCTCGTTCGAGCGGGCGCCGCACGCCGCCCAGGCGGCCGCACTGCTCCTGCGCCGACCCGCGCACGACACCTGGACCGGGCTCGTCCACGAGTCGCTCGTGTACTCGCTGCTCCAGTCCGGACCGGAGTTCTCGGCGTGGCGCGCGTCTCATGCGGCCGCGCCGTCGGACGACGACGCGCCGCGCGTCCGCGTCGAGGTGAACACCCGCACGCGACGGATCGTCCTCACCCGACCTGATCGCCACAACGCGATCGACACGCGGATGCGCGACGAGCTGCTCGAGGCCCTCCGCGAGGCCGAGCTCGTGTCCGGTCCGGTGGTCGTGCGAGGCGACGGATCGTCGTTCTGCTCGGGTGGCGATCTCGACACGTTCGGCACCTTCCCCGATCCCGTCTCCTCGCACGAGATCCGGCTCGCCCGCTCGCTCGCCTGGCACTTCCACGGGCTCTCGTCCCGCATGGTCGTCGGCGTCCACGGCGCCTGCCTCGGCGCAGGCATCGAGCTCCCCGCGTTCGCGAGCCACGTCGTCGCGACGACCGATGCCCGCTTCGGCCTCCCGGAGCTCTCGCTCGGCCTCGTGCCGGGTGCCGGCGGGACGGTGTCGATCACACGCCGCGTCGGGCGGTCGCGACTGCTCGCCCTGCTGCTCCTCGACGGTACGATCCCGGCCGCCACCGCCCGCTCGTGGGGCCTGGTCGACGAGCTCGTCGTGCCGGACCGACTGGACGAGCGTCTCGACGAGATCTCGGAGTCGCGCGCGTGAACATCGCCATGCTCCTCGACATGGCTGCCGACGGCATCGGTGACCGCATCGCGTTCGGCAGCCGGACCGACGGCCTCACCTACGAAGCGCTGCGCAGGCACGCCCGGGCGATCGGCGCGCACGTGCGCGCCAGCGAGGTCCACACCGTCGCCCTGCTCGCGGAGTCGTCGCCGCTCGTGCCCGCGGCGCTCTTCGGTGCCGCCTGGGCCGGTGCGGCCTACGCGCCGATCAACTTCCGCCTGCCCGAAGACGCCCGGCGCGAGCTGTTGCACCGCTTGCGCCCCGCGGACGTCGCCGACGACGGCTGGCTCGGGTTCCCGCTCGCGTCCGAGGCCTCGTTCCCCGATGAGCCCACCCGTCCGGCCGTCCTCCTCTTCACGAGCGGCACGTCGGCGGCGCCCAAGGCCGCGGTGCTCGAGCACGACCAGCTCCTCGCCTACCAGCTCAACACGGTGGAGTTCGCGTCCGCGGCCGAGGACGAAGCCGTGCTACTCGCCGTCCCGCCGTTCCACATCGCGGGGGTCACCGCGATCCTCAGCTCCACCTACGCGGGGCGTCGTGTCGTCCCGCTCCCCCGCTTCGACGCCGAGCAGTGGCTCACGACGGCGCGCGACGAGCAGATCACGCACGCGTTCGTCGTCCCCACGATGCTCGCCCGCATCGTCGCGGTCCTCGACGCCGATCCCTCCGCGCGCCCGCTGACGCTCCGACATCTCGCCTACGGCGGCGCCCGCATGCCCGCCCCGGTGCTCGAGCGGGCCCTGCGCCTGCTCCCCGAGACGGGGTTCGTGAACGCGTACGGCCTCACCGAGACGAGCAGCACCGTCTGCGTCCTCGGCCCCGACGACCACCGCGCCGCGCTCGACGGCGACGAGGCTGCGACGGCGCGGCTGGCGTCGGTCGGTCAGCCGGTGCCCGGCATCGAGGTGCGCGTCGTCGGCGACGACGGGAGCGCGTTGGGTGCCGGCGAGAGCGGCGAGATCCAGATCCGGGGCGCGCAGGTCTCCGGCGAGTACATGGGCGCAGGCTCCCAGCGCGACCACGACGGGTGGCTGCACACCGGCGACCGAGGCCACGTCGACGACGCGGGCTACCTGTTCGTGGAGGGCCGGGGCGACGACACGATCATCCGCGGCGGCGAGAACATCGCCGCGGCCGAGATCGAGGACGCCCTCTTGCGCCACCCCGCGGTCGGTGGGTGCGCGGCCGTCGGGTTGCCCGACGAGGAGTGGGGCGAGCGCGTCGCGGTCATGGTGTCGGCGCGGTCCGGAGCGTCGGTCGACCCCGACGAGCTGCGCGCCTGGGCACGCGAGCAGCTCGGTTCCCTCAAGGCACCCGAAATCGTCCTCGTGCGCGACGAGCTCCCGCAGACCGCGACCGGCAAGATCCTGCGCCGTCAGGTGCGCGCCGACCTGTCGGAGGCGTGACGCACCGCCCCACCCGGCGAGCCTTCCTCGCGGCCTCGGCCGCAGTGGCGATGTCCACGGTCGCGGCGCCGAGCGTTCGTGTGACCACGACCCAGGGCCGTCGCGGCATCCCCGAGCCCACGGGTGCGATCCGCACGCGGTGGGCGGCGGACCCGTTCGCGCTCGGCTCGTACTCGTACCTCGCCGTCGGCGCGAGCAGCGACGACCGCCGTGCGCTCGCCGAGCCGGTGGACGAGCAGCTCTTCTTCGCCGGTGAGGCGACCTCGGCCGCGTACGCGGCGACGGTCCACGGTGCGCTCCTCTCCGGACGCCGGGCCGCCGACGAGATCCTGGCCCTCGCCCGGCCCGGGGACTCGGTGGTCGTCGTGGGTGCCGACGTCTCCGGGTTGACCGCGGCGCGCCGGCTCCACGACGCCGGCACCGCCGTCATCGTCGTCGAGGCACGCGACCGCATCGGCGGCCGCGTCGTCACGGAGCACCGCCTCGGCATCCCGACCGACCTCGGGGCGAGCTGGATCCACGGCGTCACCGGCAACCCCGTCGCCCGCCTCGCCCGCGAGCACGACATCCCGACGGCGGCCACCGACTACGACCGGGGTGTCGTCCGCGGCGTCGACGGCGCGGTGGTCAGCGACCGCCACGTCGAGGCGATGTACGCCGACTACGACCGCGTGCTGCGTGAGGTCGAGGGCCCGCGCGAGTCGCTCGACGACGACATCTCGCTCGGCGCGGCGATCGCGCGGGTGATCCCCCAGGACGATGCATGGACCGTCGAACGGCGTCGCGCCCTCGACCACGTGCTCAACGTCGAGATCGAGCAGGAGTACGCGGCCGACCTCGACCAGCTCTCGCTCTTCTGGTGGGACGCCGGAAGCGGCTTCGCCGGCCCCGACGTCGTCTTCCCGGAGACCGGCTACGAATGGCTCCCCCGCGTCCTCGCCGACGGCCTGAACGTCCGCCTCGGCGCGTCGGTGCACGAGATCGAACGCAGCGCTGACCGTGTGCGCGTGCGTCATGCCGGCGGCGTCGAGGAAGCGACCCGCGCGGTCGTCACCCTGCCGCTCGGTGTCGTGCAGGCCGGCACGGTCACGTTCTCCCCGCCGCTGCCCGAGCGCATGCGCCGCGCGGTCGATCGCATCGGCATGGGCCTGCTCGACAAGCTGTGGCTCCGGTTCCCCCGCGTCTTCTGGGACCGCGACGTCGACGTCATCGACCACATCTCGGAGGTCACCGGCCGCTGGAACGAGTGGTACGACCTCTCGCACCTCACCGGCGAGCCCGTGCTCATCGGGTTCAACGCCGGGAGCTACGCGAGGTCACTCACCCCGCAGTCCGACGCCGCCGTCGTGGCCGATGCGATGGACGCCCTCCGCACCCTCTACGGCTGAGGGGCGGCGGGTCGGGTCAGGACGGCGGCCAGTCCGGCGTGGGCACCACGAGCGTGTCCATCTCGGGCGGCGGCCCGAGTGCGACCGCGATCTTCGAGAACCCCATGAACAGGGCGACGCCCGTGGCGAGCTCGACGACCTCCGACGGCGTGAAGTGGTCGAGCAGCTCGCGTCGCTGGTCGGCGCCGAGCTCACCCGGCGTCCGGAGGAAGGTGTCGGTGAATCGGATGGCGGCCTTCTCGCGCTCGTCGAGCGCGTCGGCGGCCTCGAAGTCGTCGGTGATGCACGCCACGCGATCCTCGGTGAGCCCCTCTTCCCGAGCACCGGCGAACCGGACGTTGCGGCAGTAGGCGCAGTCGGTGGTGCGCGCGTTGCGCAGCCGGGCGACCTCCTTCACCGACTGCGGCAGCTCGCCGTGGCTCCACAGCGTGCCGTAGAGCTCGAGGAAGCGCATGAGCGCGTCCGGCTGCTCGGCCAGCACGCTCCCCGAGATCGCGTCGTCCGCCATCGGCCGAGCGTACCCACGATCGGAGCCGCGCTCAGGCGGTGACGGTGAACGTGACCGACTGCTCGGCCGCCAGCACGTTGTTCGCGTCGAAGGCCCGGATCGTGTACGTGAACGAACGCGGCCGGGGACCCGGGATGACGCACGCAGGACCTGCCGGGGTTCCGGGGCAGACCGACGCACTCCCGGTGAGCGCCCCCGAGACGATGCCGGGCCCGGTCACCTGGACCGCCGAGGCGTTGCCCGAGCTCCAGCTCAGGACGGGCTGGATGACCGTGGAGCCGGCGGCCGAGGACGGCGTGATGGAGAGCGCCACCGTGATCGGCGGCGGGGGTGGCGGTGGCGGCGGCGGCACGGTGGCCACGGTCGTCGGCACGGTCACCGGCGGCGCGGTCGTCACCGGCGCCGCGCTCGTCGTGGTGGTGCGCCGCGTCTCGGTGGCGCGCTCGCTCCGCTCCTCCCCGCCGCCCGTGACCTCCTCGATGCCCTCGGCGAAGAGCACACCGACGGCGGCCAAGACGAGCACCACCACACCGATCGCCGCGACCATGCGCGCGCGCCACCGGTGCCGACCACCCGCGCCGTCCGAACCACCAGCGGGGTCATCGAGCGGATCGGACGGCGGGGGCACGTCGCCCATCGGCACACCCTGCTCGGAGAGCGCGTGGGCGATCTTCGACTTCAGCAGGGGCGCGGCGACGAACGGCGTGGCCGCGAACAGCGCGCTCGGCTCCAGCTTCAGCTGGCGCCGCTTCGCGCACTGCGCGCACGACTCGGCATGAATCGTCGCGACGCGCACCGCGTCGGACCCGAAGTGCCGCACGCCCGCCGCGTCCAGCGCATCGGCAAGGTCGCCGCAGACGGGCTCGCCGCCGCGCCACAGGACGCGCGCCTCCACCGCACCCTTGAGGCGACCGCGCACGCGGTGAACGGTCTGGTTCGCGGCGTTGCGGTTGACGCCGATCACGTCGCCGACCTCGGCCGGCGTCAGCCCGTGCCGCAGGGTCAGGTCGAGGACCTCGGCGTCGCGCTCGCCGAGCGCTTCGGCCGACTCCCAGACCAGGGCCACGAGCTCGGCGTCCTCGACGGCTCGCTGGGGATCCGCGGCGTCGACCGTGCGGTCCTCCACCCGGAAGCCCACCGGCGCGCCGGCGTCCGCTGTCTTGGTCGCCTCGATCACCGCCATGCCCTCCGTGTCGCGGGGCGAGGAGCGGAGCTCCTTGCGGCGGCGGTTGAGCGCGGTGTTGCGGGTGATCCGAAGGAGCCACCCGCCGAAGGACTCCGGACGGTCCAGGCTGCCGATGCCTTGCCACGCGGCGACGAAGACGTCCTGCGCGACCTCCGGAGCGACCGACGAGTCGCGTGTGATGCGGAAGGCGAGGTCGTGGACCCGATCGAACCACCGGTCGTAGAGCTCGCCGAACGCGTCGGGGTCGTCACCGCGGGCGCGCTCGACGAGCGCGGCGTCGATGCGGGCCGCCTCGCGACGGGCCGCGTCGCGCTCGTCGTCCTGGGTGTCCGGGGGGCTGATGCGCGCATTCTGGTCCACTCCTGCTCCTGCTGGTGCGGCCCGTCATCGGGCTGTGGACCGGCCTGACACACGGGACGCCGAGTGCTTACCGGCGGACAACCCGCTGACTCGCGCCGCGCAACTGCGCCGGAGCAGCCGAGCGGCCCCGAAGGGGACGGCGGGCGGTACCCGCCCGCCGAGCGAGCGCGACCAGAGAGCGGTACCCGCCCGCCGAGCGAGCGCGACCGGAGGGCTGTAAGCGACCGGCGGGTGGTGTGTCAGGCGGTCTCGAACGGCACGACACCCCGTCGGGCCGCACGAGCAAGGAGCAACGACATGAGCATGAAGCACCGGATCCTCGCCACGGTCGGCGCCGCCACCCTGGAGGCCAGCTTCGGCCTGGCGGCCGCGCCGGCGGGCGCCGGCGACCTCCCGATCGGCATCCCCCGCCCGTGCACGCACGGCTGCGGCGGCGACCCGACCCCGTGGAACGACGACGACCTCGGCTTCACCAACGGCCAGCAGGTCGACCCGCCGACGGACCACCCGGCCGACCAGCCCGTCGTGGCTGACGCCAACTTCACCGGTTGATGGCCGCAGCAGTGGGGCCGGCGACCTCCCGACGGGAGGGACCCGGCCCCACGTCGCGGCGAGAGGAGCCCCTGATCATGCGCACCGCCCGCACACCGACCCGAGCCACCACCCTCATCAGCACCCCCGGACCGTTCCGACGCGCGCTCGTGGCGATCACCGTCGCCCTGACGCTGCTCGCCGGCGCCGTCGCCGTCGCGCCTCACGCCGACGCCGCCCCCGAGCGCGGTCGGCTCACCGCCCGCACGACGACCGAGCTCGCGGTGTACGCCGCGCGCGGCGACGCCGCCCCCGTGGCGACGCTCCCCGCGACGACCGAGTTCGGCACGACCCGCGTCGTGCTCGTCGAGAAGCGCAAGGGGGCGTGGGCCAAGGTCCTGCTTCCCGAGCGACCCAACCAGTCGACCGGATGGATCCGCGCCGCCGACGTCGAGCTCCGGCGGGTCACCGACACGGTCGACGTCGATCTCACCAGCCGGACGCTCACCTGGCGTCGGGGCGGCGAGGTGGTCCTCACGACACCGATCGCGACCGGTGCGCCCGAGACCCCGACACCGACCGGCCGGTTCTACGTGACCGATCTGCTCGACACGCCCGACAGCGGCGGCTACGGACCCTTCGCCATCGGGCTGTCGGCCCACTCCGACACGCTGTCCGAGTTCGGCGGCGGCGACGGGCAGATCGGCGTGCACGGCACCGCCGACCCGTCGAGCATCGGCCAGGCCGTCTCACACGGCTGCGTGCGGGTGCCGAACGAGGTGATCGCGCAGCTCGCCACGAACCTGCCGCTCGGGACGCCGGTCACGGTGCGCTGACCATCTCGACCTGCAGTGTGCCGGTGATCCCCTCGGTCACCGGCCGCGATCCGGGCCGTCGTCGGCGAGCTGCCCCTCGTCGACGACGGCTCGTTCGCGTGCTCAGCCGTCGCCGAGGACGAGCTGGAGGCGTTGGAAGCCGTCGAACAGCGCGAGCGCCTCGGTGAGCGCGACGACCTCCGGCAGCGCGAAGTGCGCGCGCAGCTCGTCGCGGATCGGTCCGGCGATGCCGTGCGGGTCGATCACGAACTGCTCGGCGAACGCCAGCGCGGCGCGTTGTGCGGCGTCGAAGCAGCCGGCGGACGGCCACGACGACAGCTGCGCGACCTGCTCGTCGGTCAGCCCGGCCGCGGTCGCCTCTGGCGTGCGGACGTCCAGCTCGGGCGCGCAGCCGAGCAGCTGTGCGACCCGGAGCCGGCACAGCTCGAGCACGACAGGCTCCACGAGCCGGTCGCGCCAGAAGATCCCGATGAACTCGCGGTACGGGCCCGCGAGGTCGGGACGCAGGCCGAGGGTCTGGTCGAGCGTGGTCTCGCCGGGGGCCGGATCGGGCAGCCAGGTCATCGCTACAGCCCCATGAAGCTGCCGCCGTCGCAGACGATCGTCTGGCCGGTCACGTAGCCGCCGTCGTCGCCGGCGAGGAACACGGCGACCGTGCCGATGTCGTGCTGGGGATCACCGATGCGGCGCAGGGCGGTGCGTGCTTCCACCCGTTCCTGCAGCACCGGGTTCTGCTCGAACGCGCCGACCAAGGCCGGGCTGGCCGCGACGGGCGCGATGCAGTTGACGGTGATGCCGTCGGGACCCCACTCCCGAGACAGGCTCTTCGCGATCGCGCGCTGCGCCGCCTTCACCGGCGAGTAGATCGGGATGTTGACGCTGCCCTCGACGCCCGATGGCGAGGTGATCAGGATCAGGCGGCCCTTCGCCCCCGCCGCGCGGAGGTGGGGATGGGCGAGCACCGCGCTGTAGTACGAGCCCCACACCGCGGTGCGCGAGTTGCGATCCCAGAGCTCGTGGTCGACGTCCTCGAGGCGGTGCGGGGACGCACCGCGGTAGGCGTTGTGAACCATCACCTCGAGCGTGCCGTACCGAGCGACGGTCTGGTCCACGCAGGCGGCCATCGAAGCGCGGTCGGTCACGTCGGTGACGATGCAGACGGCCTCGCCGCCGTCGGCACGGATCGACGCGGCGACCGGGTCGCCGGTCTCGGCGCGACGCGCGGCGATGACGACGTTGGCACCTTCGGCCGCACACGCCCGCGCGATCCCTTCGCCGACCCCTTGGCCGGCACCGGTGACGACGACGGTCCGGTCCGACAGGCGACCCCCACCCTTTGCGCTCACGGTGCCATCCAGACGCCGCCGTCGGCGCACACGGTGACCCCGGTGACGAACCGCGACTCGTCACCGACGAGCCACACCGCGACCGGACCGACGTCGGTCCCGGCGTCACCAGGACCGCCGAGCGCCGGTGGTGCGAGCGACACGGTCATCGAATCGACACCGATGGGCACGTGCTCGGGCGCGGGGGCGAGGCAGTTGACCCGGACCCCGTCGGGCCCCCACTGCCGGGCCGCCGACTTCGCGAGCAGCCGTTGACCCTCGACCGCGGCCGTGTACGGCACGAGACGCGCCGCCCCCGACATCGAGATCGTGGGCGTGACGAGCACGATCGCGCCACCCGCATCGCGCAGGTGACCGAACGCGACCTGGAGGACCGCCAGCGTCGAGCGCATGGTGCCCTCCCATACGGCCTCCCAACGCTCGTCGTCGACGTCCACGAGGTCGATCTGCTCGTACGCGACCGCGGGCATCGCCGCGTGCACCACCCCGGCGACCGGACCGTTGCGATCGACGGCGGCGCGGAACGCGTCTTCGACCCGGTCCCGCTCGCCCAGCACGTCGTCGGGCAGCTCGCTCACGACGGCGCCCGCCGCCGCGATCGCGCTCGCCAGCCCGCCGCCGAGCGGCGTAGCCGCGCCGGTGACCACGATGTGGCGGCCCGACAGGGCGCTCACGTGACGCGCACGGGCAGCGACTTGATGCCGTTGATGAAGTTGGAGCCGAGGCGTCGGGGCTCGCCGTCGGGCTCGAGCCCCGGCATGCGAGCGGCGAGCTCCTCGAACATGATGCGAGCCTCGAGGCGGGCGAGGCTCGCACCGAGGCAGAAGTGCGGGCCGCCGGCGCCGAACGCGAGGTGCTCGTTGGGCGTGCGGCCCACGTCGAAGGTGTCTGCGTCCGGGAAGTGCGCCTCGTCGCGGTTCGCCGACGAGTACCACATCACGACCTTGTCGCCCTCGCGGATCTGCTGTCCGCCGAGCTCGGTGTCGGCGCGCGCGGTGCGGCGGAAGTGCATGACCGGCGTCACCCAGCGCAGCATCTCCTCGATCGCGCTCGGCAAGAGCGCGGGATCGGCGGCGAGCCGGGCGCGCTCGTCGGGGTGCTGGAAGAGCGTCAGCGTGCCTCCGGTGATCAGGTTCCGCGTGGTCTCACTGCCGGCGTTCATCAGCAGCATGAAGAACAGGTCCACGTCCATGGGCGACAGCCGCGCGCCGTCGACCTCCGCGCGCAGGAGCACGCTCAACAGATCGGTGCCGTCGCCGTCGGCGCGCTCGGCGGCCAGTCGATCCGCGTAGGCGAACATCTCACCCATCGCGCGGTGCGCGTCCTCGATGGTCCCGCCGTCCTCGGGATCGTCCAGGCTCATCATCGTCTCGGTCCACGCGAAGACCTGGTGGCGCTCCTCCACCGGCACGCCGACGAGCTCGGCGATCACCTGGAGCGGCACCTCGACCGCAACGTCACTGACGAGGTCGAAGCGCCCCCTCGCGGCGGCCTCGTCCAGGATGCGCACCACCATCTCCCGCACCCGCGGCTCGAGCGCGTTGATCTGACGGGGCGTGAAGCCCTTGTTGACCAGCTTGCGCAGCTGGGTGTGGCGCGGCGGGTCCTGGTTGAGCATCAGCTCGCCGGCACCGCCGTCGCCCCCCGGGTTGTCCTTGATGAACGTCGACGGGTGCGACCCGAACGTCTGCGGGTGTCGGGACACCTCGCACACGTCGTCGTACCCGAACACGCCCCAGAACCCCGGGCCGTCGGGCTCGGGGAGGAAGCAGACGGGAGCCTCGGCACGCAGACGCGCGAAGAGGTCGTGGGGCGGGCCGTCGGCGAACCCCGCGAGGTCGAACAGGTCGACGTCGAGCGTCGCCGGGCTCACGGCCGCCGACCTCAGGCGGTCGCGCGGGGACGGACGGCGCAGGCCTCGTCGAGGTCGAGGACCATCGTCAGGCGCCCGAAGGCGACCCAGTTGCCGACGCAGATGCCGAGGTCGAGGATCTCGGCGTCGGTGAAGTGCTCGCGCAGCCGCGAGAAGAAGTCGTCGTCGAGCGACATGTGGTCGAGCGCGAACTTCTCGGCGTACTCGATGGCCAGCCGCTCCTGCGCCGAGTATTGGGGGTGGGTGGGATCGTCGACGTGCGCGTACAGCTCCTCGTCGACGCCTTGCTCCGCGAGCTCGGGGATCCGCCAGCCCATGCAGACCGAGCACTGGTTGATCCGCGCGATCTTCATGCGCGCCGCCTCCCGCACGCGCGCCGGGAGCTCACTCTGCGAGTACACGGCGTAGGAGAGCTGCTGCACCGCCTGACCCATGTCGGGCCGCAGGCCCCAGACCCGGACGATCTCGGGGAGCTCGTCCTGGCCCTCGGGCGTGGGGGGAAGGTTCAACCGCGACATCACGCAACCTCCTGTTGGTCGTGACGATGGTACCGACGAGTGAGTGACTCCGCGACGACGTCGCGGAGCGCGACGTCGACGATCGTGCCGCCGCCGGCCGCGAGCGCAGCCACCGCACCGTTGGCGGCGACGAGGCCGCCGAGCGGGTCGGCCGGGGCGTCGCCGACGAAGACCGGTTCCTGCGGGCTGCCGCCGGCGACGGCGAGGCCGCCGGCCACGGCCGCATCGTCACCGAACGCGACGCGGTCACGCCATGGCCCGGCGAGGCCGTACCCGGTGACCGCGACCCAGACGAGGCCGGCGTCGACGCGGCGTTCGAGGTCGAGCGGGAGCTGCTCGAGCGCGCGCGGACGCGCGGAGGTGACGACGATGTCGGTTGCGTCGAGCCACGGTCCGAGGTCGGCGGGGCGGTCGACCGTCGCCTCCCGCTTCGCGCCGTTGAGCGCGCGCCAGAACGCGGGTGGACCACCGCGCGCGCCGTCGGGCCGTCCGTGGAGCTCGACCTTGGTGACCGTGGCACCGAGCCCACCGAGCAGCCGCGCACACAGTGGTCCGGCCCACATCGCGGACAGGTCGAGGACCCGTACACCGTCGAGCGACGTGGGAGCGACCGGTGTCACGGGGATCTCACGGAGGGTGGGCGAGACGGTCGTGCCCTCGACCGCCACCGCGGCCGGCATGCCGAGCAGCTGGGCCCGCGCCACGGCGTCCTCGGCGGTCATTGTCGTGAGTGCTTCCTGGATCGCATCCCAGGGCGGCCCGTCCCACTCGCGCCCCATCCACGCGGCGAGGAGCTCGGTGTCGGTGCGGCGAGCGAGGTTGATCGCGACCCAGCGCCCGTCGGCCGCGCGCAGCAGCCGGCAGGAGCCCCCGGCCGAGACGCGGCCGTCGGGTGCAACGCCGAGGAGCGCGCTGCGCTCACGTAGCAGCGCGGGGCCATCGGCACCGATCGCCGCGCCGAGCTCGGCGGCGTACGCGTCGAGGGCGGACTCGGCCGCCGCGATCGTCATGGCTAGTGGAAGACCTCGCCGCCGTTGACGTCGAGCGCCTGACCGGTGATGACCGACGACAGGTCCGACGCGAAGAACACCGCCGCGTTGGCGCAGTCGTCGTCGGGCGGGATCTCCCCGAGCGGGATCTCCTTGGCGATCTCGTCGTAGCTCTCCTGGGGCGACTTGCCGGTCTGCGCCTCCATCATCTGGAAGTACATCTCGACCGACGGGCCCCACATCCAGCCCGGCACGATCGAGTTCACCCGGATCTTGTGGGGGCCGAGCTCCTTCGCGAGCACCTGCGCGGCCGTCAGCAGCGCACCCTTCGACGTCGCGTACCCGCCCTGCAGCGGCAGCACCTTCCGCTGGATCATCGAGTTCACGAAGATGATCGACCCGCTCCCCTGCGCCTTCATCGTCGGGAGCACGGCCTGGGTGAGCTGGAGGCTGCCGAAGAGGTTGACGTCCATGATGTGGCGCCACGACGACAGATCGACGTCTTCGAAGAGCTGGAACGTGTCGGGGGCGAACGCGTTGTGCACGAGCACATCGGTGCCACCGAGCTCGTCGGCCGCCAGCTTCGCGAGGCGCGTGCACGCCTCGGCGTCGGTGATGTCGGTGCGGGCGTAGACCGCCTTGCGCCCGAGCGCCTCGATCTCGGCCTGCACCTCCTGGAGGTACGACTCGGTGCGGGCACCGAGCGCGACATCGGCGCCTTCACGCGCGAACGCGAGCGCGATCTCCTTGCCGAGACCCGGCCCGACGCCCGACACGATCGCCGTCTTGTCCTTCAACAACATGTGTGGTCCTGTCTCCTGCTGCTCGAGCGACGCGCACCACGCATCAAGACATGGTGCGGCCGCAGTTGACGTCGAGGGTCTGGCCGGTGATGACCCGGCTGAGGTTGCTGGCGAAGAAGAGCACCGCCGGCGCGATCTCCTCGGGCCAGGCCAGGTGGTGGAGCGGGTTCTGCGCCGCGATCTCGTCGGCGACGTCGTCGGGCGCGATCCCCCGTTGCTCGGCGATCCACGCGAAGTACTCGTCGAGCGATCG
>CAZKTS010000286.1:0-17419 GCA_964555735.1 uncultured Bifidobacteriaceae bacterium
TCCTGTTTGACGGAACGACGAGTGCGGAGGCAGCCGAGGCGCTCTGGCTAGATCACGACATCAGCGCGCCCGGAGTGCGCTGCATCGGGCAGCACCTGGTGCTGCACTCCCCAAATGATCGCCTCCCCCGACGTCACTCGATCTCGTTCAACCCGAACCTGCATTTCAAGCAGGCATTCAGCGACTCCTTCCGCGGTGGGGGGCCGAAAAGAGACAAGTATCCGTTCGGGACAGTGCACCTCCTCCGCGACTTGCTCGACGTTCCCGAACCAACCGCCGGGACTTTGGGCTATCACCTGCTCGCGCACGCGGATGGCACTTGGTCGACGTCGATCAACTACCCGGAAAACTGCGAACAGTGGATCCAGCTCATGGCTCTGCAGTCGCAGCTGCTTGAGGATCTGGGATCTGGGATTCAGGACCAGGCCGGTGCCCTCGACCGTCACCGCGACTTGACGAGCATCCTGTTGAGCCTCGGAGTAAACCCCCGGACGTCACAGATGAAGCAACGCCGAATACCGGACGAATGGTATGGGCTTTGCGGACATCAGGGTGTTCAGTTTCAGACCAACATCAAGCAGTCGACGTCCCTCAAACGGCTGCAGTCGGTTGGATCGTTTGTCAGCGACACGATGGGGTGGAAGATCGAGATGCCGGGCGAAGTAACGAATCAGGTCACTGGAATGGTTACACGAGAGTACCCGGACCGAATCCTGCCCGGAGCCTTCGACGACTTTTCGGTGGAGCACGAGATCTTTAGCCATGCGATCACGAGTCGTAGCGAGATCCGTTTCACCAACGGCATTGTGCTCTGACTGTGACACCGGACCGCGAGTGGGCAGCGACTGGGGTCTTCGCTCCGTATACCCAGCGTTCATTCGAGCAAGCATCGCAACTTCCTATTCATCCAGTGTTGGCGGACCTGCCGCAGGGGCTCGGCTTGCCAGATGATGACCCAACGAGCGCTGACTGGGCACAACGGCTTGATGAACCAACAACCATCGATTCCACGCCGAAGCGCGAGTTGCTTCTCCGCTACCTGCTGACACGGGCGATCGTCGATCAAGGGAGCGACGTTCACGGCGTAGAGATGTGGCACCGCGCTCTGCTTGAGGACTGCTACGCAGCGGGGATCTACCTTCTGCATCGCCCGGAAGACTTCGTCGCGCGTTATGCGGACGTCATCCGCATCGCAGATGGCAGGCGACAATGGGTTGTCGCTGAGCGTTCCGAACTCTGGGCGAACCAGAGCGCGAGGCGCTCGGCTGGCTCATACACCCCTTTCAACGTCGACGGCATGCGAGGTGGAAAGCAAGCACATTGGTTCGTCAGCGCACGGTTCTTTCCTGCCCTCCTCCTGGCCCGTGCGAGGCCCGGGGGTCTGAGCCAACTCGTGTTCGAAGACGGGCCTGCAGATGAATCACCGCTCGGCATGGCCCGGAGACTTCGACAAGATCCGCTCGTAGGGCTCGGTTGGTGTCTAGGGGACAAGGCCGCCGACCTGTTCGCGAAATGGGCGATCGGGACTCTGCGCCTGACTCCCCCGACCCAGCGTCCCTGGACTGCGATGGACACGTCAATCCCTATGGACCAGCGGATTGGTCGCGTGCTCATGCGATGCGGCGTTATGGACGAGTTCTTCGACATACCGAAACTGCTTCGGACCAAGCAAGGGATGCTCGCGAACCTAGAGAACATCGAGCTGCCTGAAGGAGATGCCATCCCCGCCGGATCGTTCTTCCTGACCGTCCGAGACTTTCGTCGCTACGCACGCGCCTCGCGACCGTCGGCCGTTGAGTGGCTCGGGCGAAAGAAGCACGGCCGCGGCTGGCTGCCGCAGGAGGTGATCTCAGAACTCTGTCGCTCGCTGAGCGCCGCTACCGGCAAGGAGTTCACACCGGTGCATCTCGATGACTTCTTCATGGAGGTCGCGGACAAGTGGTGCTGGGATCAAGCACCACAGTGCTCGACCTGCCCACTCTCAACCTCATGTCAGGCGAACAACGACCCGACCCGCGCAAGCCTCAAGTTCTTCATCACGTAGGGTCAACAGTGAGCGCCAGCAGGAGCTGTGCCTCGTTGGCCGATCGCCATTCATATGGCGTCCGTTCGGCGACACCAATCATCGTGGGCTCGGCAGCCTCGAGCCGCCCCGACCGCTCGATCCGCGCCGACCCTGAGAATTCCACAACTGGTTCGTCGGACCAGCGCACCAGCGTCGAGAGCCGTTGCATGACCGCATACTCGAGGTCGTCGTCGAGCAGGTGCCATGTGTTGTTCGAGACATCTCTGGTGAAGACGGGCGCGACTGCATCTAACAGGTCCGACGCCAGCGGCGCGGATGGGTCATTCCGTCGCTTGTAGGGAAGTGCGCCCTGCTTCCTAAACATCAAGACGTGCAACGTCGCTGACGGCTCCAAGCCTGGATCTCGATACCCGCGCACGACCAGATTCCCGAAGAACTCTGACCCTCCGTGCTCCTCATCCCCCTCCGGCGATCCAAGCGGACCCAAGATCGCGTGCGTCACCCACGCCTCAACCGGCGGCTGCGGAATCCACGCGTGGGGCACGCGCCAGCACACTGCCATGTATCGCCCGGGGGCAACCTCCCGCTCCGCGAGGTTGCACGTCGTCTCGATCATGTGACGGTCCATCCCAACGTCGAGCCGGATGAACACAAGGCCAGCACTACCAGCCACTCATCGCCTCCTAGCCTGGAGACCCGCGCCATGGCGCGTACGTCCGCGCGACGGGCGCGGCGTGAAGTCTTGCGCCAGCACGGCTCGGACCCGGAGCTGCGATGGGCGCACCGTGGTCCGATCGAGCAGACGCGCCCTCGCGAGGTCTACGTATTTGCACTCAAGGTCAAAGCCCAGCGGAACCCGCCCAAGATCAAGAGCAGCCTTGGCAGTCGCGCCGGCGCCAAGAAAGGGATCCATTACGACGTCGCCTTCGCGCGAGAGCATTCTGATCAGACGGTGTGGAAGATCCTCGGGAAATGGAGCTGGGTGGTCGACTTGTCCGGGCGGGACGGGTGCAAGGTCCCACGTTGGGAGCCACCAGTCCTCAGGAATACCCGGGTCGACCTCAAGTGCCGGGCCCGGCTTCCTTACTACGATGATGTGCTCGGTGAGGATGTTCGGATACCAGTAACCAGGCAGACGATGACGAATTACTGAACCGGCGCGCTTTACGCCCGCAGTCACCTTGTTCCAGATGATCGACCGGACAAACTCCCATCCGGCATCAGACTCGACAAGGCGAAGCAGGATGTCCTGCGGTAGAGGGAAGTGGTGGCCGTCCTGAAGCACCGTCCCGACGTTCACCGCGAGGTGTCCACCTGGGCGAAGCATCGTCGAACACGCGTCCCAGACTCGATCGAGGAGCGGTAGGTACTCGGACTGGTAGTCCACGTGCTGCCTCGGCCGATAGTTCGCGGTTGGGTCGGCGGCGTGCGAATCGTACGAAATCGCATTGTGATAGGGAGGCGACGTAACAACCAACGCGACGCTTCCTTTGTGCTCCGGCAACAGTTCGGGCGCAGTCGCGCTATCGGCCACCAGAAGAACGGCCTCTGGGGTCTCGACCTTCATCTCCACCTTTGGCCCTTTCCCGGCAACCGTCAGCCCCTAACGGGTCCTCGGCGGAACCTATTCTCAGCGTCGACTACCAAGTCGCCGGAACTCTTGCGCCGTTGAATGGCATTCCGGACCGTCCGCTTCCACCTCGGTGACCGAGACGCCGCCGTTACCCCCGCCCGGTCACCGTCGTCCAGGGGTAGCGAGGTCTCGACGAGGTCATAGATCTCTCGAAGGCTCAGCGAGGCGTCCGACGTAAGGCGCTCTTCAAGTAGGGCCCAGACCTGTGCCGAACGAATCACTCCGCGCCTCCTGCAGCCGCCTTACCAACGCACCCTTACTGGTACGCACTCTAAGCGCTACCCACTCATGTGGCAGTCACCCGAAGAGGAACAGTCGGCAGAGTCCTTAGGTCAACGGAGATCGGCGGCATTGGTAGGCGCGACGTTGAATCACTCCCTAGCGCGCACCATCGACGTCCGAACACATCGCTCGATTCGTGGGACGAATTAGCCGGTCGCCGCCAGCAACCGCTTGACTTCGTCGATTCGCATTGCCGGGCGGTTCCGATGGATGAGCACATGACAGTTTGCGCACACCGGCCTCAGATCCCGTATTGGGTCGACGCTGTAGCCCTCCCCCACAGAGGAGAGCTCACGAAGGTGGTGCACATGGATCAACCCCTCACCAAGCCGACCATACGCGCGACCAAAGTTGAACCCGCAGACCACGCAGTCGAGACCATGGTGAGCGATGCACGCGCGACGCGCATTTCGATCTCGCTCAAAGCGGTTCACGAGCGTTCGCTGGATCGCACCCTCCGGATACGTACCGTCGGAGTCAAGGTCATCGGGCCCCGATGTCGGCGATCGCTCAAGTCGTTGGAGATGCCTGCTCCACATTTTCTCGACCTCACGAGCGGCCTTTGCGGGCAACAGAACCCCCGAACCTTGGATTCGGTCCCACACGACATCGGCTACGCGGGCATTCAAGGCTTCGACGGGAAGCCGTTCCTCGTGCGGGAGAATGACATCCCAAGCAATCTCGGCGTAGGTCGCCGTCTCCTTCGGGTCTTCCCAGTGTTCGTCTTCAAAGATCTCCGACACAAAGGATCCGGAAGCGACTATCCCTCGGCTCTCACGTTGGCGCAGTCGAAACACTCGATCGCCGACGCCAACGCCCGACTTGCGTGATCCCATGCTCCACCGGCCACGAACAGTCTCGCCGCGGAACGACGCCCGGAGGTCATGCTCGTAGTCCAACTCATCGGGGGACCATCTGACTGGGTTCCACGTCACGACGAAGGTATCGACCATCACGCACTCACCTTCTTGGCTCAAGCACTGTCTCTATCCACCGACCACGAGAAGGCCGCGGCATACTCGCCCACGTTCATGAGCAACATATCGTCGGGCATCAAAGGACGGCCCTTCACTCTCTTAACTGGCGCAAGACTCATGCCGCCGTGTCGAGTGCCACCTGATAGCAGCGACGTCAGCGATCCAGCCGTGCAGCTCGTCGATTGTCGGGTCCAGCTCAAACGCGTGAACGTGGCACACGCACACCCGACCTTCTATTGACAGAAGTCGCACTGTCCCGTCTTGGGGAGGGCCAGGTTGCAGGTGGGACAAATCGGGGTTGCCATCTCTGACTGAGCCTTCTTCTTGGCAGCGCGGCGCTTTGCCTGCGCGCCCGGCGTTAAGGCCGGCACGCCTCCGCCGGGGGGTAGATCGGCACCGAAGAATCGGTAGCAGCGCAAGCGCTCTTCTGCGGCGTGCTGTTCGAGGTTGTCGGGTGCGATCCCGCCGTACCTTTCGACTACAGCGACGCCATAACCGTCGCCGATAGTCTCGTCATTTCGAACACATAACGCTGACAGCATCGGCTCCCCACGCCGGTGACAGTCGGCAGACACCCGTCCGAGGACATCGCCAATCCAGTAGTGAATCAACTGGCGGGTTCGTACCCCAGACTGTCGCTGTAGCGCTTCGGCAAGGTCGCCGTACGTTACGTACGCGTGATACGTGCGAGCCGTCTGCAGCAGGATCTCGCGGGCGAGCGGAACCCACGCCGCCTTTGCATCGCTCATCGGCACAGGCGCGCCGTCTGACTCTCGATACGTTCCAGGGCCCGCCATGGCTCGTTCTGCTCCCGCCGCCTACTGAAGACCCCGACCATAGGACCTGGCGGCAGATGTTCGAGCAAGTTCCGTGTCCCACCCACCCAGTAGTCCTGCGGCGTGACTTCGAACACAATGAAGCCAGACCATCAGACTCGGGCAGGGCGGATGACGACACCGACGAAGCGCGTGCTCAACCTCGCGGCGTACCTCCAGCAGCGCGGCAGCTCGGGGGCAACGCTGGACGACATCACCCGCGACGTCGACGGCTACGACCACGACGCAGCCCGTGGCGACGACGGCGTCCTGGTCAGCGACGGCCCCGAGTGGGAGACCATCCGCAAGCTCGTGCAGCGCGACGTCACCGACCTGCGCAAAGCCTGGGGCATCGACGCCGAGTTCGACGAGGTCGACCGCGTCTACCGGCTCCGGCCGGCGTTCTTCACCAGCGACGAGCGACGAGCGTTGATCGCGGCGGCCGCCACCGTCGGCGTCGAGGGCGTCGAGGGCTCACCGGGGCAGCTCGCGAGCAGCGTCGACGACTCCACCGCGCACGTCGTGCTCCGGGTCCACGACCTGGTCGCCGACCTGCGCGACGCGATCACCGCGCGCTGCGCCGTCCGCATCCCCTACGAGGGCCGGCACCGCATCCTCGAGCCGTACGCGCTCGGCGCCTGGGAGGGCCGGTGGTACGTCGCCGGCTGGGATCCCGAGGTCGAGGCGATGCGCCGCTACCGCCTCGACCGCATCGAGCACGACGGCGGCCTCGAGCGGGCGAGCGAGCCGAACGCATTCGAGGTCCGCCCGTGGTTCGACGCCACCCTCGCCTTCGACTTCGATCCCAACTCCTGGGGCCGCGATCCCCGCCTGCGCGCGCGGGTGCGGGTCGACCGTGACCACCTGCCGGCGTTCCTCGCCGACCTCGGCGGTGAGGTCGACGGCGTCGAGGACGGCGAGCCCGTGGTCACGTTCGACGTGCGCCACTACGAGTCGACGCGCAACCGCATCCTCTTCTACCGGGACCACGCCCGTGTCCTCGATCCCCCGGAGCTCGTGGCGCAGCTGCGCGACCACCTCAGTGCGATCGCGGGGGCCGCGCGATGACCAAGCTCGCCAAGGCCCGCGAGTTCGAGGCGCTGCGGGTCGTCCTCGGCCTCGTCGAGGAGCGCGGCGCGGTCACCCTCGAGGAGTGCGCCGCGCTCGCCGACGTCCCGGGCGACGTGCTGCGCGACGTCCTGAAAGCCGCGCTCTACGTCGACTACTACACGGCGGACGGCGAGCTGGTCAGCAAGTCGCACTGCTTCCTCCTGGACGAGAACGACGTGGTCTCGCTCACCGCCGGCCACTGGTTGCGCGACCTCGAGTCGGGCCCGCCGTCACCGGCGACCGCCCTGCGCCTGCTGCTGTCCGGCGTCACGATGCAGTCAATCGCCAGCGGCTCGACCCCGCACCTCGACCGTGCGGTCACGAAGCTGCGGGGCGTCGTGGCGTGCGAGCTCTACCTGCCCGTCGACGTCCCCGATGCACTGGCGCCGGTGCGCGAGGCCATCGACGCGCACCGCTCGGTGGAGGTCGAGTACCTCGCGCAGCGCGACGACGTCGCCCGCCGGCGCGAGCTGCTGCCGCACCGGCTCTGGTCCAAGTGGGGCCACTGGTACCTGACCGCCCGGGACGTCGAGGACTCCGCGACCAAGCAGTTCCGCCTCGACCGCATGCTCAGCGCCCGCGTGGGCTCGACCGCGTTCGAGCCGCCGGACGACGTCGAGATCCCCGAGTGGTTCGACCTCTCGGCGTCGGATCGCACGGTGCGGGTGCGCATGCCGTCGTCGTCGCTCGAGAGCCTGCCCTCGCCGCACCGCCTGGGGGAGCCGACCGACCTGGGCGAGGGCCGGGTCGAGCTCGACGTCACCGTCATCGGCGACCGCCGCCTCGAGCACCTGCTGGTGTGCCTCCCCGCCGACGCCGAAGTGCTCGACCCCGATCTGGCCGCGCTCCGGCGGGATCACGCCCAGCGGCTGCTCGCGCGTTATTGAGGCGACTCAGGTCACCCGCAGGATCGCGGTCATGACGCTGATCGTCAGCAGCAACGCGGTCGCGAACCTCCAGGTCTGGAGTCGAAGCTCCTTCTCGATGTCGCCACGGAACGCGTCGAGCGCAAGACCGAGGTGCTCCTTTGTCACCAAGGCGTCCCAGCCACCCGCCGGCCGGTCAGAGATCACGTACGCCGCTTCGTCCACGCCGATCAGCTCCTCGAGGCGCTGGCGCGCCCGGATACGCACGTCGTCGATTGCCATGGTCGTCCCTTTCGATCACCTGCACAAGCGTCGGCGCCAGACGGGCGTGCCCCACCCCGGTGACACGGTTCCCACATGACGTCCGTCGACGAAACCCGCGCCGCCGCGCTCGTGGGCAACGACGCCGCGACCTCCGTAGAGTTCCGCTCTCGGTACGGACATCTGCGCGGCGGTGACCAAGGAGCAGCGTGACGCCAGCCCTCGACACGCCGGCGCTCGACCGGGCAGCAGGCGCGCTGCTCGGTCTCGCGGTCGGTGACGCCCTCGGCGCGGGATACGAGTTCGCCGCACCGCCGGCCGGCGATGCCGCCATGATCGGCGGAGGGCTCGGCAACTGGGCGCCGGGCGAGTGGACCGACGATACGCAGATGGCCGTCTGCATCGCGCAGGAGACGGCCACCGGCACGCTCGACCCTGCGGCGGTCGGCGACCGCTTCCTCGGTTGGCTCGCGAGTGAGCCGGCCGACGTCGGGAATCAGACCCGGGCCGTGCTCGGCGCGGCGTCCTCCGGTTCGGCGCTGACGGCCGTCGCCGCCGCCCACTTCGAGCGCAACCCACGCAGCTCGGCCGGCAACGGCAGCTTGATGCGCACGGCACCGGTCGCGCTCGCCCACCTGGGCGACGACGACGCCATCGTCCGCGCCGCGCACGAGATCTCCGCGCTCACCCACGCCGACCCGCTCGCCGGTGAGGCCTGCGCGCTCTGGTGCATCGCGATCGACCGCGCCGTCCGCGAGCGTCGACTCGACGGCCTGCGCGACGGGCTCGAGCTCCTCCCGCCCGGCTCGCGATCCCGCTGGACCGACTGGATCCGGGCCGCGGAGACCGAGCCGCCGTCGACGTTCGCCCCGAACGGCTTCGTCGTCACCGCCTTCCAGGCCGCGTGGGCCGCGATCTACCAGACGCCCATCCCGTCGGACGACGAGCACGAACCGTGCGAGCACCTCCAACGCGCACTCCACGCTGCGATCCGCATCGGTCACGACACCGACACCGTCGCCGCGATCGCCGGATCCCTGCTCGGCGCGCGCTGGGGGTCGAGCGCGATCCCGCTGCGCTGGCGCGCCCTCGTCCACGGCTGGCCCGGCCTCGAGGCCGACGACCTCGTGCGCCTCGCGGTGCGCTCCGCGCGCCGGGGCACGCTCGACGAGCTCGGATGGCCCGACAGCCCGGACCTCGCACCGCACTACGTCTCGCGCTACCGCATCGACCCGTGGAAGCTGCCGCTCGCCGACGATCCGGGCGTCGTGCTCGGCAACGCGGTGTCGGCCGCCGCCGTCGAAGCCGACGTCATGATCAGCCTCTGCCGCATGGGGACGACGGTGCCCGCGGGCGTCGACCGACGCCACGAGCTCTTCGTCGTGGACTCCAGCCACCCGCGCCAGAACCCCAACCTGCTCTTCTCGCTGCGCGACACCGCGGCGACGATCGCCGAGTGGCGCGACGACGGGAAGACCATCTTCGTGCACTGCGCGGCGGGGGTGAGCCGCACGTCGGCGTACACCGCGGCGTACCTGGCGCGTCGCCTCGACATCACCGGCCCCGAAGCGCTCGACCGGCTGCTCGAGTGCCACGACCTCGCCGACCCCAACCCCGGCTTCCGCGCCGCGCTGGCCCGACTGTGAACGACGACGTCGACGAGGCTCGGTGCCCGCGCTGTGGCACCCCGGGCGTCGACATCGTCTACGGCCTGCCCGGACCGGAGCTGGCCGCTGCGGCCGAGCGTGGCGAGGTCGTCCTCGGCGGCTGCATTGTCGACCAGAGCAACCCCACCCACCACTGCCCGTCCTGCGACCACGAGTGGGGCGGCGAACCCTGGCCGGGCGATGACGACTGAGTGGTCGGCGCCGAGCGTGGTCGTGCGCGACGAGTTCGGGCCGGACGATCGCCGCAAGCTCACCGTCTCCCTGGCCGGTGGCGACCTCGTGGAGACGGGTCACGACCTGGGCGCCGGTGTCTCAGCCGCCTTCGGAGCGAGCATGACCGAGTACGAGTGGGAACACAGGGTCCGTGCCGCCGACATCCCCGCGGCCATGGCGGCGCTCGGCGTGCACTCGCCCCACCTCTTGGTGGAGGTCGTCGCCGCGTCGCTCCGTGATGGCGAACGCCCGGACGCCTTCGAGCGGATCGCCGACGCGGGCGTCAAGGTCGAGTTCTGGAGCTGGATCGACTGAGCGCCGTCGGCGTCTGGGTGACGCTGCGGCTCAGGTGAGCCGGAGGATCGCGGTCATTGCGGTGACCGTGGCGAGGAGAGCACCGGCCATCCGCCAGGTCTGCGCGCGGAGCTCGCGTTCCAGTGCGCCCAACACCTCGTGACGCAGCGCGCCGAGTTCCAGGTCGAGATGATCCTTCGTCACCAGCGCATCCCAGCCGCCCGGCGGACGGTCAGAGACCACGTAAGCCGCTTCGTCCATGCCGATCACCCGGTGAAGCGCGGGGCGAGGTCCAGCGCGGCGGCCGCGGTCGCCGGGCAGGGGATGCCCGTGGCCTCGAAGCTGATGATGACCGAACCGTCGCCGTCGCGCGGTGCGCCGCCGGGCGTGTTCACGACGCTCGTCACCTGCGGAGCCATGAGGCTGGAGCCGCCACCGCCGCTGGCGCCGTAGCCGTTGTCGCCGGACGCGCCGCCGCCGCCACCCGTGACGCCACCACCGCCCCCGCCGCCGGCTGCGCCTTCGTTGATGCTCGCACCGCCGGTGCCGCCGAGGTTGGCCGCGCCCGCGGTGCCCGGGAGAGCACCGCCGGTCCCGCCCGCGCCGCCGTTCGCGCCCGCGGTGCCTCCGCCCGCGCCGCCGGGAACCGTGATCGCGTTCGCGCCGTCGCCGTCGGGCGTCCCGCCGCTCGTCCCACCACCGGCGCCGCCGAACACGATGCCGGACGTGTACCCCATCCCTGCACCGCCGCCCCCACCCGCGACGATCACTCGCTCCTCCAAGCTGCTGCCCGGTGACGTCGGCGGGACCGGCGCCGCGCACGGCACGCAGCCCGAGCCGCCCGCCGCCTGTCGAACGTCGGACGCGCCGCCGCCGCCACCGCCGGGCGCGGCGTTGCTCCCGATGTTCCCCGGCAGGTTGCCGGTACCGCCCGGCCCGCCGCCGCCGATGCCACCCGTACCGCCGGGCTGCGGCGCGGGTCCCGCCTCCGTGGGGTCGCCCCCGGCGCCGCCGACGTTGATCCCGAGGATCTCGCCCGGCGTCACCGCCAGCACACCCTGGACCTGGCCACCCGAGCCGCCGAGCCGTGCACGTGTGTCGCCGCCCGGCGCGCCGTTGACCGTGATGCTGAGTGAGCACACGCCGGCGGGAACCTCGAACTCGTCGGGGCCGGGCGTCGTGAACGACTCCGTGTCCGCGTGCGCCAGCGGTGCAGCAACGACGAGCGCGACCGCCACCGAAGCACCGATGACGGTCAGTCGTCGGAGGGACCGTCGCGCACGTCGTGAACGCATCGGGACACGCTACTCACCCGGGCCACGACCCAGCAGGAGTCCGCCGACTGCGGATGATCACGCGAAGCGCAAGAGGGTGCCGATCGCCGCCGTCGCGGCCACGACCACTGCCAGTGCCGAGACGACCAGCGTCGCCAGCCAGCGGGTCTGGGCCCGGAGCTCGGTCTCGAGGCGGGCGAGCACCTCGTGACGGGACGCAGTGATCTCGTGGCGAAGCGCGGCGGCCTCGAGGCCGAGGTGCTCCTTCGTCACGAGTGCATCCCAGCCGCCCGGTGGACGGTCGGACACCACGTAGGCCGCTTCCTCCACGCCGATCAGCTCCTCGAGTCGCTGGCGCGCTCGGATACGCACGTCGTCGATCGCCATGTTCGCCTCCTGGGTTCGGTGGCACAACTACCGACCCGAGGCGACGCCGTGACCGAGGGCAGGGTCGATCGTCCGCCATGTTCCGCCCTCTCGCTCACGGTCCGCTTCATGCGGATACGCTTATCCGTTTCCGGGATGAGCATAGAGGTGGCCTGGGACAGATGGCCAGATGGGCGGACGACCAGACGACGACCGCCGGTCAGTCGCGCCGGCGGCGGCTCCGCTCCTTCGTCGACTGCTCGACCGCGATCCGGTACGCGCCGAGCAGGAGCTCGCGCCGGGCGTCGTCGAGCCGGGGGTCGGCGGCGATGGCGTCCTCGGGGTCGTCCGCATCGCCCACGAAGCCGGCGGCGCGCAGGATGAACCCGAGCGGCCGATCGCAGGCCTGCTCGATGTTGGCGAGGTCCTCGAGCGTCGGTCGGAGCCGGCCGGTCGCCCACCGGCTCACCGTGTTCTGGCGCACCCCGACGGCATCGGCGAGCTCGGCCTGGGTGAGCCGGCCGTCGTACGCGGCGCGCACGGCGTCGGGCAGCGACAGAGGGCGCGGCGCTCGCGCTCGGGGGGCCATCGGGCGCCATTGTCCCACCCCGTCCGTACGTTCGGACGCGGATCACGACACGGCGAGGAACGGGCGGAGGACCGGTGGAGCAGCACGACAGATCTGAGGGCGACGACCTGGCCCGACGGCTCGACGCGGTCGAGCAGCAGCTCGCGCACGTGCGCGAGACGCTGGCGTTCGTCGGAGCCCAGCTCGCTCGAGTGGTCGACGACGGCGCGCCGTCGCTCGATCACGACTGATCGCCGCCGGCCGCTGGGCACGTGGCAAGGGCGGGGAGGCCGTCACGACGGACTCCGCACGTGCTCGGCGGTCGGCGGTCGCCGTCGTGTCCCACCTCCGTCGCACACTCGGGCCATGACGAACGACGCGCCCAACGGCGCACCCCAGGAACACCCCGGACACATCTGGTTCCTGCTCGATCGGTCCGGATCGATGGGCGCCCTCTACCAGGACGTCGTGCTCGGCCTCCAGGAGTTCGTGCGCGAGCAGCGCCTGGCCGACCCGCGTGCCCGGCTCACGCTCGTGCAGTTCGACAGTGAGGACCCGCACGAGGTGCTGCTCGACGGCATGCGCCTGGCGAAGGTCGACGAGGAGCGGGCGACGCGCCGCTTCGATCCTCGGGCCGCCACCCCGCTCTACGACGCCATCGCCGCGCTCATCGGTCGGGCCGACAAGCACGTCGCCAACGTCGGGCCCGAGGCGGCCGCCGACCAGCTCGTCGTGATCTTCACCGACGGACTCGAGAACGCGAGCACCGACTGCACGCGCACCAAGGCGTTCGCGCTCATCAAGGAGCGTCGCGAGCAGGGCTGGACGTTCGCGTTCCTCGGCGCCAACCAGGACTCGTTCGCCGCCGGCGGGTCGATCGGCGTGGCGGGCGGCAACATCGCCGACTGGGACGCTTCGGGCCCCGGTGCGCGGCATGCGCTCCGGTACGCGTCGCGCAACGCGGCACAGCACCTCCAGCGGGGCCGTGCCGACCGTCGCACCCGGCGCGACGACTTCTTCGAGGACGACGACGGGCCCGGCCCGACCGGCGACCGCGGCTAGGCGAACCTGAGGGCGACGCCGATCGCCGCCATCGCCGCGATCGACACCGTGAGCGCGGAGATCACGAGCGTCGAGCACCAGCGGGTGATCGCCTGGAGCTCGGCCCGGAGCTCGGTGCGGAACCGGAGCTCGAACAGCTCGAGGTCCTCCTTGGTCGCGAACCGGTCGAGGTCGCCCTTGGTCGCGAGGGCATCCCAGCCCCCGCTCGGGCGATCCATCAGGTACGCCGCGCCGTCCACGCCGTAGGTCTCCTCGAGGGTCCGCCGGACCCGGATCAGCATCTCGTCGACCGCCATGTTCGCCTCCTGCGCTCGGAGGCACAAGAACCCGCCGCGACAGGAACGTGGCTGCGGCCCGAACTCGGCCGCGAACCACGCTCGTAGCCTGGTCGGGTGGACCGTGACGAGCGAGCAGGTGCGCTGCCGCGTGTCGTGATCGTCGGCGGCGGCTTCGGGGGGCTCAGCGCGGCGAAGGTGCTGGCGAACGAACCCGTCGACGTCACCATCGTCGACCGCAACAACTTCCACACCTTCGCGCCGCTGCTGTACCAGGTGGCCACGTCGGCACTGGCGCCCGACGACATCGCGCCCAACCTGCGCGGGATCGTCCGCCGGGCCCCCAACGTCGAGAACCGGATGGCGACCGTGCAGGACATCGACGTCGATCGGCGCGAGGTGCTCGTCGACCACGGCGGGCCGATCCCCTACGACACGCTGATCATCGCCGCCGGCGCGGTGAGCAGCGACTTCGGGGTCCCGGGTGTCGCCGAGCACACCATCCCCCTCAAGACGCTCGCCGACGCGACCGTGGCGCGCAGCACCGTGCTGCGGCGCTTCGAGGAGGCACACACCGATCCGTCGCTCATCGACCGGGGCGGCCTCACGTTCGTGGTCGCCGGTGGTGGCCCTACCGGCGTCGAGCTCTGCGGCGCGCTCGGCGAGCTGTTCCGCGACGTGCTGACGCGCGACTTCAAGCAGCTCCCGGTGTCGCGGGCGCGCGTCGTGCTGATCGAGATGACCGGCCGCCTGCTCGGCGCGTTCTCGCCGGCCTCGGGTGAGGAGGCGAAGCGCGAGCTCGAGCAGCGCGGCGTGGAGGTGCGGCTCGGGACGGCCATCACGTCGGTCACCGCCGACGCCGTCACGCTCGACGACGGCACCATGCTGTCGGCACACACCGTGATCTGGGCCGCGGGCGTGAAGCCCAGCCCGCTCGCCGCGGCCGTCGGCCTCCCCACGACCCGGCGCGGTGGGCTCGTGGTGAACGACGACCTCACCGTGCCGGGGCATCCCGAGGTGTACGCGATCGGCGATGTCGCCGGTGCCACCGCGCCCGACGGCACGCCGTACCCGCAGCTCGCGCCGGTGGCGATGCAGGCCGGGCGCTACGCGGCGCACCACCTCCTCCGGCGGATGGCGGGCCGGCGCACCCGGCCGTTCCGCTACGTCGACAAGGGGATCATGGCGACGATCGGGCGGCGCTCCGCGGTGGCCGAGCTCCCGTTCGGGATCCGCTTCCGCGGGACCGTCGGGTGGTTCAGCTGGCTCGGGCTGCACCTCGCCTTCCTCATCGGGTTCCGCAACCGCGTCGTCGTGCTCGTGAACTGGGCGTGGGCCTACGTGCGCAACGACCGCGGCAACCGCCGCATCGTCTCCGACGAGGATCCCGACGTCGGCGCGGTCTGAGCGGTCTTCACCACTTCTTTCCTATCGCCCGGGCCGTCGGGGTGGTTGACTGCCCCGATGACCAAGCGCTTCTGGATCTTCGTGACCTTCGCCGGCGGGCTGCTCGCCATCGCCGGGCTGATCCTCACGATCGTGCTCACGATCGAGACCGGACAGGAGGTCGACGACTCCGAGTGCGACTCGATGGCGCCGGTCGCGACAGCCGAGGTGCTCCAGGCAACGTGCGTGACGTCCGACGACCCGAAGGTGCTCCTCGGCATCATCCCGCTGCTCGCGGGGCTCGGCATCAGCGGCGTCGGCATCTGGCGTTGGATCGCCGCCGCCAACGAGACGAGCGGATCGTCGAGCGACGGTGACGGGGGCGGCGGCCTCATGGGCAGCCTGAAGAACCTCCAGACCCAGGCGCAGGCACTCCAGGACCAGGCGATGCAGTCGACCGGCACGATGAGCGCGGGCACGCCGCCACCGTCGCCACCACCCGGCACCACACCACCGAGCCCGCCCGCGCCCCCCGCGCCCGACGCGACCTGACGGTCAGCCCGGGCGAGCGTCAGGCGAAGCGGAGCACGGCGCCGATCGCGGCGATCGCGACCACCACGATCCCCTGCGCACCGGCCACGAGCTTGGCCAGCTGCCAAGTCTGGTCGCGCATCTCGCTCCGAAGCTCCGACGCGAGACCCGCGACCTCGGCGCGCAGCTGATCGTGCGTGGCGAGGGAGCCCCAGCCGCCCGGCGGGCGATCGTGCACGAGGAACGCCGCAGATTCCATGCTGATACCCAACGCTTCCAGCTCTCGCCGCGCCTGGAGACGCAGATCGTCCACCGTCATTCTCATCCTCCTCGGGTGCGGTGTCGACACACGCCGACGGCGTCGGTGAGCCGCTCGGAACCCACCCGTTGCGCCCTGACGATGCGCGCCTGAGGCCCGCATTTGGGCCTCAGGAGCGCATCACGAGCCGTCGATCACCTCGTATGCGACGAATCGGGGCAACGGGGGTTGCGCTGGGCGCGGCACTCATCCTCTCTCTTGTCGGTGTTCCCGCCGGGGCGCAGGCCGAGCCGGCGCCGGGCGATCCCGCGTTCCGCAACGTCGTGACCTTCGACTTCCTCGGGAAGCCCGAGCTCTACGAGGTCCCGCCCCAGGTCGTGTGCGCGACCCTCGACGCCTACGGCGCCGCGGGCGGCGGCAACCAGGCCGCGGCCGGCGGCAAGGGCGGGCACGCACGCGTGCCGGTCGCGCTGCGTCCCGGCGAGACGCTGGTCGTCATCGTCGGCGGCTCCGGGGACGCCCATCAGGGCTACAACGGCGGCGGGGACGGCAGTGGCGGCCAGATCTTCTACGCCGCGCCCGGCGGCGGCGCGTCGGAGATCAAGCGCGGCGGCGACGCCGGTGGCGCGGGTGCACAGCGGCTCCTCGTTGCCGGCGGCGGGGGCGGGGCCGGCGGTGGTGCCGGGGTCCCGCCGTACGGCACGCCACCCACCGCGGGTGGCGGCGGGGGCGGTCTCACCGGCGCGGCGGGCGGCGGCGGCGACAACGCCGGGCGCCCCGGCACGCAGACCGGCCCGGGCACCATCCGCGGCGGCGCGGGGCAAGGCGGCGTGGGTGGCAGCAGCAGCTCCGGTGGCGGCGGGGGCGGCGGCTTCTTCGGCGGCGCCGGCGGTGCGGGCGCCATCGGTGGTGGCGGCGGTGGGTCAGGCACCGGTCCCGCGGGCACCACGTTCGAGACCGGCGTGCGCGGTGGCGACGGCCAGGTGACCATCACCTACACCGACAACGACCGCTCCTGCATCAAGGGCGCGCCGACCACGACCGACGGTGGCGCGGCGCGCGTGCACGCGGCCGACCCGGACATCACTCCCGGTGCCGTCGATCCGGCCGTCGACACGCGCGACGTGAAGCAGGAGAGCTGCGACGGCTCGGCCGCGCGTGACACCAAGCTCGACGCCAAGGACCAGAACATCGCGTACCGCGCCTACGGCGTGCCGGAAGACGACGAGCGGCCGCATACGATCGACCACCTGGTGCCGGTCGCGCTCGGCGGCACCGACGACCCGGCCAACCTCTGGCCGCAGACCGACGCGCAGGCCGAGCAGAAGGACCGCGCCGAGGCCAAGGCGCTGCGCGCCGTGTGCGACGGCTCGATGACGCTCGACGAGGCGCGTGCGAGCCTCGTCGCCCGTTTCCCCGGCCCCGCGGCCGAGGCCGACAGCCCGGTGCAGGTCGAGGCGACCAGCGAGATCCAAGGGCCGCTCACCCTCGTCGCGTTCGTGCCGAACCGGCTCGACCCGACGAAGACCCGCGTCGCGCACGCCGCGCCGCTCG
>CAZKTS010000287.1:0-26273 GCA_964555735.1 uncultured Bifidobacteriaceae bacterium
TCGAACCTGCTCCAGATCCTCGCCGCCACCACCGACCGCCCGATCCCCGAGTGGGAGGCCGAGCTCTCCGGCGGCGGCTACGGGCCGCTCAAGACGACGGTCGCCGACGCGGTCGTCGAGTTCCTCCGTCCGCTGCAGGAGCGCTACCAGGAGCTCGCGGCGGACCCGGCCGAGGTGCGCGCCCAGCTCGCGGTGGGAGCCGCGAAGGCGGAGGCCATCGCCGACGACGTGGTCACGCGCGTGCGCGCCGCGACCGGGCTGCTGCCGCGCTCCTGAGACGCGCTAGTCGTCGTCGGCCTCGTGGAGGACGGCGATCACCGGCTCGGGGATCCCGGTGGACGCCCACCGATCGGGCTGGTGGTGTGCCGCCGCCCACGCCGCGATCTCCGCCCGGCCACCCGCCAGCCGGATGCGCGTCGCACCGAGCTCGGGGTGCTGGAGGTAGAGACCGACGCGGCGCGTGATGCCTCGCTTCGCCGCCCACGCCTCCGCCATGTCGTGCCCCGCGGCGGCGCCCGCGAGGGTCGCCCCCACCCGCTGGAAGGTGTTCAGGTTCGCGTCGATCTTCCCCACGTCGTGCAAGAGCGCGGTGGCGGGCCACCGGGTGTCGTCGGCGTACGGCGTCTCCGCGAGCATCGACTGCACGCGCCGGGCGACGGCGATCGAGTGCCGACGGTCGGGGTTGGACATGCGCGACCAGAGCTCGTACTCCCCCGGCTCGAGCACGGTCGTGACCCAGTCGACGTCGGCCGCGCGTGGTGGCCCCGGCCGGAGCGAGCCGAAGAAGCGCCGGGAGAGGTGGAGCACCTTCATCCGGTGACGAAGTCGAGGAGCACGTCGTACACCGGCGTGACGATCTCGGTGACGATGCCCGTTGCGAACACCAGCACGAGGAGGACGATCAGTCCGTACGGACGGAACCGGTAGTAGGTGGGCAGCGCGGAGGCAGGCAGCACCCGCTCGACGAGCGCGGAGCCGTCGAGCGGAGGGATCGGGAGCAGGTTGAAGACGCCGAGGAGCACGTTGACGACCGCGAAGTAGAAGACGATCTGCACGAGCAGGTCCGGGCTCTTGTCGTCGAAGGCCTGACCGAGCTCCGCCGGGCCGTTGATGAGCGCGCGCGTCACGAGCGCCGCGCCGAACGCGAGCACGAAGTTGGTGATCGGCCCCGCGAGGCTCACGAGCACCATGTCGCGTCGGGGCTTGCGCATGCCCGCAGGGTTGACGGGCACGGGCTTCGCCCAGCCGAGGATCGGGAGCCCCGTGAGCGCGCCCATCGCCGGGATGATGACGGAGCCGAGTGGGTCGACGTGCGGGATCGGGTTGAGGGTCAGTCGCCCCGCTCGCTTCGCGGTGGTGTCACCGCACCAGAGCGCCACGACGCCGTGGCTGATCTCGTGGAGGATGATGGCCACCACGAGGCAGCCGAAGAGGATGAGCGCTTCGCGAAGCGGCACGCGTCAGCGAGCAGTGGACGCGCAGGCGATGCACAGGCGCGCCGCGGGCATCGCCTCCAGCCGGGCGTCCCCGATGGCACCGCCACACGACTCGCAGACGCCGTAGGTGCCGTCGTCGAGCTTGGCGAGGGCATCGTCGATGTCCTTGAGCATCTCGGTGAGCCGCCCGGAGATGGCGTCGAGCTCGCCGCGCTCGGCGGTCACCTGGCTCGAGTCGGCGAAGCCGTCGTCGAAGGACAGCGAGCTGTCGTCGTGGCGCAGCTCGCCGAGCTGGGTGCGAAGCCGTTCCCGCTCGTCCTCGAGCTGGGCGCGAACGGCCGTGTGGAGCGCCTCGGCCATGCCGAGAGCCTACCGCTCGCCCCCTCACCTGACTCCCGCGTCAGCGCCGGGCGCGGGAACCCGGAGCGAGCGTCCGGGGCGCACGTATCGTGCGCCCCAGTGAGCGGGGCCCGAGCGGCCCGGTGACGAAGTCACCGAGAGCGGGAACGCGGATGGGCCGAGCGGTAGACGGCCTGGAGGCGTTCCTGGGTGACCTTGGTGTAGATCTGGGTGGTCGAGACGCTGGCGTGACCGAGCAGCTCCTGCACGACGCGGATGTCGGCCCCGTGATCGACGAGGTGCGTGGCGCACGAGTGCCGCAGCACGTGGGGCGACACCCGGGCCGGATCGAGGCCGGCCCGCTCCGCCGCCTTGCGGACCACCAGCCAGCAGCCCTGGCGGGTGAGGCGCCCGCCCTTGGTGTTCAGGAACAGCGCGTCACCGGCGCGGCGGGCGGCGGCACCGTCCCGTACGAGCGACGGCCGGCCCCGCACCAGATAGGTGCCGACTGCCTCACGCGCCAGACGCCCGACGGGGACGATGCGCTCCTTCGCACCCTTGCCGAACACCCGCACGAGCCCGTCGTCGAGGTCCAGGTCGGCTCGGTCGAGGCCCACCACCTCGGTGATGCGGGCGCCCGTCGCGTAGAGCAGCTCCAGGATGGCCCGGTCGCGCCAGGCCGTCGGCATGTCGCCGCCCGGTGCCGCGAGCAGGGCCTCGACCTCGGCCTCGGTGAGCGCCTTGGGGATGCCGGCCGCGACGCGGGGGCCCCGCACGTCCTCCGACGGGTCGACCGTCGCCAGGCCCTCGTCGACGCAGAACCGGTGGAACGACCGGACCGCCACGAGGGCGCGCGCGATGGATGCGCTCGAGTACCGCGGCCGTCCGTCGTCGTCGATGGCGCCCCGCAGCTCGTCGGCGTACCGCAGCACGGTGCCCGCGTCGATCGCGGCAGGCTCGGTGGCACCCTGGTCGCGGAGGAACCGCTCGTAGCCGCGCAGATCGCGCCGGTACGCAGCGAGGGTGTTGGGGCGCAGCCCGCGCTCCACCCGTAGCCAGGTCTCGTGCTCTTCGAGCAGCGCGTCGAGACGATCGGCCGCGACGGTGGTCATGGCCCGCTCAGGCGTCGGCCGGTCCGGCGGCGAGGTGACGCTGGGCGAGCAGCAGCCCGATGATGCTCTTGGCGTCGATGATGTCGCCCGCGGCGACCAGCTCGTCGATGTCGGCGAGGGCCACGCGTTCGACGGTCATCGCCGCTTCTTCCTCGGTGACGGTGTGCCGCTCCTCGAGCTCGGTCAGGTCCAGCGCGCAGAAGAGATAGGTGTGCTCGTCCGAGAAGCCGGGTGAGTTGAAGAACTCGCCGAGCGGGTCGATCCGGGCCGCGGTGAAGCCGGTCTCCTCTTCGAGCTCGCGACGAGCGGTCTCCGTCGGCGGCTCGCCCTCCACGTCGCGCTTGCCGGCGACGATCTCGAGCAGGTCCCGGTCGACCGCGGCCCGGTACTGGCGCACGAGGAGCACGTCGTCGCCGTCGAGCGCGACCACTGCGACCGCGCCGGGGTGGCGAACGATCGTGCGTGAGAACGTCTCCCCGTCGGTGCCCTCGACCGTGGCTTCGTCGATCGTGAGGAACGTCGCCTGCCAGCGCGTCGTCGAGTCGACGACGCGGAACGACGTCACGACGTGGCGACGACGGGCGCGGCAGTCTCGATCGGGAGCCGGGGGGCGCGGCCGTCGGCCCGGTCGGCCGCGGCCCGCACGAACGCCGAGAAGAGCGGGTGCGGACGGTCGGGGCGGCTCTTGAACTCGGGGTGCGCCTGGGTGGCCACGAAGAACGGGTGCTGGCTCCGGTCGAGCTCGATGAACTCGACGAGGCGGTCGTCGGGCGACGTGCCGGACGCGAGCAAACCCGCCTCCTCGAGGCGACGGCGGTAGCGGTTGTTGACCTCGAAGCGATGACGATGGCGCTCGTACACGACGTCCTCGCCGTAGGCATCGTGGACGATCGTGCCGGGCAGCAGCTTCGCCGGGTACGCGCCGAGCCGCATCGTGCCGCCCATGTCGACGACGTCGCGCTGCTCGTCCATGAGGTCGATCACCGGGTGGGGCGACTGCGTGTCGAACTCGCTCGAGTTGGCGCCGGCGAGCCCGCACGCGTCGCGGGCGAACTCGATCACCGCACACTGCATGCCGAGGCACAGGCCGAGGAACGGGATGCCGTGCTCGCGGGCGTAGCCGACCGCGGCGATCTTGCCCTCGATGCCGCGGAAGCCGAAGCCGCCGGGTACGACCACCCCGTCGAGCTCGCTCAGCCGTCCGCTCGCCAGCAGCCCCTCGGTGTCGTCGGACGCGATCCAGTCGATCTCGACGTGGGCGCCGCAGTCGTAGCCGCCGTGGCGCAGGGCTTCCGCTACCGAGAGGTACGCATCGGGAAGGTTCACGTACTTGCCGACGAGCCCGATGCGCACCGGCTGGTCGGCGGCTTCGACCCTGCTCACGAGGCCACGCCACTCCGAGAGGTCGGGCTCGTGCTCGTCGAGGCGCAGCATCTGGCACACGTAGTCGTCGAGGCCCTCGTCGTGGAGCACGAGCGGGATCTCGTAGAGGTTGTCGGCGTCGATCGCCGACACGATGCCCTGCTCGGGCACGTCGCAGAGCTGGGAGATCTTCTCCTTCAGCCGCGTGGGGATCGGCCGGTCGGAGCGGCACACGATCGCGTCGGGCTGGATGCCCCGGCTGCGCAGCTCGGTCACCGAGTGCTGGGTCGGCTTGGTCTTCTGCTCCCCCGACGGCCCGATGAACGGCACGAGGGTCACGTGCACGTAGAAGACGTTGTCGCGCCCGACGTCCTTGCGGAACTGCCGGATCGCCTCGAGGAACGGCAGGATCTCGATGTCGCCGACCGTGCCGCCGACCTCGGTGATGATGACGTCGACCTCGTCGTCGGCGAGGCGGAGGATGCGCTCCTTGATCTCGTCCGTGATGTGCGGGATCACCTGGACGGTCTGGCCGAGGTACGCGCCCCGGCGCTCCTTGGCGAGGACCTCCTGGTAGATCGATCCCGTGGTCGCGTTCGACGACCGGGTGAGGGGCACGTCGACGAAGCGCTCGTAGTGGCCCAGGTCGAGGTCGGTCTCGCCGCCGTCGTCGGTGACGAACACCTCGCCGTGCTGGAACGGGTTCATCGTCCCGGGGTCGACGTTGATGTACGGGTCGAGCTTCTGGAGGGTCACCCGGAGTCCGCGGGCCTTCAGCAGCCGACCGAGCGAAGAGGCGGTGAGGCCCTTCCCGAGGCTGGAGGCGACACCACCGGTCACGAACACATGCTTTGCCACGGGAGGCGAACGTACCACCAGTTCCCGCCCCTGCCGGGGATTGGGGTCGTCGGGCTCACTAGCGTCGCGCCCGCGATGACGACGGCGGTGGTGACCGAGCACGCGACGACGCGGACCGGCTGGCGGTGGGACGCCCTGTGGCTCGCGCTCGGCGCGATCGCGCTCCGCCTTCCCGCGCTCCTCGCGCCGAAGCACCTGACCTTCGACGACGGCCAGTACGGCGCGGTGGTGCTCGGGCTGCGTGCCGGGGGTGAGCCGTTCCGCGACCTCTTCTCGTCGCAGGGGCCGCTCTACTACCCGCTGCTCGCGGTCGCCGACGTCGTCGGGCTGCGCACGATGGACGGCCCGCGCGTGCTCACGGTTGCAGCCGGCGCACTCGCGGCAGTGAGCGCGTACGCGATCGGTCGACACGTGACGTCGCGCGGCGGCGCGCTGCTCGCGGGGGCGCTCGTCGCGACGTCCGGCTCGATCCTGTGGGTGACCGCGCCGCTCGCCGGCGACGGTCCCGCCCTCGCGTTCGCGGCGACGGCCGTCGCGCTGGCGTTCGCGTACCGCGCCCGACCCACGCTGTGGCGCGCGGTGCTGATCGGTGTCTTCATGGGCGCCGCGCTCGCGGTGAAGCTGATCGTCGCACCCGCGGCGATCCCGGTCGGCGTGCTGCTGCTCCTCGCCGCACGCGAAGACCGCCGGTGTTGGCGCGACGCGATCACCGCCGTGGGTACGGCCGTCGTGCTCATCGCCGCCGCGGTGCTGCCGTGGGGCGCCGACAATGTCTGGGACCAGTCGGTCGCCTACCACCAGGACTCCGAGCGGCTCCGGAGCTACGGCGGCAACCTCTGGCAGCTGCTGGTGACCCTGGTGGAACGGGACCCGTTCGTCGTGGTCGCGGTGCTGGCATCCCTCGGGGCGCTGGCCTGGTCGCGCTGGCGCCGTCGACCCCTGCGGGCGTGGACCGGCGAGCCGGAGGTGCCGCGTCGCCTCGCCGCCGCGCTGCTGGGTGCGTGGCTCGCCGCGGAGGCGCTGTTCCTCGTCATCGAGCCGACGATGTGGCGGCCCCACGTGAGCCAGGTGGTGGTGCCGCTCGCGCTGCTTGCCGCGTTGCGACCCGCGCCGTGGCGCGTGCTCGCGGCGCTCTGGATCGTCGCGGTCCCGGTGTGGACCGTGGGCAATCACGAGATGCTCTGGCCCGGCGGCTACGGCCACGACGAGCAGGCCGTCGTCGACCGGCTCGAGCGGCTGCCGAGCGACGCGCTCGTGATCAGCGACGAGCCCGGGTTCGCGTGGCGGGCTGATCGCCGGGTGCCCGGCAACTTCGTCGATGTCTCGATGAAGCGCTTCCAGCAGCGCGCGCTCACCACCGGCGTGGTCGCGCGCGCCGCCGCCGATCGCGACGTGTGCGCAGTGGTGGTGTGGTCGACCGCGCGGCTCGGGTCGCTGGAGGACCTCCCCGACCGTCTCGCCGACGAGGGCTACTCCCCCGTCGCCCGCTTCGGCGGGCCCCGCGTCCTCTTCGAGCGCGAGGACTGCAACCCGCGCGGCTGAGCTCCGGTTCTTGGCACGTTGAGTGTCATATGGACTGACGCAACGTGCCAAGAACGGGCTCTAGGAGGCGTCGTCCTCGCGACGGCCGAGGCGGTCGAGCCAGCGGAGCGGCGGCACGCGATCGATGATCGCGCTGAACGAGACGAGCTCGGCGGCGACGTTGGCGACGATGAGGAGCACGAGCGCGGTGGTGCGCGTCACCTGCCCCCGGCCGAGCACCACGCCCAGGCCGAGCACCGCGCCGATGACGTTGGCGCCCGCGTCGCCGAGCATCAGGCGCTCCTTGAGGTCGTCGCCCAGCAGGCCGAACGCGGCGCCCATCGCGGGAGCGATCGCGACGGCCACCGCGCCGTCACCGAGCACGATGGCAAGCGGAACGTAGGCGATCAACGCGGCCTTGATCGTTCGGCCGGGGGCGCGATCGAGCAAGTTGCCGAGGTTGGCCGCGAGCGCGATGAGCACGGCGTCGACGAGCAGCCGGCGGCCGGTCGCGAAGCCGGGGGTGGCCACGAGCACCACCGCGACGCCGGCACCCCCGAAGAGCTTCAGGAACCCGGTGGTGATCCGCCCCTGGCTCAGCGCGCGCAGATGCCCCTTGAACCCCCGCGCGCTCCCGTCGCCGAGGAGGTCGTCGATGAGGCCGAGCAGACCGAACCCGAAGACCGCGAAGAGCACGAGGCTCCGCTCGATCGTGAGGTCGGGCTCGGACCCGACACCGAGCGCGCCGAGGATGGCCCGACCGGCCTCGATCACGAGCACCGCGAGCACGATGAGGATCCCGCCCGACGTCGGGACGACACGGTCCGCGTAGTTCTTCCGCGCAAGGACTGGTGACGCCAGCATCTGCGCGGCCCCGAAGCGCAGGAACTGCACCGTGACGACCCCCACGAGGAGGCCGACGACGACGTTCACGACGTGTTCGCCGGTGCCGCCGACCGAGTGCGCGGCGCCGACGCGGCCTCCACCGGTGCCGGCCCGTCAGGACGGAACCGGGTGAGCAGCCAGACCACGGAGCTCATCAGGATGAAGAGCATCACGCCGGGGATGGCGATGCCCGAGTCGTTGAGCGCGTAGCCGAGCACCGCGAGGATCGTGAAGCCGATGAGCGCGGTGCGCCCTTCGGGCAGCGCGGCCCGCAAGGCCTCCAGGCGCGCCGGCGCCCACTTCACCAACCAGACGATGAGCAGCAGCGCGATCGGCAGCGTGAAGCCCCACACCGAGTGTCGGAGCGAGCCGAGGTTGTCGCCGAGCTTGCGCTGGATCACCACCACGAAGTCGCCGAACCCGCGCTCGTCGATCCGCTCGACCAGACGGCCGAGATGGGTGCGCTTCTCCGGCGCGCGGCTCATGTCGAGTGCGGTCGCCGCACCGAGCGCGAGGACGAGGCCCAGCACACACCAGCCGACGGTGCGCCAGCGCACCTTCCAACCGAGCATGAGGACGGCGGTCACGCCGAAGGCCGGGACCATCGACAGGATGCCGCCGACATCGGATCCCCAGAACGGCGCACCGTCGACGATCACGACGACGACCATGAGCGCGATGCCGAGCCACGCGCCCCGTCGGCCACCGACCCGTCGCGCGATGAGCGGCGCGGCGAGCACCGCGGACGCGGCGAGTGCGGCGTACGCCGGGTTGCTGAAGCCCGCGAACCGTCCCGCCACCGTGGGCGAGTACCCGAGGGCGCTGTTGAACTCCAGCGGCGTCCCGAGGAGCACGTCCGCGACCAGCAGCACGATCACCACGAGGAAGGCCACGAGCAACGCGTCGAGCGGATCGCCGCGACCGGCGCGGTGGTAGAGGGTCCCGAGCCCGATCGACACCAGGACGAGGAACGCCCAGTAGGGCAAGAAGCCCGCCTCGTGCAACGGCAGCACCCGCGCGAGGAACACCGCGGGCACGTACGCCAGCACACAGAGTGCGACGCGTCCGAGCAACGGGACCATCCACTCCTTGCGCGGCTTCGCGAAGACCCAGATCGTGCCGAGCACGAGCGCGGCGACGAAGATCACTGCCGCCACCTGGACCTCGCCCACCCTCAGGTCGCGGAACTGCGCGGCCGCGTCTTCGCGGACGAGCAGGGCCTGGCGGTCCGCGAAGTCGCCCCCGGTCTTCCCGACCTCCGCGGGACGGCCCTCCATCGACGACGGCGCGTCGACATCGAGCAGGTCGAGGATCGTCGGCGCGACGTCGATGAGCTGGACGAAGCCCGCCCGTCGGGTGGTGGCGGAGCGCAGCAGGCCCGGTTCGCCGCCCGGCTCGTGGACCGCGAGCGGGGTGAGCGTGATCGCTCGCGTCGGGTGCGCGGGACCGACCACCACGACCGCGTCGCGGCTCAGGTCGACGTGCTCGAGCAGCCGACCGAAGAGCTCGTCGGTGCGATGAAGCGCCTGGCCGAGCATGATCTCGCGGTGGATCGGCGTCGCCCACGGCCGGTACGCGTCCGCGCGCACCAGGTCCGATGCCTCCACGAGGACGACCGATCGGCCGTCCCACACCGTGTCGAACGCGTCGACGACCTTGTCCTCATCGAGCCGCAGGCCGTAGGGCGCGTTCGGGTCGAGCTGCAGCAGACCCTCGTCGACCTGACCGTGCGGCACGAGCCCGCGCCGGCTCATCACACCGAGCGCGGCTTGGCGGCGGTACGTGGAGATCGACGGGCTCGGCGGCGAGTCGGGCTGCCGACCGTCGGCGTTCGCGACCACCGCGCGCGAGATCCCGGCTTCGGTGAGTGCCGCGGCAAGCGCACCGATCTCTGCGTCGTAGAGGAGGCCTTCGTTGGTCTCGAGGATGCGCGGGTCGGCGAGGCTCACGATCCCGCCTCGCACCGTGCGGCCGGTGCGCTGCGTGTACACCTCGCCGGCGGTGTTCTTGCCGAACTCCTCGTCGACACCGAACTGGTCGCCGTCGGTCGCCGGATCACCGACGGCTCGGGTGCCGGCCCCCAGGGTGAGGTAGCCGTCGGCCAGCCGCGTCGAGCGAGTGTCGGCGCGGGTGGTGAGGCCGGCGATGCCCGAGGTCGCGAAGAACTTCTCGAGGTTCGGGAGGTCGAACCGCTCGAGGTCGGCCCACGAGACATGCGGGATCGAGAAGACGAGCACCCGGCGTGCCGGGGTGGTCTCGCGGTCCTCGGCCGCGCCCGCGCCCCCGACCAGCCCCGGCAGCGCGGCGAGCGCCAGGCAGGCCAGCACCACCATGGTGGCGACGGCAGTGAGTCCGCGCCGGAGAGGCGCGGGGCGGGGTCGGTGGATCACGTCTCGGCTCCCAGGTCAGCGGGCTCGTCGGCGCCGGTCTCTTCGGTCAGCGTCGCATCATCGGGCCCGGTCGCCGCGGCACCCGCGGGTGGCGTGGGCGCCCGACCCACGCGCACGCCGAGCGCGCGGATCCCGAGCAGGTACACCGCACCACCGAGGGCGGTGGCGACGACCAGCACCGCGAGGTTGCCGAGCCGACCGGCGGGGTCGATCGCCCGGGTCGCGACCCAGATCACGACGGCGATCGGTGCGGCGACGACCGTCGCGCGCAGCAGCCCGGTCGGCACCAGCGAAGCACCGGTGCGGCGGCGCAGCCAGAGCCAGAGGACCAAGCCACCCACTGCGTATGCCGCGGTGTGGCCGAGGCCGAGCACGGCCACGGTCTCGCGCCCCGAGGTGAGCTGGCCGCCGATCACCATGACCGCCACCCCGACGGCCGCGCCGAGGAGCGCGACCAGCGCGGGTGTCCGGCTGTCGCCCAGCGCGTAGTTGGCGCGCGCGAACAGAAGGAACGCGCTGTACGCGTAGAGACCGAGCGCGAGCGACGCCAGCCCCGCGGCGAGCAGCCCGACGCCGCCGGCTTCGGTGGCATGACCGAACGCCACCACGTGCATGAGCGGGAGCGACAACGCGAGCAGCCCGGCGGTCACGGGCACGATCAGGTACGCCATGCTGTCGAGCGCCCATCGCAACGAAGCCGCGAACTGCGTCGGCGCCTCGCGCTCGCGGGCGAGGTCCGGGAGGATCGCGGTGTGCACGGGCTCGGCGAGCACTGCGTACGGCGCGAGGAAGAAGATCCAGGCGGTCTGGTAGGCGATCGTCCCGCCCTCCACGCTGTTGCCGACGATGATCGCCGCGAGGAGCAGCAGCCCGATGAGGGTGTGCTGGAGCACGGCCCAGCCCGAGAGCCCGAGCATCCTCCGCACCTCGGGATCACGCCGGCCGAGCCGCGGGATCAGGCGAAAGCCGCTGCGCCAGAGCCCGACGGTCGGGATGCCGATGTACGCGGCGACCCCCAACGTCGCGCCGAGCGCGAGCACCAGCTTCTCGCCGGTGGAGAGGTCGAGACCGGGGTCGGGCCCGGCGAGCAGACGGAACAGACCCATCGCCACGACCACGACGACGGTGAGTCCGATCGGGGCCAGCGCGGTGATGGCGAGGCGGCGCTTGGCGTACAGCACGGCCACCGCGACCGCACCGATCGCGTACAGCAGGATCTGGGGCACGAAGAAGCGCAACAGGAACGTGGACAGCTCGCGCTGCTGCTCGGCGATGCCGGCGTTCGAGACGCCGGTGGTGAGCACGTCGGCGATGAGCGGTGCCGCGACGACGCCGATGACGACCACGACCCCGAGCGCGAGGAGCGCGACGCCCAAGATCCGGCCCGCGAGGCGCTCGGCCTCGGCCTGGTCGCCGCGATCGAGGTGGGCGACGAAGGTCGGCACCAGCACCGCGGACAGCGCGCCCGCGGCGAGCAGCTCGAAGAGCACGTTCGAGACGGAGTTGGAGGACTGGTACGCGTTGCCGAGGTAGGTCGTGCCGAGCACCGCCGCGATCGCCAGCACCCGGACGAAGCCGATGCCCCGGGAGACCGCGGTGGCGGCGCCCATGCCACGAGCCGCGCGAGTGACGGTGCCGCGGTCCGCGGCATCGGTCACGGCTGCCACCAAGCAGGCGCCGGTGCGCTCGCGTCGTCGCCGAAGCCGTAGTGGCCCACGACGTCACGGCCGAGGTCGGCCAGTGCCAGGACCGCGACCGCAGTGCCGGTCGGATGGTCGAGGTCGTCGACGGTCGAGACCTCCTTGGCCAGGGCGTCGTCGGCCCGCACATCGCCGACCAGCGCGCCGCGGCCGGGACCGTCGTCGGCCGCGACGAACGCCTCCCCCACGGTCAGCGGCAAGCCGGCGTCGACCGACGCGCGCGCGAACGGCGCGACGACCAGGCGCGCGGGCACCGATCCGGCGCTGCCGACCACGAGGAGCGCGCGTGAACCGACGCCGCCCAGGTCGGCGAGCGTGGTGGTCGCACCATCGCCGACGTTCTCGAAGGTGAGGAAGCCGGCATCGGCCAGCGTCCGGAGCAGGTCGTCGTCGAGCGTGCGCCCGGCCGCGAGGCGGTCGACGAGCGCGGCGAGCCCCGCGTCGCGTACCGCGGCCTTCCGCGTCGCGTCGGTGCCGACAGCCTGCGCGAGCGCGGTCACGTCGGCCGCGTCGGCGAGCGTCCACTTCTCCTCGAGCCACAGGACGCCGGGCGCGTCGCCGCCTGCCGTCGTGGCGAGCTCCACGGTCTGGTTGACGACCGCGCCGTCGACCCCTCGGACGGCCAGCACCAGGGTCGGGACGTCGGTGAGGCGGTCGGTGACCGCGAACGGGTCGGTCGCGGCGCTCGCCGCCTCCAGCCGTTCGAGCTGCTCACGCAGGTCGTCGTTCTCGCGGCGACGGGCCTCGGCGTTCGCCTCGACGCTGTCGATGCGGTTCTGGAGGCCTTCGACGGTCGGCTGCCCGAGCACGCCGTAGCCCATGACCACACCGATCGCGAGCGCCAAGAAGACGGCGACGATCGAGACGAGGTGGAAGCGGAAGTTGATCACGGAGCAGCGCTAACCGGTGATCGAGTACCAGAGGTCGCGCAGCGTCAGCCGGAAGCCGTCGAGGAGCGTGTGGATGGGTTCGGAGATGGCGGCCACCACGATCATCACCACGAGGGCGGAGCCTACGAGCAGGACCCAGTCGAGCCGCCGCACCCGGCCCTCGTAGAGGCGGCTCACGCCCTTGGCGTCGACCAGCATCGGTCCGAGGCGCAGGCGGGTGAGGAACGTCGAGGCCATCCCGCGTCGCCCCTTGTCGAGGAACTCGACCATCGTCGCGTGGGTCCCGACCGCGACGATGAGCTTGGCGCCGGCTTCGTAGGCGAGGAGCATCGCGACGTCCTCGCTCGTCCCCTCGGCGACGAACTCGTGGTACGAGACGCCCCACGCGAGGAGCTCCTCGCGACCCGGCGCGCGACCGTCCGGGTGCACGTGGTGCACGAGCTCAGCACCGCAGCGCAAGGCCCGCTCGGAGACGGAGTCGAAGTCGCCGATGATCACGTGCGGCTTCCACCCGATGTCGAGCAGCGCGTCCGCGCCGCCGTCGACTCCGATCAGCACCGGTCGGTACTCGCGGATGTAGGAGCGCAGCGCGGCGAGATCGCTCTTGTAGTCGTGGCCGCGCACGACGACGAGCGCGTGGCGGCCCTCGAAGTGGGTGTGCAGCGGCGGAAGCACGAGCGGCTCGAACGTGATGCTCGCCTCGCGCTGGACGTACTCGAGTGTGTTCACGGCGAAACGCTCGAGCTCCTGGCCGATGGTGGCGCGCGCCGCCTCCATGGCCAGGTCGATCGACTCGGCGGTCAGCAGCGTGCCCTTCGCGAGCAGCTCGTCGCCGCGCCACACCTCGTCGCCGGAGAGGCGCAGGACGTCGCCCTCGTGCACCGCGTCGAGAAGATCGATGCCCGCGTGATCGAGGAGCGGGATGCCAGCGGCGACGACACGGCGAGGCCCGCCGTTCGGGTAGCGGCCCGAGATCGACTCCGCGCAGTTGACCACCGCGGCGACGCCGCTCTCGACGAGACCATCCGCGGCGACGCGGTCGAGGTCCTGATGGTTGATCACCGCGATCTCACCGGGCTGGAGACGCTTGACGAGATCCTTGGTGCGGCGGTCGACCCGCCCGACACCGGTGATCTCGGCGCTGGCGGCGCGGCGACGGCTGCGGAGACCCAGCATCAGCGCGCGACCTCGCGGCCAGTCGATGCGCCGCCCCGCGCCCGTCGGGCCTCTTCAGCGCGTTCGAGCAGCTCGGCGGCGTGGCCCTGCGCCAGCGCTGACTCCCCCACACCGGCGAGCATGCGCGACAGCTCGGCGACCCGCCCCTCGCCCTCGACCTCGTGGGCGCTCGCCACCGTACGGCCCGCTTCCTCTCGCTTCTCGACCACGACCTGCGCATCCCCGGACGCCGCCACCTGCGCCAGGTGCGTCACGCACATCACCTGGTGCCGGGCCCCCAGGTCGGCGAGGAGACGCCCCACCGCGATGCCCGCCTCACCGCCGATCCCGGCGTCCACCTCGTCGAAGACGAGCGTGGGCGGCGCTTCCGAGAGGACGAGGCGGAGCGCCAGCATCGCACGCGAGAGCTCGCCGCCCGACGCGGCCTTGGCGAGCGGCCGGGCGGGCTCACCTGGGTTCGGTGCGAGCAAGAAGGTGACGTCGTCGACGCCGTCCTCGCCCGGATCGGTGGCGTCCGCGTCGCGAGTCTCGACGACAACCTCGAGGCGCGCCGCCGGCAGCGCCAGATCCTGGAAGTGCGCGGTGACGGCGTCGGCGAGCGGCCCGGCGGCGGCGCGCCGGGCTTCGGACAGCGCGAGCGCGGCCGTCGCCGCCCGAGCACCGGCCACGCGGCGCGCCTCGTCGAGCTCCGCCGCCCGAGCCTCGAACCCTTCGAGCTCGGCGAGCCGACGACGAGCGTCCTCCGCGAAGGTGAGCACGTCGTCGAGCGTGTCCCCGTACTTGCGTCGGAGCTCCCGCAGCTGCTGGCGGCGGGCACGCACGCGCTCCAGGCGGGCGGGGTCGTCGAGGACCCCCTCGCTCGCGAGGCGCAGCTCGCGCTCGAGGTCGGCGAGGTCGGCCTGCGCGGCGCGGAGCCGCCGAGCGAGCTCCGCGAAGGGGGCGCGCTCGTCGAGCGCGGCCACCGCCTCGCCGACCCCGTCGAGCGCCGGACCCTCGAGGGCGCGAAAGGCCGTGGCCAGGGCGTCGCGATGCGACGCCGCATCCCGCAGGAGGGCTTCCTCGGCTTCCAGCGCGACGTCCTCGCCACGATCGTCGATCTCGGCCGCCTCGATCTCGCCGATCTGGAAGCGCAGCAGGTCGAGCTCGCGCGCTCGCGACCGCTCGTCACCGCCGAGGCCGTCGAGCTCGGCGGCGATCGCGCGCGCCTCGGCTCGCGCTTCGCGCAGGACCCCGAGCGGCTCGAGCGCGGGGGGACCGGCGAAGCGGTCGAGCGCCCCCCGCTGCACCGCAGGCGCGAGCAGCGATTGGTGGGCGTGCTGGCCGTGCAGGTCGACGAGCGTGCTCCCGAGCGCGGCGAGCTCGCCGACCGTCGCGAGCCGGCCGTCGATGTAGGCACGCGACCGACCATCGGTGGGCAGCACGCGCGCCAGCACGCGTTCGCTGCCGTCGGGGAGCTCGAAGCGCCCTTCGACCCGCGCCTCGGGCGCGCCCTGCCGGACGAGCGCCGCATCCGCTCGTCCACCCAGCAGCAGGTCGATGGCCTCGACCAGCAACGTCTTGCCCGCGCCGGTCTCGCCGGTGATCGCGGTCAACCCGGGACCGAGCAGGACCGACGCGTCGTCGACGATGCCCAGGTCCTGCACGTGGAGCTCACGCAGCACGTCGCCCTACCGATCGGGGAGGCCGAACTTGGCCTTCAGGATCTGGTGGAAGTCGCGGCGGCCGAAGGTGACGATGCGCGCCGGCTTGGGCCCGCCGGTGCAGGTGACGGTGTCGCCGGCGTCGAGCTCGGCGAGCTCGCGTCCATCCAGCGTCAGCACCACCTGATGGTCCTGATCCACGGTGAAGCGGATCTCCTCGTCGGCGTCGATCACGAGCGAGCGGTCGAAGAGCATGTGCGGCGAGACCGGCGTCACGAGCAGGCACCGCAGGCGCGGCGACGCGATCGGGCCGCGCGCCGAGAACGAGTACGCGGTGGAGCCCGTGGGCGTGGCGACGATCACCCCGTCGGCGGCGTAGGTGGTGAACACCGCACCGTTGATGGCGACGTCGAGCCGCGCGAGGAGGCCCGGGCGCACCTTCTCGATCGTGGCCTCGTTGAGCGCCCACCAGCGTCCGGCGGCGCCGCCCTTCGAGCCGACGACGACCTCGAGGACGGTGCGCTCGTCGATCTCGTACTCGCCCCGGCCGAGGCGCGCGAGCGCGTCGTCGAGGCCGTCGGGCTCGACCTCGGTGAGGTAGCCCATCTGGCCCACGTTGACGCCGAGCACCGCGGCGCCCGACTCGTAGACCAGGTCGACGGTCCGGAGCATCGTGCCGTCGCCGCCGAGCGAGATCGCGAGGTCGAGGCCCGCGGTGAACGCGTCGCGCTCGACCGCGTGGTCCCGAAGGGCGTCGGGCGCGTCGTCGACCGGCACGCGCACCGTCATCCCCTGCGCCTCGAGCCAGCCGGTGGCACGCACGGCGAGCTGGGTCGCGAGTGGCCGGTGCGGATGGGGCACGAGGCCGACGGTGCGCAGCTCGCCGTTCACGGCTTCCCTCTCATCGGGCGACCTCGAGGGAGGCGAGGGCGCGGTCGGCGAGCGCGTCGGGTGCGGTCGCCGGCGCGTCCCGGCGGCAGTGCGCGAGGAACTCCTGGTTGCCGTCGGCACCGCGCACCGACGACGGCAGCACCGTGGCCACCGGCAGACCCGCGACGCCGAGGGCCTCCGCGACCTCGATGATCACTGCTCGATGCACGTCGGGGTCGCGCACGATCCCCCGCTTGCCCACGCGAGCGCGTCCGGCCTCGAACTGCGGCTTCACGAGCAGCACGAGGTCGGCGTCGGGGGTCGTGCACCGCGCCAACGCCGGTGCGACCGTGCGCAGCGAGATGAACGAGAGGTCGGCCACTGCGAGTGGCACCGGTCCGCCGATGACGTCCGGCTCGAGGGTGCGGACGTTGGTGCGGTCGAGGACGGTCACCCGCGGGTCGCGTTGCAGGCGCCAGAGCAGCTGCCCGTGTCCGACGTCGACCGCGACGACGTGCTCGGCGCCGCGCTGGAGCAGGCAGTCGGTGAACCCGCCGGTGGAGGCGCCGGCGTCGAGTGCTCGGCGACCTTCGACGACCACCGGGAGGCGATCGAGCGCGTCGGCGAGCTTCTCGCCGGCCCGGGAGGCATAGGGACGGGCCCCGGGCCGGACCGTGATGGCCTCATCGGGCGAGACCTGTCGGGCAGGCGTGAGGGCGGGTGCACCGCCCACGAGCACGAGACCGGCCGCGACCGCGTCGGTTGCGGCGGCCCGGCTGGGCACGAGCCCGCGACGCACCAGCTCGGCGTCGAGACGGCGGCGCACCGGCTACGCGCCGCGCCGCGCCGGTCGCCACCGAGGCCGCGAGGGTTGGTGCTGGCATGCGGCGGCGCGCGTCACGGGGGCTCCTCGACTGTGCGCACTCGGACAAGTGGCTCGGTCCAAGGTTACGCGGGCCCTCGCGGGGCAGCCAGCACCCGCTCCCGTGTCGACTCAGCCGACGAGCGCACCGATCAGCGCGGGCACGATCGCGCCGAGGTCGGCCCCGACGAACGGCGGCGGAGGATCCGGGATGGCCTCGCCGCCGGGCGGCGCGACCGCGCCGGTGACGCCCGAGAGGACCAGCGCGAACGGCCAGCCCAACGCGTCGGCCATCGCGCCGTCGGTGCTCGGGCGGTCGCCGACCATGATCCCGTGCTCGCCCAGGTGACGACGCACCATGGCCGCCGCGGGCGGGTACGGCTTGCCCGCGACCTCCGGCCGGGCCCCGCTGGCGGTCGCGACCGCGGCCACGATCGAACCGGCGCCCGGGAGCAACCCGCCGGGGACCGGGTACGTGGCGTCGAGGTTGGTCGCGACGAATCGACTCCCCTCCCGGATCGCGCGGGATGCACGCTCGAGCCCGTCGAAGTCGAAGTCGCGATGGAAGCCGACGACCACGGCCGCCGCGGGCCCTTCGCGCACGACCTCGTAGCCGGCGTCCTCGAGCGCCTGGATGGCGCCGGGGCCGGCGCACGCCAGGACCCGTGAGCCCGGCGGCACTCGGGCGCCCAAGAGCTCGGCGGTGGCGAGAGCGCTCGTGAGCACGTCGGCCGGCGCAGCCTCGACACCACACCGGGCGAGCTTCGCCACCACGTCCGTGACCGTCGCCCCGGAGTTGTTGGAGAGGTAACCGACGCGAAGCCCGGCGTCGTGCAGCGCGGCGATCGCGGCCGGCGCGCCGGGCACGACGTCATCGCCGCGCCACACGACGCCGTCGAGGTCGCAGCAGACGACCGGCGCGCCGGTGGTCACGCAGGCGGTTCGGCCGCGGCGCCGGGCGGCGGCTCGGCCACCCGCGCCAGCGCCTCGCGGTACTCCTCGAGCGGCCGCATCGCCACCGCGAGCTTGAGGTGCCGGCGGGCGCCGACGGTGTCGCCGCCGCGGAGCAGCGCGAGACCGAGGCCGAAATGCGCGTAGTCGTTGACCGGGTCCAGCTCGACCGCCTGGGCGAACTCGCGCTGCGCGGCGTCGAAGCGACCGCACCCGAAGTACGCCCGGCCCAGCGCCTCCCGCACCGAGCCCTGGTTCGGCTCGAGGGCGCGAGCCCGCTCGAGGACGACCGCGGCCGCGTGCGGGTTCGCGCCCGAGAGCAGGCGCGAGCCCTCCTGGAACGCGACGTAGGCGTCGTAGCCGCCGGCGGTGGGGGTCGTCTCGGTGGTCATGGTCCGCTCGCCTCCTGCTGTTCGAGCACGGACTCGAGTGCGGGGCGTCGTCTCGACCGTATGCGAGAATCGCCGCGCCCGTCGACGAAAGCGAACACACGCGTGCCCGAGTTCCTTCCCTTCCGCGGCCTGCGCTACGGCCCCGACGGTGTGCGCGCCGACGGCGACGTCTCGGCCGTCACATCACCGCCGTACGACGTGATCGACGACGACGAGCGCGAGGCGCTCGAGCAACGAGCGCCGGAGAACGCGGTCCGGCTGATCCTCCCCCAGGATCCCGCGCCGGGCGACCCCGCGGCCGACCGGTACGAGGCGGCTGCGCTGACGCTTGCCGCGTGGCAACAGCGTGGCGTCCTCCGGACCGACGACGCACCCGCGTTCTACGCGTACCGGATGCACTTCGACGGCCCTGCCGGACCGCAGATCACGACCGGCGTCATCGGCACGGTCGGCTTGCCCGCCCGGAGCGGCGACGGCGACGTGCTGCCGCACGAGCGCACGCTCCCGAAGGCCCGCTCCGACCGGCTCGCGCTCCAGCAGGCCACCCGGGCCAACCTGGAGCCCATCTGGGGCCTCTCGCTCGCCGAGGGGCTCACGGCGGCCATCGGCGAGGGAGCAGCCACCGAGGTCGCCGTCGACCTCGACGGCATCCGTCACGAGCTCTGGCCGATCACCGACCCCGATCGGATCGGCATGATCGAGGGTCTCGTGGGCGGCACCCCGATCGTGCTCGCCGACGGCCACCACCGGTTCGAGACGGCGTGCACGTACCGCGACCAGGTGGGCGACGACGAAGCGCGCTCGATCATGATGCTGGTGGTCGAGTGCGCCGACGACCAGCTCTGCGTCCAGCCCATCCACCGCCTGGTGCACGACTTCGACGGGCCGGCGAGCGCGGTGCGCGAGGCGGTGGCCGACGTCTTCGACGTCGAAGACGCGGGCCCCAATACCCCGGAGGGCGTCGCCGCGCTGGTGACATCGATGGCCGAGCACGAGGCGATCGGCTTCGTCGACGAGGTCGGCCTCGCACTCCTGCGCCCGCGCCCGGAGCTCACCCCGCGCCTCGCTGAGCTCCCTGAACCTCTGGCCGAGGTCGACAGTGCGCGCTTCGACGTGGGGATCCGTCCGCGCCTCGGCGACGCGACCCTCACCTACCGCGACGACGCGGCCACCATCGCCGCACTGGTCGGGAAGGGCGCCGCCGATGCCGGCGTGCTCTTGCGCCCGGTGTCGGTCGACGTCATCCGGCGTGCCGCGTTCGACCGCGTGCGCATGCCCGAGAAGACGACGTTCTTCCACCCCAAGCCCCGCACCGGGATGGTCCTGCGCGCCTGGTGAGGGGCGCGCCTCGGGCTCCTTAGTTGACGTCCCAGGTGGCGCCGGACGCGAGCAGGGCGCCGAGGTCGGCCGGGCCGGTGCGCTCGGATGCGGCGACGAGCTGCTGCTGCACCTCGGCCTCGTAGGCCGGGCGCGTGACGTCGCGGAACACGCCCATCGGCGTCGGCATGGTGGGCCGGTCGGCGATGCGGGCGAGTGCGAACGCCAGCGTCGGGTCGGGGCGGTGCTCGTCGTGCACGAGCAGCGCGTCCTCGCCCACGTCGGCCACCGCGACGATCTCGCACTCACCGAACGCGTTGAGGATCACGCCGTGCTGACCGTCGGCCCCGAAGCGCACGGGCTCGCCGTGCTTCAGGTCGATGATCATGTCCGCGCGGTGCTCCTTGCCGGTGAGCGTCTCGAACGCACCGTCGTTGAAGACGTTGCAGTTCTGGTACACCTCGACGAACGCCGCCCCCTCGTGCTCGTGCGCGCGGCGGAACGTCTCGACCATGTGCTTGCGGTCCATGTCGTGCGTGCGGGCCACGAACGTGGCCTCGGCACCGAGCGCGACCGAGAGCGGGTTGAACGGCGTGTCGATGGAGCCGAACGGCGAGGACTTCGTGACCTTCCCGACCTCGCTCGTGGGCGAGTACTGCCCCTTGGTGAGGCCGTAGATCTGGTTGTTGAACATGAGGATCTTCATGCTCACGTTGCGCCGTAGCGCGTGGATGAGGTGGTTGCCGCCGATGGACAGCGAGTCGCCGTCGCCGCTGATGACCCACACGTCGAGGTCGGGCCGGGCCAAGGCGACGCCGGTGGCGATCGCGGGCGCGCGCCCGTGGATGCTGTGCAGGCCGTAGACGTTCATGTAGTACGGGAAGCGCGCCGCGCAACCGATCCCCGACACGAACACGAGGTTCTCGGGCTGCACGCCGATCTCGGGCAGGAACAGCTGCATGGCCGCGAGGATCGAGTAGTCGCCGCAGCCGGGACACCAGCGGACCTCCTGGTCCGACTGGAAGTCCTTGCGGCCGAGCTTCACCGCGGTGCCGTCGTCGCTCATCAAGCCTGGCCCTTCGAGAGAGAGTGGATGGCCGCTTCGATCTCGGCGGCCCGGAACGGGAGGCCCTGCACCTTGGTGAGGCTGCGGGCGTCGCAGAGGTACTCGGCGCGCACCAGCCGCGAGAGCTGCCCGAGGTTCATCTCGGGCACGAGGACCTTGGGGTACTTCGCGAGCACCTCACCGAGGTTGCGCGGGAACGGGTTGAGGTGCACGAGGTGCGCGTGCGCGGCCTTGGTGCCCGCGGCGCGCGCCTGGAGCACGGCCTGCTGCGCGACGCCCCACGTGCTCCCCCACCCGAGCACGAGCAGGTCGGCACCGTCGGGGTCGTCGACCTCGACCTCGGGGATGTCGTCGGCGATGCGCGCGATCTTCTCGGCGCGGATCCGCGTCATGTGCTCGTGGTTCTCGGGCTCGTAGTTGACGTTCCCCGTGCCGTCCTGCTTCTCGATGCCGCCGATGCGGTGCATGAGGCCGGGCGTGCCGGGGATCGCCCACGGACGCGCCAGCGTGTCGGGGTCGCGCAGGAACGGCCAGAACTCGGTCGTGCCGTCGTCCTTCGTGTGGTTGTGCTCGGTCGCGAACGGCACCGAGATGTCGGGCAGCGCGTCGACGTCGGGCAGGAGCCACGGCTCGGCGCCGTTGGCGAGGTAGCCGTCGGTGAGCACGATGACCGGCGTCCGGTACTTCAGGGCGAGGCGGGCACCCTCGAACGCGGCGTCGAAGCAGTGGCTCGGAGACTTCGCCGCGACGATCGGCAGCGGCGACTCGCCGTGGCGGCCGTACATCGCGAGGAGGAGGTCGGCCTGCTCGGTCTTGGTGGGCAGACCGGTGGACGGCCCGCCGCGCTGCACGTCGATGAGGATGAGCGGGAGCTCGAGGCTGATCGCGAGGCCGAGCGCTTCCGACTTCAGGTCGACACCGGGCCCACTCGTCGCGGTGACCCCGAGCTGGCCGGCGAACGAGCCGCCGATCGCGACCGCGACCGCGGCGATCTCGTCCTCGGCCTGGAGCGTGCGCACGCCGAAGTTCTTGAGGCGCGAGAGCTCGTGGAGGATGTCGGACGCCGGGGTGATCGGGTACGACGCGTAGAGGATCGGCAGCCGGGACTGCTGACCCGCGGCGACCAGGCCATAGGAGACCGCGACGTTGCCGGTGATGTTGCGGTACCGGCCGGGGGCGAGCTTGGCGGGCGCGACCTCGTACGGGTGGTCGAACAGCTCGGCGGTCTCACCGAAGTTGTAGCCCGCCTTGAACGCCGCGAGGTTCGCGGCCTTCACCATCTCGCGGTTGGCGAACTTGGTCTCGATCCACTCGACGGTGGGCTCGACCGGCCGCGTGTACATCCACGAGATGAGGCCGAGGGCGAAGAAGTTCTTGGAGCGCTCCGCGTCGCGGGGCTTGACGCCGAGCTCCTTGGTGCTCTCGAGCGTCATCGTCGTCATCGCGACCTGGATGACCCGGTAGGCCGCCAGCGAGCCGTCCTCGAGCGGGCTCGCCGGGTAGCCCGCCTTGTCGAGGTTGCGCTGCTCGAACGCGTCGGAGTTGACGAGGAGCGTGCCGCCGGGAGCGAGCTCGGCGATGTTGGCCTTGAGCGCCGCCGGGTTCATCGCCACGAGCACGCTCGGCATGTCGCCCGGCGTGAGGATCTCGTGGTCCGAGATGTGCACCTGGAACGAGGACACACCGGCGATCGTCCCGGCCGGCGCACGGATCTCGGCCGGGTAGTTGGGCATCGTCGCCAGGTCGTTGCCGAACACCGCGCTCACGTCGGTGAAGCGGTCACCGGTGAGCTGCATGCCGTCGCCGGAGTCCCCGGCGAAGCGGATCACGACATCTTGCAGTGCTTCTGGCCTGAGCTCGCTGGTGTCCGCGGTCACTCGTCGTCGCCTGTCTGTCGTCCGGCTGCTGCCCCGTGCCTGGCTCCGCGCCACCGGCGCGAGCCGGCGCCCCGAAGACGACCCCCGCCGGTGTCGTGGTGCGGCCGAGGCGCCTGCACCCGAGGATCCATCATAGGACCGCGACGCGGTGGGACCGGATCGCACGCCCGACGGGCGCGGAGCCGCGCGCACCTCAGCCGAGACCCGCGAGCTCGTCGTCGGCGATGCGCCGCGCCGCGTCGAGGCGGCGACGCTCGCGCCCCCTCCCGATCATCCGCGCCTCGACCTCGACACGCGAGCCCACACCGCCCGCGCCGGGCCGGAAGAAGCGGCGACGCAGCGCACCCACCACGACGACGGGGTCGCCCTCGTCGATCGCCTCGACCCATGCGGGCGGGTCCCAGCACGCGACGGGGACCGACGTCGCCGCGGGGCCGAGGGAGTGGGTGCGCACCGACAGCGTGGCGAGGCGCTGCCCGGACGGGAGTGTGCGCACCTCGGGCGGCGCCGACGCGACGCCCCGCAGCACGGTGAGGTTGACGGTCGGGGTCTCGACCAGGTCGCTGGTCGGGCGGGTGGTGGCGGACATGGCTTCCTCCGGGTGCCGGGCCCGCGCGGGCGGGCCGGGGTTCGGGGGAAGGAGTGGAGGAAGCGAGCCGGGGAAGCGGTCGACACCCGGACGCTACGGGCCGGGTGTGACGGTCAGCGGAGGTGCTTGCGCCGGGCCGCGACGTCGGCGAAGTCCGGGTCGTGGGCCCGCACCCGGTCGAACAGCGCCCGGGCCTGGGCGAGATGCCCGGCCCGCTCCTCGAGGTCGGCGAGCGCGTACCAGAGGCGGAGGTGGTGGGGCTTGGCCCGCTTCACGTCGTCGGCCTTCCGGGCCAGCAGCGCGATGCCGTCCTCCACTCTCCCGCGATCGGCGAGTGCGCCGGCCGCGACGATCCGCCCCTCGGTCACGAGCTCGGCCGACGGCGACGCCGCGAGCAGCTCCTCCCAGAGCTCGTCGAGCTTCCGCCACCGGCGCTGCGCCCGGTAGCAGTCCATGAGGACCGGGTGCTGCTCTACGGAGTCGGTGAGCTGGACGAAGGCCTCGAGCTCCTTCGCCGCGGCCCGGTAGTTGCCGAGCCGGTACTGGATGAGCCCGCAGAGCTCGCGCACGCTCGGCGCGTCCGGGACCTCGTCGCGCACCGGTCGGAGCAGGTTGAGCGCCTCGCGGTCGCGGTCGTGTGCGAACGCGTCGGCTGCGTCCGAGAGGCGGTCGAGCAGGAACGGCGCCCGCTTGCCGGCGAGCCGCGCGACCTCGACCTCGACGTCCCCTGCCGGTCGACGACGCCGGCGCGGCGGTCGGTCGCCGGTCTTGGTCGGCGACGCCTTCCGGGTGCTCGCCGCCTTCGACCCGCCGCGCTCCCCCTTGACCCGCAGTCGCGACCGCTGCTCCGGCCGCTCGGGGACCTCGCGGTCGGGCCGTCGCTCCCGTTGCGGCGGCCGCGGCGCGCCGTACGGCCCGAAGCCACCCTCGTTCGCCCGATCGCGCGGCGGACCGCCACTGCGGTCGTCACGGCCGCGACGGTCACCGCTCGTCCGCTCGTCGCGCCGACCGCCCCCGGATCGATCGTCCCGGGACCGCTGACCGCCCGATCCACCGCGAGACGAGCCACCGCGTGATGACGAGCCTTTCCCCTGGCCCCGGCCACGCGGTCCTCCCGGGCGAGAGGACGACGAGCCGGGCGCGCGCGGACGCCGCTGCGGTGGAGCCATGCGGCGAGCGTACGTGGCGCGACCTCCCCAACCCCGGACGCGACGAAGCGCCCGGCGCAGGATGCGCGGGCGCTTCGAGTCGTGGTGCTGAATGAGAAAGCCCGGCGGCGACCTACTCTCCCGGGGAGTCTCCCCCCAAGTACCATCGGCGCTGGCGGTCTTCACTGCCGTGTTCGGAATGGGAACGGGTGTTTCCCCGCCGCTATGGCCACCGGAACATCTTTCGGGACGGAGCCGAAGCCCCGACCCAGTTCTTGTCAAACGCTGCTTGAGCGTTGAAGAGCGAGCACGAGCGTACGTCGTCCGAGGACGACCAGAGCAAGAAGATCCCAAGCCCTCGGCCGATTAGTACCGGTCGGCTGAACACGTCACCGTGCGTACACCTCCGGCCTATCAACCTGGTCGTCTACCAGGGGCCTTACTCGGTTAACCCGATGGGAGATCTCATCTCGAGGCCGGCTTCGCGCTTAGATGCTTTCAGCGCTTATCCATTCCGCAGGTCGCCAACCAGCCGTGCCCTTGGCAGGACAACTGGCACACGAGAGCTGCGTCCGTCCCGGTCCTCTCGTACTAGGGACAGATCCTCTCAAATCTCCTACGCCCACAGAGGATAGGGACCGAACTGTCTCGCGACGTTCTAAACCCAGCTCGCGTACCGCTTTAATGGGCGAACAGCCCAACCCTTGGGAGATGCTTCACCCCCAGGATGCGACGAGCCGACATCGAGGTGCCAAACCTTGCCGTCGATGTGGACTCTTGGGCAAGATAAGCCTGTTATCCCCGGGGTACCTTTTATCCGTTGATCGATCGCGCTTCCACATGCCACGACCGGGTCACTAAGCCCTGCTTTCGCACCTGCTCGACTTGTAGGTCTCGCAGTCAAGCTCCCTTGTGTCTTTGCACTCGACGCCTGATGGCCAACCAGGCTGAGGGAACCTTTGGGCGCCTCCGTTACACTTTGGGAGGCGACCGCCCCAGTCAAACTACCCGCCTGACGCTGTCCCCTATCCGGATTCACGGATACGGGTTAGAGCTTCAATACATGAAGGGTGGTATTTCAAGGTTGACTCCACCACGGCTGACGCCGCAGCTTCCAAGTCTCCCACCTATCCTACACAGCATGAATCAAAACCCAACATCAAACTGTAGTAAAGGTCCACGGGGTCTTTCCGTCCTTCTGCGGGAAACGAGCATCTTTACTCGTCGTGCAATTTCGCCGGGTCTCTGGTTGAGACAGTAGCCAAGTCGTTACGCCATTCGTGCAGGTCGGAACTTACCCGACAAGGAATTTCGCTCTTGGGTTCCCCATGTCGCCATGAGGCAAGGACCATATCTTCGTCTCATCGTCGGAGATGAGAGGGCTGGCGTGTGGTCTCTGAGGATTCCAGATATCGAGACCGCTGCCTCCGATTCATGAGCTCGGTTTCCCGAGCGATGGACCGGAGCCCGGTCTCCGTGAGGTGCACGCCGGCCTCCATGCTGCGGAGGACGGACGCGAACCGGACGAAGTCCGAGTGCTTGGCGGTTCTCAGTGGATGTTCTTCGAAGAACGGAATGACGACCTCCAGGAGATCGCTCCGGCGCTTCACGGAGAAGCGGAGGAGCGGTTCGTGATGGTCGTCGTGACGACGATTCTCGATCACCGATCCGCAGCCGAACTCCTCGAGGAGGAGATCGATGGCGGGTCTGGAGGTTGCGGACTGCGTCACCGAGAACTCGTGCTGGACCTGCCAGCCGAGTCGGCAACCCGGGTTCCGAACCACCGAGATCGAGAAGCAGCCTTCACCGTCGACGATGCCGACGATCCCCTGCTCGAGACCTGGCCTTTCCTGCTGATTGTCCGCACCGGATGGATTGTCACTGTCCATTCC
>CAZKTS010000288.1:0-83345 GCA_964555735.1 uncultured Bifidobacteriaceae bacterium
GGCCGACGTGCGTGATCAGATCAACGCGGACGCGATCGCGTTCGGGCCTGGCGTGCCGGTGGCCGCGGTCGGGGTGTTCGGCAGCAACATCGTGCTCTTCGATCCGACCGGGTCCGCACCGCAGCACGTCAGCGTCGTCTACACGGGCGCTCCGTTCGTCGACTGGGGCTACCTGCAGATCCCAGAGGTGTCGCGCACCGAGGGCGTGGCGACGGCGTACATCGACGCCGACGCGGCGCCGTGCGTGTCGCTGATCAGCGATCCGGTGCCGATCCCGGTGGGCGCCAATTCGGTAGTGCTGAGTCTGTACCTCCTCGGGCGCGACCCGGATCCGCTGCTGGCTGCCATCCGCGCGGGCATCGTGCTCGACAACGCGCTGGGCGTTGGCGACCCGGGCTTGGCGCTGACGCTCGATGAGGCGCAGCTCCGGCTGCTGCCGCTGCCGCTTGCGCCGCTGTACGACGGCGCGCCGAATCCGAGCGTGGATTTCTACGGCACGACGTTTCCGCCCGAAGTTTGGTTCGGGCGGCTGATCCGGTCGGCGTTCAAGCTGCCCGAGGTGACCGGGCTTGCCGGGCCTGCGAGCCCGTTCGTGGCGTTCCGATGTGATGTGCCGTTCGGCCTTCCGCCTGGCTACACGCAGCTTCGCGTGCTCGGTGGGCCCGAGACGGAGAGCAGCAGCACGCCGGGGCTGATCGGCGCGCGGCTTCCGCCGCGGCTGACGGCGGGGCTGCAGTTCGGGGTCACGCCGTGATCCGACCGGGGTATCAGGGCGCGGTGGCGACGGTGCCGGGGTGGGCGCCGCCATTCACGTCGCGCACGGTGCAGCTGGTGCCGACGGCGCCGGGCGGCAGCACGCTGAATTTCCCCAACGTCACGACGCAGCGCGGAGTGCCGCTCGATCTGAACTACATCGGCGGCGGGTTCAACACCTTCACGCTGGTCAAAGCGGGGCTGTGGATGATCGACGCTGAGGTCGAGCTGGCCGGGGCGGTGGGCATCGTCGGCGTGGAGGTGCGGCTGCGCGAGCAGCCTGGCAACGCGCTGGTGGTGCGCGACGTCGATTCGCAGCTGGCACTTGGGCTCGGCGCGGTTCGGACGTTCTCGGTCGGCGCGCTGGTGCGCGTGACGGGCGCGCCGCGCACGTTCGACATCTGGGCCAACGACTTCACCGGGCTGGGCGGCATGGCGCCGGCGGCAACGACGCAGGTGTCTGTGCTGCAGGTGGGCGTGTGATCGCGCGGTTGCTCGCGGGCGCGGTCGTGCATGAGGTGCGGACGCGCGCAGCCGCGCTCTGCGTCGTGCTGGCGGAGTGGTGCGCGCCGGAGCCGGAGGCGGCCGCGGCCGAGGAGGACGACGATGAGACGCGCGGGTGGGCGGTGCCGATGCAGCGCCCGCTGACGGCGGAGTCGCGGGCGCTGATGCGACCGCCGCCGCGCGATGACGGGGCGCCGGAGGACGACATCACGCGAGCGGGCAGTCTTCGGGATAGGGTGAGGGCATGGCAGACGTAACCGCGTTGTCGAGCTTCGGGCTCGACACGACCACGCTGGGCGCCGACTTCCCGACGCTCGGCTTCGATGAGAGCCCGCGCTATCGGCTGCTCGATCGCCGGCAGAGCTACTACTCGTGCACGCAGCACGACGCGAAGACGTACGACTTCGACGGGCGCACGATCGTCAACCCGGGGAACGTGCTCGTCTCGCCGATGATCGCGGAGGCGTCGAACCAGGGGCTAGTGCCGCTGCGCGATCGGCGACCGTCGGCGCCGTATCGTCTGCCGCGAGTGATCGCGGACACCTTCACAAACCTGATCTTCGGTCACCAGCGGTGGCCGACGTTCCGCAGCGAAGACCCCGATACGGAGGAGTTCATCCGCGCGCTGGTCGACGCGCAGGCGCTGCGGACGGTGATGGTGCGGGCGCGCACGCTTGGCGGCTCGACGGGCACGGTCGGGTTGTCGTGGCGCTACTGGAACGGGCGACCGCGGACGCGCGTGCACAACGCGAAGAACCTCTTTGTCCATACGTGGGCCGATCGCGAGATGCTGATCCCGGCGCACGTCAGCGAGATTTACCGCTTTACGCGGCTGGAATACGACCGCGACACGCGGCGCATGGTCGACCGCCCGTACTGGTATCGGCACGATTGGACGCCGGCGGCGGACGTCGCGTTCTTCGAGGTGCCGATCGACGACACGGTCAACCCGCAGTGGCAGATCGACCCCGCGCGCAGCTACGTGCACGGCGACGGCGAAGCGCACTTCGTCTGGATCCAGAACCTCCCGAGCGACGACATCTCGACGATCGACGGCGTGCCGGATTACGAGGGGCTCTATGACACGTTTGATGCGCTCGACGTCCTGTACTCGGTGCTCGTGCATGGCACGACGCTGAACCTCGACCCGACGCTGCTGCTGAAGGTCGATCCCGATCTGCTGGAGCGATCGGGCGCGGTGCAGAAGGGCAGCCGCGCGGCGCTCAACGTGGGGCCCGCGGGCGACGCGCGGTACATGGAGCTGCAGGGCACGGCGGTCACGGCAGGGACGGCGCTCTTCATGAAGATGCGCGAGTCGGCGTTGGAGGTCGCGCAGTGCATCATTCCCGATCCGAATCAGGTCGGGGCGAGCGGGACGTCGAGCGTGGCGCTGAAGGTCGTCAATGCGCCGATGCTGAGCAAGGCGGACGTGATCCGTGAGCAGTACGATCACGGGATGCGGCAGCTGCTGCAGCAGCAGCTGCGAGGCGCGAGGCGGTTGGAGATCGGCGAGGAGTCGGGGCTCTACCTCGAACTACCAACGCGCGTTGAGGTGCAGCTGCAGGAGGACGACGACGGGATCACGCGAGAGGTCGAGGTGCGCGTCGATCAGAAGCCCGGCGGGTCGGATGTGGTGGTGACCGAGTGGGGCGACTACTACACGCCGACGGCGACGGACCAGCAGCTGACCAGCGCGACGCTCACGCAGTTGACGGCGTCGAAGCTACTCGCGCAGGAGGTGGGCGCCGACCTCGCGGCGCGCGTGATGCGCATCAACGCGCGCGGGAATTGGGCGCAGCTGGAGGTCGAGCGGCGCGCGGCGGCCGAGCGGCAGCAGTTCGAGCTGGAGACGGGCGGCGCGGTGGAAGAGCCCGACGCGATGCCGGACGGCGCGAGTGGGCGGGGCGTGGCGGAGCTGCTGAAGGCGACGCGCGGCGCGCTGCCGGCGGCGCTGACGGTCAACGAGCTGCGCGAGCTACTCGGCCTGCCGTCGCGTGGCGAGGACGGCGACGTAACGCTGGGCGAAGCGGTCGAGCGGGTGAAGCGGCCGCAGCAGCCGATCGAGCAGGGCATGCCGGTCGACGACGGCGGCGGGTATGGCGCCGAGGACGATCGAGCGCAGCCTGGCGATGAGCCCGGGCAGTCGGCGGCCGAGCAGCTGGCGGCGGACATGACGGCGGCGAGCGTGGAGCGGTGCGAGCATGGGTCGGTGAATCGGTGCCGGCTGTGCGGGATCGAGCGCGAGCGGGGCTTTGACTTGCTGCCCGATGGCCAGCCGGTGTGGCGCGTGGCGTGGCGCGCGATGCGCGATGGCTGACTCGGTGGCGGCCGCGCTGCGGGTGAACCGGCAGCAGGCGCGGCAGATCGCGGAGGACGTCGGCGTCAAGGAGGTGCGCCGCATGCTGACGCGCGCGGCGGACGACTTGCGCAGGCGGCTCGATGCGACGGTTCGCACTGGGGCGGCGACGCCGACGACGATCGAGGCGATGCAGACGACGCTGGCGCAGGTCGAGGCGGTGACGCGCGGAATCGCGACGGGTGTGGGTGACATCACGCGAGGCGCGGCGCGCGAGGTGGCGCAGGTGGGCGCGTCGCAGGCGTACAAGTTCCTCCGCGTCTCACAGCGCCGCTTTGGTGGGCAGCCGCTGCCGGTGCGTGAGGCGGCGATGATCAATCGCGCCGTTCGCGGCGCGGATGCGAGCCTGCTGCGGCGCCTAGCGTTGACCGAGACGCAGCGCGCGCGGCAGGCCGAGCGCGTGACGCCGGAGCCCGCGAGCAAGCCGCCGGCGTTCAGCGTTGACCGTCCAACGAGCGTGTTGCAGCGATACACGGCCGAGACGATCGGGCACTTCGAGGAGGAGCTGCAGACTGGGCTGGTGACCAAGCAGCCATGGGGCGAGGTGCGCGAGCGGCTGGTGACCAAGTCGACCTTCCTGCAGAGTGCGCCGGCGCACTGGGCGGAGCGCATCGTGCGGACGGAGACGATGGGCGCCTACAACCGCGCTGGGTGGGAGGCGACGCGCGAAGCCGATGAGACGCTCGGCGACATGGTCAAGGTGCTGGTGGCGACGATCGACGGGCGCACGGGCTGGGACTCGCTGCAGGTGCACGGCCAGATCCGGCGCGTCGACGAAGCGTTCGAGTGGGCGGGTGGGCTGTACCAGCACCCGCCGAATCGCCCCAACGATCGGGAGATCGTTGTGCCGCATCGACTCGCGTGGCCGCTGCTGCCGGAGTTCGCGCCGCGGTCTGACGCCGAGGTGGTGGCGGCGTGGATTCGAGATCGGCGGCGTGGATCTCCGCCGCCGCGCCCGCAGCGGTCGACGGTGCCGCTCGATGAATTTGGCGGAAAACGCCGGTGATCCGTGCAGGATGGACGGGGCGTCGCGCGTGAGATAGCGTGTAGATCGTGTTCAAGCTCCGCCCGACGAAGGACGCGCAACCGCAGCTCGAAAAGCTCGCAGTGCTGGCGCCGACCAAGATCGTCGCGGAGGGCCCCGAGAAGGGGATCGAGCTGAGTGCATCGCTGCGCGCGCACCGCGTGCCGGACCGTGCGATTCGCGCCGGCGACAAGCCGCGCGATGTGGCGGGGCCGGGCACTCCGGTCTATCCTGACGCGAACCCATGGCCCGCGCCGGTGGCGCGAGTGCCGTACAAGCTGAAGGGCGCGTGATGGCGAACGACAACGGATCCACGCCGGGCGACGGGCAGTCGAGCCCGTTCGGCGACGGGCGCGGTGGCATCGGAGGCAACATGGCCGGCGGCAACGATTTCACGCAGAACCCCACGGGCGGCATCGGCAAGAGCGGCGGCAACGACTTCGTCGTCAACCCGACCGGCAACGGGCCGAAGGGCAACGCGCAACCGGCGGCGTCGCAGCCGGCGCAGCCGAAGGGCAACCTACCGGACCTCAACGCGCAGACGCAGGCGCGCACGCTGAGCCCGGTGGACGACGCGACCCCGAGCACTTCGAGCGGGCCGCGCGCGAACCTGCTCGGGGCTGGGACCATCGGCGACGGGCGCAAGCCCTACACGCTGCGGGGCTGATCGATGGGGCAGCTGACGATCGCGGGGACGCTGCTCGGTGGGCCGGTCCAAGTCGGGGCCGGCTTCCCGCAAGCGATCTACACGACGCAGCTGGCGCTCTCGCAGACGCCGCGGCCCTTCTCGAAGGGTTCGGGCGTCGTGCAGTCGACGGTCAACACGCCTTCGCCGAGCTACGAGCCGCTGCAGGGTGTGGGGCCGACCGACCGCGTGCGGTACGGCGACGTTCTCTATCTGCGGTGTGATGGTTCACTAGAGCTGCGCATCTCGCAGACCGATCCCTTGAACCCGCTCGGGCCGCCGCTCGTGCGGCTGCTCAACGTGCAGGGGCTTCAGATCATGGAGTTCCCGCCGTCGTCGCGACTCGTCTTGCTTGAGGCGCAGGGGTCGGCGACAGTAGAGTACGCAATCTTCGGATCCTGACAGGAGCACTGACCATGGCTGAGACTCTCCGATCGACGTTCAATCGCGGTTCTCTCTCGACGCTGGCCGACGCACTCCGGCTGATCAAGTTCGGCGACGTGCTCGATTCGCTCGCGGCGACGCTGCGGCGCTCGGGGACGGTCGCGAGCGCGGGCGTCGATGCGGGCGCGCTGGTCACTGCCGCGCAGCAGGCCGACGTGCCGGCGCTCGGGGTGCTGTCGGCGTACGCGCGATCGGGTGCTGGCGCCGCCGGGCCGCTCGCGCAGGCGGCCGCCTACCCGCCGGTCGCCGGCGAGGTCGGCGTGGCGCCCAACGGCGCGGTCGTCACGGCGGCCGCGGACGCCTGGACCTCGGTGGACGTGGTCTACCTGCCCGCGAAGGGCGACGTGGTCGAGGTGACGGTGAGCGTGGTGCCGGGCACCGGCGTCGCGGCGATCCCGCCGTCGGTCGCGGCCGCTGGGATGGTGATGCTGCTCGATGCGGAGTCGCTCGCGGGCGGCTTCACCGGCGCCGCGGAGGTGCTGGAGCCCGGCGCGGGCGCGCCGGCGGCCGGGCAGGCGCGGCTGAACCTCGCGCTGACGGGCGTGACGTTCGCGGCGGCCGATGCGGTGACGCAGGCGCGGCTGCGCGTCCTGGTGTGCAGCGCGCAGGAGCTGAGCGCGCAGCTCGCCGGGCAGTCGACTCTGATCTGATCGTGCCGGGGCGGCACGGAGAGGCGTGGGAGAACATGGCGGACCAGCAGACGAACGTGGGTGAAGCCGCCGGCGGGGCGCCGGCGGCGAGTGGGACAGCGGCACCGGCAGCGCCGGCGGCACCGGCAGCGCCGGACGACGCGCAGGGGCGCGGGGTGCCGGCGGCCAAGATGGTGCTGACGCGGGACCAGCTGACGGAGCGGCTGCAGCGCGCTCGGCGCGCTGCGCTGACGGAGGCGCTCGGCACGGACGACGTGGCGGCCGTCAAGGCGAGGCTAAAGCGCGCCGAGGAGCTGGAGAAGAAGGCCGAGGAGCAGCGCCTGGCGCAGCTGAGCGAGATCGATCGAGCGCGCGAGCTGGCCCGGGCGGCCGAGCGGCGCGAGCGCGAGGCGCGGTCGCAGCTCACGGTCGAGCGCGAGCGCCGGATCACGCAAGAGCAGGACGTCTATGTCGCGCGGCTTGCGGCGCGACACATCAACCAGCGCTATGTGCCCGAGGCGACGCTGGCGTTTGCGCGCGAGGTGCGGCGCATGCCGGAGAGCGACGCGGCGAAGCTCGACGAGTCGAGCATCCTGAAGTGGTTCTCGCGATACGCGGCGGACAAGCGCGAGATCGCGGCATCGCCGAAGGCGCGCGAGCAGCGCACGCCAGCCGGCGCTGCGGCTCCGCCTCCGCGAGCACCCGCCACGGCGGGCGCGCGGCCGCCCGTGCAGTCGTTCGCGCCGTCGGCGCCCAACGCCATGTCACCGCGTGAGGCGCGCGCGGCGGCGGCGAAGATGGGCTACAAGTGGTGATCATCCGGCGCCGCGCTTGACGTAGCGCGCGCCGGCGCAGAGAATCAGTCAACCTAGTCGCGATACGCACACGCCGGCGGTAACGGGCGGAATCTCACGCGACGCAGAACCTTCACCGGAGATTCCGTCATGGCAATCGCAGTCGCAATCCCTCCCACCGTCGCAGACCTGATCCAGAAGGGTCTGATCGAGCGCGCGTTCCACGACGCGCTGGTTCCAAACCTGCAGTACCGCGCTGAGGCGTTCGTCGAGGAGTGGCCCGAGCACGCCGGCGATCAGCTGGTGATGACCCGCTCGGGGGTGCTGCCGACCATCACGGAGCCGCTGACGCCGGGTGTCGACCCGATCCCGCAGGCGCCGCTCAACGAGCAGTGGATCGCGAACCTCGTGCGCTTCGCCGGCGCGGATGACGTGTCGACGCCGACCAGCGCGGTCGCGGCGCAGAACCTCTTCCTGCAGAAGATCGCGGTGCAGGGCGTGCAGTCGGGCATGTCCGTCAACCAGATCGCGCGCAACGCCTACTTCAAGTCGTACCTGAGCGGCCAGACGCTCACGACCGCGGGGGCGCTCGCGGGTGCGACCACGATCACGGTGGCGGCGATCAACGGCTTCACGACCTCGCTGACGCTGACGCTGAGCGCGCTGCCGCAAAACGTCTCGCCGGTGACCCCGCAGGCGGTCACGATCGCGGGCGTGGCGAACACGGTGATCGGCGCCTTCCCGGCGGATCCGTCCGATCCCTTCGGGCCCGGGACGCTGCTGCTCGGGACGCCGCTCGTGGCTCCGATCGCGGCGCGCGCGGTGGTGCTCGCGGACGATCGCCCGCTGGTGCTGCGCGCCGGTGGCGGTGACAGCGTGGATGCGATCGCGGCGGGCGACATCCTCACGCTGCAGGACCTGATCAACGCGGTGAACCTGCTGCGTCAAAACAGCGTGCAGCCGCACGAGGACGGCTTCTATCACGTGCACATCATGCCCGTCGGCAACAGCCAGCTCTTCGCCGACCCGGCGGTGCAGCGGCTCAACACGAGCCTGCCGGAGTTCGCGATCTACAAGGAGGCGTTCATCGGCACGCTGGCCGGCTTCATGGCGTCGCTGAACACCGAGTCGCCGACCCGGTTCAACAGCGGCCCGCTCACGGCGACCGGCGTGAACGCGCGCTACGCGCGCGGCATCGGCGGTGAGGTCGTGAACGACGGCGGCATCAACGTCGGGCGCGTGCTCGTGACGGGCCGCGCGGGGCTCTACGAGAAGTGGCTCCCGGGCACCGCGTACGTGACCGAGGCGGGCATCACGGGCAAGCTCGGCGCGTTCGACGTGATCAACAACGGCGTGCGGCTCAACACCGAGCGGATCGATCTGATCTTGCGCGCCCCGATCAACCGGCTGCAGGACCAGGTCGGCATCGCCTGGCAGATCACGACGTCCTTCTCGACGCCGTCCGACAAGAGCAACGGCGGGCCGCAGCGCTTCAAGCGCGGCGTCATCGTCGAGCACGCCGCGTAATCGCGGCGTGGAGGCGGGCGGGTCGGAAGTGCCAGCCTTCGCTCCTTCGTGAGTGGGGCGCCTTCCGCCCGCCCCCTCGCTCTCGGGTGTCTCGCTTGCGAAGGAGCGATCTAATCAATGCCGCTGAAGCGTGGAGCTAGTCGCGAAGCCGTGGCGTCGAATGTCGCTACGCTGGTGCGCGAGGGCTACCCGCAGAAGCAGGCGGTGGCGATCGCGCTATCTCAGTCGGGCAAGTACGAGGACGACCCGGAGGCGCAGCGCGACGCCGAGGCGCGCGCGTGGTGGAGCATGCCGCCGCTCTCGCAGTGGGCGAGCGCGCGCGAGCGGTTGCGCGTGGTGCCGGCCGAGCAGAAGACGGACTATTCGTGTGGGCCGGCGGCGCTGGTGGGCGCGCTGTCGGCGTTCGGCGTGACGGCGACCGAGGATGAGCTGGCGGCGGCGGCCGACACGTCGGCGGCGGCGGGGACGTCGGCGGCCGGACTGATCGCGGCGGCGGAGGGGTACGGGATCGACGGCCGGTGCGCGGTGGGGATGACGGTCGATGAGCTGGCGGGGCAGCTGCGCGCGGGGCGGATCGTGGTGGCGTGTGTGCAGGCGCCGCGTGCAGCGCCGGAGGCTCTCGACGCGCTAGGGGTGGACGTGTCGCACTGGGTGGTGCCGGTGGCGGTGCGAGACGGCCAGGTGGAGCTGATGGACCCGAGCGTGCCGGGGGCGCTGACTGCCATGTCGGTCGACGACTTCGAGGCGGGCTGGTACGGGTACGATGAGGGTGAGCAGTGGCACGGGTTCGGCGTGGTGCTCTCGGGGCCGACGCCGGCCAGGGCCGAGCTGGCGCTGCCGGTGGCCGTCTACGGCCGACCCGGATAGGATGGGGGTCATGAGGAAGCGGCGAGAGCTGGGCGATGATGAGATGACCCCGCCAACGGCGCCACAAGGCGCGCCTACGGGGGTCCCGGGGCTGGCCCCTATCGTGGCCCCGCCGGCTGCGGAAGACGCGCCCACGGGGCTCACAGCGGCGCTGCCGCCGATCGAGCGCCGGCGGGTCGAGTCGGACGTGCTGGTGGCGGTGAACGGGACGCGGGTGCGGCTGCGGGCGGGCAAGGTGCTCGATTCGAGGTACTACGACCTCGCGGCGATCGAGTCGCAGCCCGGGGTGCGCCTGACGGCGCTGGAGTGATCCGGTGCCGTACTTCACGCGCGAGGAGAAGGCCAGGATTCGGTATCACCTCGGCTACGTGAACGTCACCTCGCAAGCGACGTTCGCACTCGGGTTGCCGGCGGGGGTGGAGCCGATCTACCTGATCGAAGCGGCGATGGATCGGGTACTGCCGGAGGCGGTGGTCATCGTGCGTGACCTGATGAGCAAGTGCGACCTCGCCGAAGCGCAGATGGTCGAGAACCAGGAGCTGCTGGCGGTGACGCAGGTGGATGAGATCGGGATCCGGCAAGACGAGTTTCAGCGGCTGCAGGACCGCTATCTGTACTGGCGGAGCGCGATGGCCAACAATCTGGGCGTGCAGCCGAATCCGTGGGATCGGCGATTCGTGGGCGGGCATGGGCGATCGATCAACGTGTCGGTGACCGGGTGACGGGGCGTGATAGGCTCGGGGGCATGCGCAAGCTGATCGGCGTGCTGATGGTATCCGCGGCGGTCGCGCTCGCCGGGTGCGGGGCGGCGCTCGACGACGTGGTGCTGCGCGACGTGAAGGTGGCGGCCAACGGCGCGGCGCTGACGCTGGAGGCGACGCTGTCGGCGGCCGAGCTGCTCTATGAGGCTGAGCAGCGCGCGGCGGTGGACCGGGTGATCGCGGCGGGTGGCGACAAGGCGGCGGCGACTGCGGCGGTCGCTGCGGTGCGCGAGCGCTGGGCGCCGGTCAAGGTGCTCTTCTCCGATGCGGTGAAGGCGCATGGCGAGGTGGCGGCGCTGCTCGCGCAGGGCGCCTCGGTCGTGCGCGTGGTCGAGGCTGGGAACGAGTTCGCCGCGAAGCAGCGGCAGATCGTGGACGCGCTGCGCGCGGCTCGCGAGCGGATGGGGAAGTGAGCCATGGGTGACCTTCACAAGCTGATCGAGTTCGTGCGGTTGCTGGTCGGTAAGCATCCCGAGCTGTACGGCCAGGTCCGCGACGTGCTGGTCGAGTTCGAGCGCGTGGGGCACGCGGACGAGATCCGGGATCTGATCAAGCAGGTTCGTCCCGCGCACTTCGACGAGATCGACGCGCGGGTGGATGCGGCAATCGAGCGCGAGTTCGCGCGGAAGGGCTGAACGGCATGGCGCAGATCGTCTTTCTCCGGCAGTACACGTCGACTCAGGCGGGCGGGCTGCCGCTCACGATGCGGCCCGGCGACGTCGTGAGCGATACGGACATCACGGCGGCCGAGTTCGCGACGCTGCGCACGGCGGCGCTGGCGGTGCTCGCGGCGGCGGACTACGACGTGCCGGCGATGCAGCCGGAGCTGCAGGCGGCGCAGCTGCAGGCGGTCGCGCAGCGACTCCGCGCGGTGCCGGACGACGCCGTGGCGGTCGACACGATGCAGCCGGGGCTGATTCGCGAGCTGCAGCCTTGAGCCGATGCCGCGCGTTCGCCCGCTCCAACCGTTCCAGGCGAAGCGGTCGCTTGCGAACCGGCTGAGCCCGACGGTCGATCGGCTGCGGCAGCTCGCGACGAACCTCGGGCTGCGGTCGCGCCGGGTGTTCCTCGTGTGGACGACCTTCGATGGTGGCCAGCGCGGCGAGGGCGATGAGCAGCTGATCGCGAAGATCGAGCTGTTGCCTACGCCGAAGGTGAGTGAGCTGGTGGGGCAGCAGTTCCTCGGCTACGCGGGCGGCGTGTTGCCGACCGGGTCGTTGCGGATCGAGAAGGTCAGCGCCGGCTTCACCGAGGCGCAGCTGATGGGGCGTGAGATCCCGGGCGTGCCGGGGCTGACCACGATCCCGCAGCCGTATGATTTCTTCTACGAGATGATCGAGGACGGGCGCGACCTGCTGCGACCGATCCCGATGCGGTATCGGATGTTCGGATCGCCCTATCGCAAGGAGGGCTCGGTCAGCTGGACGCTGCTCTTGGAGCGCCAGCAGGAGGCGCCCAACGTCAACGAGCGGCTGCCGTTCGCGCCGACATGACGCGCGTGATCGAGCTGAAGCAGGCGCCCGACTTCTTCGGGCGGGTGCTCGCCGGCGAGATGAAGCAGGCGGCGCTGCGCGGGCTCTACTCGGCGGCAGTGCGGTCGGTGCAGCTGCTGCAGACGCAGGAGATCCAGCGGGCATCACCCGCGCCGGTCGACCGCGACGTGTATCGCGCGGGGTGGCGCGCGGAGAAGCTGATCGACGGCGCGGCGGTGGTCAATTCGGTCCCGTGGGCCGCGATGATCGAATATGGCGTGCCCGGTCGGAACGTCACGATCGGCAGGCAAGCGGTGCTCGCGTTGGCGGAGTGGGCGAGGCGCCGACTAGGCGTGTCGAGCGACAAGGCGCTATCGACGGCGTGGGCGATTCTGATCGCTGGGAAGCGGCGAGGGCTTTTCCGGCGCGGCGAGGGGCTTCGGATCTTGGAGACGTACGCGCGCGAGCGCATGCCGCAGACGATCCGTGAGGAGATCGCGCGGGCGCTCGATGCGATGTAGGCTCGGGTGAATGTCCAGCCCGAAGCCGCCGCCAGGGCCGCCGCCAGGGCTGTCGCCTGAGACGGTCGGCGATGTGATCGGGGCGCCGCCTCCGCTATCGGCGCTCGAACTACCCGCGCTCGATGCGCGCTGGCGCGGGATCGATGTGTTCTGCCGGTGGCTCGCGTCGCTGGTGTATCGGCGGTCGGCGGGGCCGAGTCGGCCGGCCGAGTCGTTCACGTTGGCCTATGGCCACGACGTCAAGCTGCCGTCGATCTTCGCGGAGATGCCGGACAACGTGACCGACCTGCCGATCCCGTGCATCGGCGCGCTGCCGGGGCGCGGGTCGTACGTGACGCGGTCATCGCTGGGGGGCGTGGAGCCCGAGGTCGATCCGGCACAGACGGGCTCGCCGCAGGCGGCGGTGGTGGTGCCGTACGACTACACCGAGCAAGTGACGTTCGAGGTCTGGGGCTCGAAGCTGGCCGAGCGAATGGCGCTGATCGCGGCGATCGAGATCGCCATGTCGATCTACGAGGGCTCTTCCGATCTGCGGCTGGTGGTGCCGGACTACTACGGGCTAGTCGCGAGTTACACGCTGCGCGATGCAGAGCGGCTCGACGGGATCGAGTCGATGCGCGGGCGCCGGCTCGCACACTTTTATGTCGACATGGTCGTTCCGGTGGCGTTCGGGATCGACGTGCGCGAGTTGAACGTCTTTGTCGGTGGCGGCGCGACGGGTGGCGCGGCGATCGCGGCGGCGACGACGATTGCGGCGCCGTGGCAACAGGGGCTGCCGGTGGGTGCGGCGGTGGACGGGATCGTGATCGACGGGTCGGTGCCGGGTGTGGCCGAGGTGGAGATGGAGACGCACGCGGCCGACGGGCGGCCGGTGTATTCGCTCGATCCGTATCTGTACCCGCAGCCGCCGAGCTACCCGCGGCCGGGGTCGTTTGGCCGCGGGCGGCGCCGATAATGCCGGGGATGGACGGCTCTACGGGCGGAGGATAGGCTAGCGCCATGTCCGTCTTCCTCCGCAGGTTCACGTTCGATCCGGGGACTGAGGTGTTGCTGGAGATCGAGGCTGTCAACATCCTCGATCTGGAGCCGGTGTCGGCGGTGTCCGGCGTGGGCACTGGAACGGCGTGCGTCGTCGGTGAGTTCGAGGATGGCCCGTTCGCGACCGTGACCGAGGTGGCGAGCACTCCCGATCTGACGAACACGTTCGGCGGGTTCGGGTACAGCTACGCGGGGGTCGGCGGAAACAACCCGTGCGCGCGCAAGCGGTTCGCGGACGCGGCGGTGGTGCCGGAGTTCTGGAACGGCAACGGCCTGGTGGCGCTGAACGGCAAGCGGTTCTCGCGGCTGCTGGTGGCGCGCGTCGACACGAGCGTCGGCGAGGTGCAGTTCTCGCGACTCGCGTACCTACTCGGCGGCAAGCTGTTCTCGTACGCGCTGACGTCGGGTGACACGGTGGTCGGCGATCGCGGCGCGGGCATCGGCGCCTTCACGGCGACGTTCACGGGGACGGTCGCGGCGCTGGTGAGCGGCGTGGGCGTCTACCCGACGCTCTTCGTCGGCGGCGAGACGATCACGATCGCCCGCGACAGCGAGCCGGCGGTGGTGGTGGTGTTCCAGGCGGCCGATCAGCTGCAGTCGCAGGTGATCAGCCGCATCAACGCGGCGCTCGGGTACGCGGCCGCGGTCGACTCAGGCGGCGGCGTGACGACGCTGTCCGGCCGCGTGGGCGGCACGGGTGGGTCGATCGCGATCACGGCGGCCACGCCGGCGGTGCTCGCGGCTACGGGCTTCGTGGTCGGCGCTGCGAGCGGTGGCGGCAACGTGTCGAACATCCTGCAGGTCACGCCGCAGGAGATCGACACGATCGTCAACGCGGCGAGCGCGGGCGCGGTGCGGGTGCGGCTGCTCGACAGTGGCCAGCTGCGCATGGAGAACGTGCAGACGCCGGTGACGGGCGTGCTGCGGATCACGGCTGGCGCGGCGCTGACGTCGTTGGGGTTCTCGGTGACGCAGGCGGCGGCGTACCAGGACGCGCCGCAGGAGCTGGAGATCGTGTCCATCGACCCGGCGGTGGCGGTGGCCACCGGCTTCGCGATCGGCTCGGCGCCGGTGCTGTCGAGCGTGGCGGGTGTGTACCCGAGCGGCTTCGTGGGCGGCGAGCAGATGGTGGTGCAGGTGGCGGGGCAGCCGCCGCTGACGATCGAGTTCGACGCGGCGGATCAGACGCAGGCGCAGGTGCTGGCGCGCATCAACCTGGCGCTCGGGTACACGGCGGCGGTGGCTCAGACGGCGACGCGGTCGAGCTTGGCGGGCCCGGGCACGCTGTCGACGGTGGTGCCGGCGGGGACGCTGGTGCAGACGCCGGCGGGCGTGCAGTGGGTGTCGATGCAGACGCTGGCGGTCACGGCGGAGCTGCTCGACGCGCTCACGGTCAAGGTTCGGCCGGCCAACGACGTGGGAACGACCGTGGCGGCGGTGGCGGGCGCGGTGACGGTGCTCGGGCGCCCGGTGCAGACGGCGGCGTTCTCGACGATCAACCCGCTGGCGCTGACGGCGGCGCTGACGGAGGCGCAGCTCGACGCGCGGTATCTGACCGCGCTCGATTCGACGCTGGCCAGCGCGACGGTGGCGGCGGAGATCAACCTGCTCTGGGCGGCGCGGCAGAGCAACGCGATCCGGGGGGCGCTGCGGCAGAACGTGGTCGATGCGTCGCAGGGCGGCCTGCTCGGCCGGTCGTGCGTGATCCGGCCGCCGCTCAGCACCACGACGCGCGCGCAGGCGAAGTCGAACGCGGCGCAGCCCGGGGTCGGGGCGTACCGGCTCGATCGGGTGTGGTACGCATTCCCGGGCGTGCAGTCGTTCATGCCGGCGATCGCGCAGCGCGGGCTGTCCGGCGGCGAGGGGTTCACCGCCGACGGTGTGATCGACGTCGGCGCGGACGGCTTCCTCGTGTCGGTGTGCTCGCAGCTGCCGCCCGAGGAGAACCCGGGGCAGCTGACGCCGTACGCGGCGGGGGCGATCGGGATCGAGCGCGGCAACCCCGACGTCCAGACCATGACGATCAACGACTACAAGGCGTTTCGCGCGTCGGGCATCGCGGCGCCGCGGCTCGACAGCGGCGTGATGATCTTCCAGTCGGGTGTGACGTCGGTGAACCCGCTCCTGCAGCCGAGCTTGCGCAACATCGCGCGCCGCCGCATGGCCGACTTCATCCAGGATTCGCTCGGCGTGCGGCTCAAGCGGTTCGGCAAGCAGCTCAACACGCGCTCGCGGCGGACGCAGATCGTCGGTGAGATCCGGGCCTTCATGCTGGAGCTGCAGAACTCGCAGCGCGTGGCCGGGTTCGCGGTCGACCTCAATTCTGGCAACACGCCGCAGACGCTGGCGCTCGGGATCTTCCGGATCCTGCTCAACGTGCGGACGTGGTCGAGCCTGGACGCGATCGTGCTGGCGACGCGCATCGGCGAAGCCGTCGAGATCGAAGCTGCGGCGTGAAGGAGTGAAGCATGGCATCCAATGATCTGAGGCTACGCGGGCAAGAGGTCGAGCTGCGCATGTTCGCGGACAGCGTGCTGGAGGACTCCATCTCGCTCGTGTCGTCATTCGACGAAACCTTCAAGCTGGAGAAGAAGGAAGACGGGTTCCTCGGCGAAGTGACGAACCGCTACGACGACATCTTCAACGGCATCGACGGCAAGCTCGACGTGCAGGTCAACACTGCAGCCTGGATGCCGTTCCAGCAGGCGATCAAGGCGCGCGCGCAGCGCCGCACGCCGGCGGTGCGGTTCAACCTCGTGCGGACCGACTTCTACGCCAACGGCGAGACGGCGATCGTGACCTACGCGGACGTCAAGTTCGGGCCGATGCCGACGTCGGTGGCCGGGCGCGGTGAGTTCGTGAAGGTGTCGATCGACTTCTCGTGCAGCGACCGCACCGAGCAGATCACGACCGCGCTCTAACGCGCGGTGTGGGGCGAGTAGACAAGAGAGCGAGGCGAGGCGATGGGCGATTCACGCAAGGTGGTGGGCTATGATGAGGCGGGCGCGGCGTTGATGGACGCCGAGCCGGTGGCGGCAGAAGCGCCGACGGCGAATTTGCCGGAGGCGTCAACGGACGAGTTGCCGACGTGGGCCGTGGTCCCGTCGGGGCTGAAGCCGCCGCGGGGGCGCAACGTGCTCTTCCTGCGGATCCCGGCCGACTTCACCGACACGCCGTACAAGGGCGAGCGGCAGTGCACGATCTGGACGCTGAGCGACGGCGACGAGAAGATGGCGCTGCGCCGGTGCCAGGGCGACCCGAACCGCGCCGCATCGGAGTACACGCGCCAGATGCTGCGCGCGGTCGATGGCGTGGTGTCGGCGTGGGACAAGCCGGCGGGGCCCGGGTCGGTCGACGAGTTCTGGCGCGAGATCGGGGCGAAGGGGCGCAACATGCTGATGCGCGTCTACACGCAGCTCCACCTCCCGACGGACGCGGAGATGGCCAATTTTTTCGAGCACTGCGTCGCTGTCAGAACGGCGAGCTGAGAGATCCCGACTTCGGCGGGCCGGAATTGCTCGATGAGGTGGTCGGCCTGCGGGCGCCGTCGGCGCTCGGCGACGCACTCTTTCCGGCGATGTTGAGCTTTGCGGCGGACGCCGGCGAGCTACAGCGGGCGCGCGTGCGGCGGCTGGTGTTCTTGGCCCGCTTCGGGCGGCAACCGCTGCTCGGGTGGGACGACGTCGAATCGAGCGAGATCCGGCTCTACGTGGACGTCCTGGTAGAGCTGCTACGGGAGGAGTCGGAGTCGGCGCAGGCGCAGGCGAAGCGGATGCAGGCGCAGGCGCGGCAATCGGACGACGACTCGGCGTGATACGCTCTGAGGCGTGGCGAAGACCGAGACTGAGGTCAAAGCAAAGCTCACGCTGACGGATGGGGCGTCGGCCACGCTGGCGAAGCTCAAGGGCGGGTTCCAGGGGCTGAACGCGGTGGTCGACAACACCGCGCGGGGGGTGTTCGATTTCGGCAAGCAGGTCGCGGCAGTGGCGATCGGCGTGAACCTCGGCAGCATCCTCGGCTCGATCCGAGACATCGGGACGTCCGCGTTCGCGGCTGCGAGCGCGGGGCAGCTGCAGATGCGCGAGCTGGGCAAGGCGATGGCGGGGCTCGCGTCGGCGAAGGGCGCCGGGATGGGTGACTTCGTGCGCGCGGCCGAGTCGGTCTATGACCGGCTCTCGGCGGTGGCGCGACAGGGGATGGTGGCGCGCGATGAGCTGGTGTCGGCGTTCTCTGAGACGGCCAAGAGCACGACGTTGACCAGCTCGGCGCTCACGAAGCTGATCGCTGACGTGGCGGGCGCGAGTCGCGCGTTGCCGGCGCCGATTGCGCAGGTGGTGCAGGGCTTCGAGCAGTTCCGAAAGAACGTGATCAGTTCGGACAACCCGCTGGTCACGATGATCAAGCAAGCCAACCTGATGCGCGGGCACACCGAGCAGATCACGCTGCGCCTGCAGGCGATGGGGCGGCATCGCGCGCTGACGTTGGCGGGGCAGGCGTTGCGCGTGATGCAAGAGCGGGCGAAGGCGCTGCCGCCGACGCTGGACGACATGACGCAGCAGCTGGACGACATGCGCACGGACGTCCTGCGCACGGCCGGGACGCCGATGTTGCAGGCGTTGATGCCGGCGTTCTCGCGGTTGCAGAAGCTGATCGCGGCGCACCGCGAGGAGATCGTGAGGTACGCGCGCGCGGTGGGGCAGCACGTAGGCCAGTGGATCGTGGCTGCGGCGCAGAAGATCGCCGAGGGCTTCCGCTACATCGACACGCACTCGGCGGAGATCAAGCAGTCGATCATGACGGCGTTCTCATACGCGAAGAGCGTGTGGGAGTTCATCATGCGTCACAAGCTCGCGATCGGCGGCGCGATGGTGGCGAGCCGTGTGGCGCCGGCGGCCGCGTCGGCCGGGTCGGCGGTTGCTGGTGCCGCGGGCGGTCTGATCTCGCTGGCGCGCACGGGGATCCCGGCGCTCGGGATTGCAGCGAGCAGTGCGGCGACGGGCGTGGCGGGCGCGACGCTGGCGCTAGGGTCGTTCGTGGCGGCGGTGGGATCGGTCGCTGCGGCGGTGATGCAGTACACGCAGCTCCTTGAGGAGACGTCTGGAACTGGGCTCACGGGGGCGCTGGGTGGTGGGTCTGAGGACGCGGCGAACGCGGAGGCGCGCAAGAAGGCGATCGAGGCATACGCGAGCAGCTTTCAGCCGGCGGACGACGCGACCAGGCGCGCGTTCGAGGCGTGGGGCGCGACGGTCAAGGCGAACGCGGAGCACCTCGGCATGACTGCCGAGAGCGCGCGGGCGTTCGTAGCCTCGGCGGCGGCGAGCCATGACGCGCTGGTGAAGGCGACGGACGGCATGCGGCGCGCGGCGGAGCAGGCGCGTGCGATTCCCGACGCGACGGCGGCGACGGTCGGTGCAGTTGCGGCGCAGGAGCTGGAGGTCGCGAAGGCGTTCGCGGCGAGCTACAACGCCGCAGCGAAGTCGGGCAACACCGCGGCGCTGAATGCGTCGGTGTCGATTCTCGCGGGCTCGAAGGGGCTGCAGGCTGCGATTCTGAAGGCGGGGTCGTTGGCGGGGTTGTCGCTGGATCAGCTGGCCGATCAGCTCGGGCTGAAGTTGGGCGAGTTCGGCGACAAGTTGCGTGAGCAGGCTGGGATCGATGCTGAGAAGAACGCGCAGGGCGAGAAGGGCGCGGTGCCGCTGAACGTGTTCAACGGCGGCCAGACGTTCAACATCAAGCAGGACTTCCGCGATCAAGACCCGGACCGGATCGCGGTGGTGTTCGAGCGCGACATCGCGCGCGCCGCGCAGAACCGCCTGCAGGCGCGCAGCGCGCTCCCGTTCGGCGGATGACCATCGCCGATGCGCCCGAGCTGCTGTGGTCGCTACGGTACGACGCCGATCACGATGTGATGATGGTGGCCTATCACCACGACCCGACGGCGCCCGAGCACTGCCCATGGTGCGCCGGGGGGCGGTGCGTGCAGGAGGTGCGGTGGTGGCCGCGCCATGGGGCGGTGTGGCTGTGGATCCACGGCGCGGCCGGCGCCCTGAGCTAAGGCGCCTAATCGCCGCCCTACGGCGCCCGGAGCCGCCAGGGCACCCTAGCCCCCATCCGGGGCCGCCGGACGCGCCCACGGGGCGATTAGGCGCCCTGGCGGGTTGCGCGGCGGTGGTCGGCGCAGATAGGCTAGGGGTCAGGAGACTGAGCCGATGCGAAAGATTCTGATCGCGATGCCCGAAGAGCTTCCGCCCGAGCTGGCGACCGACCCGGACGTGCTGGTGGTCAGCCCGGAGATGATCCCGCCCGAGGTGATGGCGATGCTCGACGAGGCGACCAACGGCGCGCTGAGCGGATCGGGGGCGCTGGAGGCGTGGGCGGGCGAGGAGGAGCGCGAGCACGGCATGGCCGGGCTCGACGACGACGGCGCCGAGGAGTCGGCGCAGCGCGGCGGCAAGGGCGACGACGAGGACGAGGAGAAGTCGGCCGAGGGCGACGACGAGGACGAGGAGAGCGAGAAGAAATCGGCCGAGGGCCGTCGCTCGGCGCGGCAGGCGGTTCGCCGCTCGCCGCTGCAGATCTGGGCGCGGCGCTCGCTTGGCTGACGCGCGCGCCCGTGAACCGGGGGGCGCGTGTCGAGTGAAGTCTCCATCCGCGAGCTGACCGGCGCGCGTCGCGAGCTACGGCTGCGCGGCGCCGGTCTGCCGTTGAGGGGCCAGGCCGACTGGGGCAGCCATCAGCGGGTGGTGACGACGTGGCCGGCGGGCAACGGGGCGCGAGCGACGCAGCACGTCCTTGGGCCGATCGAGGCGCCAACCAAGCTGACCGGCGAGTGGAACACGACGCGGCTGCTATCGCAGCCGTGCGGGTTCGTGGACGGTGACGGGCCGGAGCGCAAAGTGGTCATCGCGCACGACCTCGCGCTCTTGCTCGAAGACATCGTGCGCAGCGGGTCGCTGTTGCGCGTGACGTGGATCACGCAGCTGAACGACGTATCCGGGCCGCGTGAGGTGCTGCGCGAGGGGCGCGCGCTCGACTTCTCGATCCAGCCGGACACGATCGACGACATCGTCTGGTCCGTCTCGTTCGAGTGGGTGAGCCGCGGCGACCGGCAGCAGCGCGCGGTGAGCTTCGAGACGAACGAAGCGGAGTCGGCGCTCTTCGACATCAACCAGGCGGCCTTCTCGGTCGCGGATGCGTTGGAGGGCGCGAAGCTGGCCACGGCGAACCGCCTGATCCCGAAGGGGGCGCAGCCGCTGACGATCGGGCAGTTCGAGCAGCTCGCCAACGCACCCTCGACGGTGTTTCGCAGCTTCGCGCAGGCCGCGAATCTGATCGGCAACCGCGCCAAGCGCATCGGCGATCTGGTGCAGTCGGTGAGGACGGCGCCTTACGAGGTGTTGACCCAAGCGCTCGACGTGGCGCGCAACGCGCAGGCGGTCGCGAATCAGTTTGTGGACGCGATGACGTCGACTCCGCCCGAGGAGATGACGTTCAACACGAGCCTGAGCAGCGTGACGCGCGCGGCGAGCTACTTCGGCGACGGGACGAAGCAGGCGCAATACATGGCGCGGCAGTCGACGGCGGCGCAGCAGCGGCTGCGCGCGCAGCAGCAGGCGGCGCTTGCTGGTGGTGAGCAAGGCAAGGCGTCTTCGCCGCTGCAGACTGGCCCGGGCAAGGGCGACTTGCAGTTCTATCTGACGCGGCCTGGTGACACGCTGATCGGGCTCGCGCTGAAGTTCTACGGCACCGAAGCCGGGGCGATCGACATCGCGACGGCGAACGCGCTGCGCTTGACGACGGCGGTGGTACCGCCGCGGATGACGCTGCTGATCCCGCCGCTGTCGACCACTAGCGCGGCGCAGACGGCGCCGAGCAATCTGCCGTTCAGCGTGGCGCCGGCGACGAACCCGGCGATCGATGGACAGGTGTCGCCGGTGGTGCAGCAGCCGGGGCTCTTCCCGTGATCGACGAATACCCCGAGCAGGGGTACTACCCTGGCGCGCTCGTACGACTTGCGATCCGGTTCGACGACCCGAAGCGCAAGCGGTTCAATCGCCAGTTTCCGCGCTATCCGGCCACGGCGCTCAAGCGCAAGATCCCGCGCGTGCTCGACATCGTGCAGGACGGCGCCGATCTGGTGCTCGTACCGCGCGGCTCGAAGGACTTGGCGGTGTCGCCGCAACGGCAGGCGGTGAGCGATGACCAGCTGACACAGGTGATCGACGGCGTGATCCCGCTGAATGCGACGCTGTCGCTGAACGGCCTGCGGACGGCGAGCACGCTGTCGCTTGAGATCCCGTATGCCGATCTGCCGGTAGAGCCGCGCATGGTGCGCGGCGTCGGCGTGGAGTTCTACCTCGGGACGCTGACGGCCGAGGAGTTCCGGCGCGGCATCAGTGGCGGCCTGCGCGCGGGTACGAACGGGCAATTTGTGCCGCTCAATTCGATCCCATATGACTACGTCGACGGCTTCGGCCGGAAGCGGACAAATCTACGCTTCGAGGGCTGGGTCGATGCGTGGGAGGCGTCGTGGAGCAGCGACGGGCAGCCCACGGTCAAGCTGGAGTGTCGCGACAACACGACGCTCTTGATCGATACGGAAGCGCCGCAGCAGCTGACGATCGATCCCAAGCTGCCGGTCACCCGCGCGTTTGCGGACTACCTTGCGGCGTTCCCGCAGTTCTTCGGGCTGCGCGTGCGCTACTACCCCGACGGGGCCGAGGTGCCGATCTATCGCAAGGCGCTGCAAAAGAGCGCGTTTAACCCGCGCCTGGGGCCGATGGCGACCGGCGAGAAGATGAGCATCTGGGACTACTTCACCGATGTTGCCGGAGCGATCGGCCACACGGTGCGATTCGACGGGCGCGCGATCATCGTGCAGCGACCTCGCACGTACTACGGCGGGCAGTACCCGCCGCGCCCCGACGATCCGTTCCAGGGGCGGCTCTTGCCAAGCGGCCGCGCGCTGCCGTTTCGGCTGTTCGTGTACGGGCGAAACATCCTCGACTATTCGGTCAAGCGAAACTTCACGACGGCGGGCCCGACGACGATCGAAGTGCGGTGCTACTCGAACACGAAGAAGCGAACGCTGGTCGTCCGCTACCCGCTGAAGAAGGACCGACTGGAGCGCGGCCTACCTGGGAGTTTGCTACCCGATGAGAAGCTCGTGGTGTTTCGCCTGAGCGGCATCGGCGATGACAAGACCTTGAAGATCGTCGCGCAGCAGATTTACGAGCAGCTGGGGCGCAACGAGCTGGAGGTCATGATTCATACGAAGAACCTCGGCTCGTTCGGCGGCAGCACCCTCGACCCCGACCTACTCGATTGCAAGCCTGGCGACACGGTGCAGCTGGAGATCAGCGACGATCCGACCACGGCCGAGGGCAACACGACCAGCGCGATCGAGCGCGAGGGGACGGTGGCGACGCGCGCGGCGGCATTCGTGCGCGAGCTGGGCTACAGCGACGACTTCGCCCGGGCGTACGGGCGTGCGAAAGAGGCGGCGCGGCACCAGCAATCGTTTTACCGCGTGAAGCGCATGGAGTATCGGTGGTCGATGGATCAAGGGATCGATGTGGTCGTGACCGGGATCAACTACCTGGAGGTCCGTGGCGATGAGCTGCCGGAGGGTGAGGTGCAGCTGAGCGCGGAGGATGTGCGGGCGCAGCAGGCGCAGCGCGCGAGAGAGTTCCCGATCGCGTCGCACGGGCGCCGGCTGGGTGGGTGATGGCTGGGCGCAGCACTGACCAGAGCACGATGGCGCAGGCGTTCGCCGGGCCCGGGATGGACACTCGGATCTGGGCGTCGTGGGCGACGGTGGACGCGCCCGATGAGACGGGCGAGCAGGCGGTGGTCTTCGACCAGGAGGACGGCCAAATCTATGTGGCGTGCACGCTGCAGCCGTCGATGATCCCGGTCAATGCGCGGGTGGGGATGCTGTTCGCGGGTGCAGGTGAGGCGGCGTGGTTTCCGCTGCTCGCGGGCGACGAAGTGTTCGTGATCTTGCCCGAGGGCGACCCGCGCGCGGGTGCGCTGATCGTGAGCCGCGCAAACAACGCCTACGATCCGTTTCCGTTCGACTCGGTCGCGGGCGTGGATCCGACGATGAATAGCCTGGCGGTGCTGCGCACGCGCCCGGCGGTCACGATCGAGAGTGGCGCGACGGTGATGCTGCGCAGCGCGGCGGCCGGCGCGTTCTTTCGGCTGGACGCGAAGGGTGGCATCACATCGCGCGATGGGTCGACGGGTGTGCTGCAGCAGAGCGCGGATCTGTGGGGCTATCAGTCGGGGCCTGGCGATGCGTTCCACCAGTTCGATCTGAATGCGCAGCGGTACAGCTGGCAGATCGGCTCGGCCAACGCGACCTTCTGCGGCGATGGCGCCGACGTCGCGACGCAGGGCCGCTCGATCGTGAAGCTGCCGGGGCCGTGCACGCTGGCGATGGGCGGGCTCGATCAAAACAACGCGGTGGAGCACGCGGCGAGCACGGAGTCGGTGGTCAATCTGCTGGTGCAGGTGCTGGCGCTAGTGGGCGCCAACATCGCGGTGGCCAACCCGGGGCCGCTGACGGGCGCGGCGCTGGCACCGCTGCTCAACGCGCTGACCACGCCGACGGTGCAGGCGGCGATCGTGGCGGCGATTCAGGCGGCGGCGGTGCAACCGCAGGCGTCGAGCATCGCGGCGGCGCTGTTCGCGGCGCTGGCGACGCCGACGGCGAAGCCCGCGGGCGTGCCGGGGTTCGGGCAGCTGCAGCCGGGGCTAGGTTCGCAGGGGCTGGTGATCGGGTAGGCTATGGCGATGGCCATGGCGAGTGCGCGAGAGTTGGCGGCGGCGTGTCAGGCGGTGCCGTGCACGGCGGTTCCTGTGCGGCTCGCGGACGGGCGCGTGGTGGAGTTCTGGGCGATGAACGACGCGGCCAAGGTCGCGGGCGTGCGGGCGATGGTATCGGCCAACCTCGCGCAGCAGGCGGCCGACCTGTGCGGGATGATGTTGCCGACGGCGCGCATGGTCGATCTGATCGTGGACGCGGCCACGATGCTGGTGGACCCGATGCCGATGCCGATCAGCGCGACGCCGGAGGCGGCGGTCACTCATTCGCGCCGAGTGGATACGGCGGTCGGCGCGGCGCGCGGGCTCCTGAGCAACGTGGGCAAGTGGTGGGTGATCGATAACAAGCTGTCGATCGCGCACGGCCGGGCGATGAACTACGGGTGGCACGTCCGCGCGAACCCTTGGCGCGGGATCGCGACTCACCCGGCGGTCAGCGGGTCATGGCGTGTGATCCAGCCGGCGGCGACGGCGCACAACGGCCTGCACTACGACTACTCGCAGACGCTGCGGCTGGTGCGGCGCGAGTGCACGCTGGACGGAGAGCCGGCGGACCTCGCGCAGCTGCTGGCGGATCCGACCTGCGCGGCGGCGCTCACGACGTGCGGCCCGATGGTGATCACGCGCCAGCCGGGGGTGGAGCCTCCCGGGGTGGTGGTGCTGCCCGAGGTGGTGATCACGGCGAGCCCGCCGAAGCCGGTGGCGCCGAAGCCGATGGTGGCGGCGGTGGCGGCCGCGCGGGCGGCGATGGGCGACTTCGAGGACATCCGCTTCGTGCCGACGCGGCAGCGCACGGCGGCGCAGCGCCGGCCGGACCAGATCCGGTGGATCGTGCTGCACACGGCCGAGACGGGCGAGGTGCCCAACGCGGCGGAGAACCTCGCGGCGTGGGTGGCGGGGCCGCAGGCGCCGCAAGCGAGCTGGCACTTTGCGGTCGACTGCGACTCGATCGTGCAGAGCGTGCGGCTGTGTGATGTGGCGTGGCACGCGCCGGGCGCGAACCGAGATGGCATCGGGATCGAGCAGGCGGGGCGCGCAGCGCAGGGCGGCGTGCAGTGGGAGGACGACTACTCGACGCGGATGCTGGAGCGCACGGCGCAGCTGGTGGCGCGGCTGTGCCGGCTGACGGGGATCCCGGTGGTGCGGCTCGGGCCTAGCGATCTGGTGCGTGCGGGGACGCGCGGGGTGTGCGGGCATCACGACGTGACGCTGGCGTTCATGAAGTCGACGCACACCGATCCGGGCGCGGCGTATCCGTGGGATCGAGTGCTCGGGCGGGTGCGTGATCTGCTGGCGGGTGGGTGATGGCCGGAGTACCGCCGCCGCCCGATCTGCCACCGCCCGCGCCTGGCAGCTCGCCACTAGTCAGCGCGGAGGCGTCGTTCCCGCCATCGCCGAGCGCCGCGGACATCTGCGGCTTCAAGATCCCGCCGATCTTCGTGTTCAACATCTCGATCAACATTCCGTTTCCGTCGTTCGCGCTGCCGAACTTCCAATTTGCGCTGTCGCTGAAGTGCGACTTGAACGACCCGATCGGCGCCGAGGTGAGTTTCGGGGGCGGGCGGTCGCCGACGGGTGACACGATGGACCCGATCGAGCAGGACTTCTAAGCGCCTCGCTGCCGCGCCTTTGGGCCCCGGGCACCCTAGCCCCCACGGGGCGCCCAAAAGCGCGCCTACGGGGCGCCCACGCGGGCTCCCGGGGTGCTCCGGGGCCGTGGGGTCACTGGGGCCCGTGATAGGCTCCTCGGCGTGGCCGTCTCCATCCTGATCAACCAGCCTGGTAGTGGGGCGCCGCCGGGCGTGGCCGGCCAGGCGCGCGAAGACCTCACGACTGGATTCCCGGTGCAGCTGACGGCGATGGGCGGGCCGTTTGCGGCCTACCAGTGGTCGATCGTCGACAAGCCGGTGGACATCGTGGCCGGGGTGCAGAGTGCGGCGGTGCTGAGCGCCCCGGCGGCGGCGGTGACGTTGTATCTGCCGGCGGATCTGGAGGGCACGTCGCTGGTGCAGGTGGTGGTCGATTCGGGGTCGGGGCTCGGGGCGCTACCGGACGACATCGCACGGATCACGTTCTACTGCGGGCCCGGGCTCAATGCGTTGAACCCGGATCCGACGCGGCTGCCACGCCGTCGGATGGCATTCCGCGAGCAGACCGAGCACAACGTACCGGACGCGATTTTCCCGCTCGGGAACCCGCGCGGGTGGGCCGAGGAGTGGGAGCGGTGGTTCGCGGTGATCCAGGCGGCGGGCGCGACGTCATCGCAGGCGATGGGGCGCGTCGTGCTGCCGGCGGGTGGCCCGGCGTCGCTGCTGTCGAGCTATCAAGTGGCGGGCGTCAATCGCGTCGCGGTGGGGACCGTCGACGTGACGTTCCCGGTGCCGCTGCCGAGCGCGAGTTACGCGGTGCTGCACGCGGCTCGCGGGGTGGACGGGCAGCTGTACGTCGACACGGAGACCGTGAACGGCTTTCGCATCTATCGGGCCGACTCGGCGGGCACGCTGATCGACGCCGACTTTTCGTTCTCTGTGGTGCTGGCGTGAGTGGGTGGGGCTCGGGCTACTGGGGCGCCGGGCCATGGGGCGCGGGTGGCATCGACGCGCTGCGCATGCTCGGCGCTGAGGCGGTGCGCGAGAACGTGGTCCGCGTGACGTTCAACGCTGCGCCGCTGTTCGATCGGCTGCTCGGGCCCAACGATGCTAGCGACCCGAAGCGGTTTCAGATCGTGGCGGACGTCTTGACGATCGGGCGCGACGGCGAGCCCGCGCGGCCGGTGTTGCCGGTGCTGGTTGAGGTGGCGCCGATCGAGCTGTCGTTCGGCGCGGTGCTCGATGTGACGACGGACCGGCCGCTCTCACCCTGGCCGACGTACTACCGGATTTCGGCGACGCAGCTCGTGGTGGCGGCGACGGGCGGGCTACTCGACCCGGCGGCGAGCAGCCGCGAGTTCCAAGGGCTGTATCGGGAGCTGCGCGTGCCGACGACGGCGATCGCGACGCCGAGTCAGGACGTGGCGAGCCCGGCGGCCGGGTTCGACGTCGTGCCGGGGCTGCCGGCGCTGACGCCGAGTGATGAGGAGCTGCAGCTCGGGACGTACGTGCCGGGCGATGATGGCGACTACGCAACCGACTCGGGGATCGCACAGCTGCGCAAGCGGATCTTCCGGCGGTTTGTGACGGCGCCTGGTGCGTTCGCGCACTTGCCGGGATACGGGCTCGGGGTCCGGTCGTACGGCAAGCGGCTGGGGACGGCGGCGGTGCGTCAGCAGCTGGTCGCCACGGCGATGGCGCAGCTGCGCGAAGAGCCGGACGTGGTCGCGGTGAAGGTGCGCGCTGAGACGGACGCGCGAAACCCGAGCATCACGCGGTTCTTTGTCGACGTGAAAGCGGCGGCCGCGCCCGACTGGGTGACGTTCGACTACTCGTTTGGAGGGACTGGAAATGGCTGACTTCCCGACGCGGCTGGACTTGTACGCGATCGGCCGCGACTACGTCACGCAGCGGGCGCGCAAGATCGATCCGGTCCAGGTCGACATCTCCGGCAGCGACATCAATCTCTATGTGGGGATCGCGAGCTACGTGGGCAGCGCGGTGGTGCTCGCGCTCGTGCAATCGATCAATTCGCTGCTCTTGAACGGCGCCTACCGCGAAGACCTCGATCGGTACGCGCTCGATCGCTACTCGAACCAGGTGCCGCGCAAGGGCGCCGCGGCAGCGCGCGGCTTCGTGACGATCGCACGGCCGACGGCGGCGGCCGGTGCTGGATCGATCCCGCTCGGGACGCGGCTGCTGACGCTCTCGGGCGTGGAGTACACTACGGTCGCGGACGTCAGCATGGGGGGCGCACAGCTCACGCTGACGAATGTGCCGGTCCGCGCCGCGCAGGCGGGCAAGTCGAGCCAGACGGGCGCAAACACGATCCGACTCTTCGGCGACCTCGGCGCGCTGTGGGACCAGACGCTGACGGTGACCAACCCCGAGCGCACGGCGAACGGCGAGGACGCCGAGGAGGACGACGTCTACCGCGAGCGGATCCGTGCCTACTGGGGCGCGGCGCAGCGCGGGACGCTCGCGGCGATCGAGTTCGGCGCGCGCAAGGTGCCTGGCATCACGAGCGCGCTGGCCGAGGAGGTGATCGATCCGACCGATCCCAACAAGCCCGCGCGCGTGGTGAATCTCTACATCGCCGACTCATCCGGCGTGGCGTCGGCGGCGATCGCGGCGGAGGTGCTGGCCGAGCTGCGCGAGTGGCGCGCTGGGGGGATCGCGGTGATCGTCAACACCAGCGTTCCGGTGATCGTCGACGTGCAGCTGCATCTGACGTTCGCGGCCGCGGTCGACACGACGTCCTTGACGGGGACGATTCGCGCGGCCGTCGCGGACTACATCAACAACCTGGGCGTGGGGCAGACGCTCTATCGCGCGGCGATTTACTCGGTGCTGCAGCGCTACACGCAGAACGGGCTGATCGTAAACACGGCCAGCGTGGTGAGCCCGGCGGGCGACGTCGTGCCGGAGATCGGGCAGGCGTTGCGCACGCGATATGAAAACGTGGTGGTGGTCTGATGCCGGCGCGCGGCGCGTTGACGCGCGACGAGCTGTTCCAGGTGTTGCGGTCGGTCGTCGACCCTGAGTACATCGAGCCCTTCCTGCTGCGCGGGTACGATTCGGGGCTCGAATCGCTGGAGATGCTCTGCGAGGTGCTCGCGCGTGTATCGCAGTCGATCGACCGCTCGACGCAGCGGCTCTACATCGAGCCATGGAGCGGACAATCGGATGGGCCGGCGGTGGGCGCGGCGCTGGCTCGGATCACGCTGCGGCTGCAGCGATCGGCGCGCTTGAATTTCCCGCTCACGATCACGGCGGGCGAAGTGATCTTCGAGGAGATCGCAACGGAGGCGGGGGCGACGGGTGGCGTGCCGGTCGCGACGGGGCGCCGGTACACGATCGAGCACGACGTGACGTTCTTGCCCGGCGAGCCGGGGCCGATCGACGTGCCGGCGATCGCGCTGCGCCCGGGGTACACCGCGGGGCGCGTGCTGCCGGGGACGGTGACGGGCATCCTGCAGCCTGGGGCGGGGCTCTCGAATGCGGGCGCGAGCGTGGTGCAATCGCCGCCGGCGTCGCTGCTCGTGCTGGCGCCGCAGCCGGACGTCATCGCGCCGCAGCAAGTCGGGCAGATCGTGGAGCTGGTCGGCGGCGCGAGCGCGGGGCAGCAGCGGCGCGTGAGTGCATACGAGCGGGCGACGCTGGGCGCCGGCGGTAGCGTGCAGCTGGCGCCGGAGGTGGTCGTGCGCGCGGTGGCGACGGCGCCGGTCGGGACGTTCGAGCCGGGCGAGACGGTGCGCCAGGTCGACACGGCGCTACCGGCGCCGGGGGTCATCGCCTCGGGCGTCGTTCTGGCCGCCACGTCACCCGCAGCCGGGCCGCCGTGGTGGCTGGTGGTGCTGCAGCAGACCGGCGCCTTCCAGCCGACGGCGGGCACGGTGGGGCCGCTGACGGGCGTGCTGTCCGGCGCCACGTTCGCGCTCGAAGACATCTCGCAGGGGCCGACCCTGGCGAGTGAGGTGCGGTCGGCGGTGTGGCGCGTGCTGACGTGGGGTGATGACCTCGGGCTGACGGTCACGAACGTCGGCGAGGGGTTGCCAGGCGAGCTGGCGACGCTCGATGAGCTGGGGGCGGAGCGCGGCGTGTACCGGGCGCCGGGCGAGACTGACGAGAGCTACCGCGAGCGGGTCTATCACCCGGCGGACGTGGTCAGCCCGGATGCACTGCTGCGCACGGCGAACCGCATCCTGGCGCCGATCGGCCTGCAGGCGTGCTTGCGCGAGGTGGGGCAAGCGAAGTTCCGCGGGCTGTTCGCCGACGGCGACCCGCTGAGCACCGATCGAGCGGTGGCGTTCGCGTATGACATGGACGGCGTCCGATTCACGGGGCCGCAGGTGGGATTCTTCATCGAGGGCGAGGTGGTCACGCAGCAAGCGGGGCCGGGTGCGCCGATCGCTCGCGGGCGCGCGAGCGTGGTCCCGGCGGGCGTGCTGGTGGGCGTCTCGCGAGTTGAAGGGCAGTTCGTGCCTGGCTTCAACGCAGTCGGGTCGGTGAGTGGCGCGCTGGTGGTGGTGGCCAGCGCGGTGGGCGGGCCGAGCCCGCTCGACCGCTGGCGGGTGGTGCTCGATTACGAGCGATTCCGCGCGTACTTCGAGATCGGTGTGCCGCGGGTGCAGCTCGGCGACTTCGGCGTGCCGTTCGATCAGCACCCGCACAACGCATTCGACGCGGCGCCCTATCTGGCCGGGTTCGACGGGTTCCCGGTGACGGGCGCGGTGTTGATGCGGTCGATCTGGCAGGCGATCGACCGCGCGCGCGCGGGCGGTGTCGGGTTCGACCTGTACGTGGAGACGACGGGCTGTCTCGGGTGATAGGCTCGGCCGATGGCACGGTTTGGGCTGCTGAATACGGTCACGGTGACGCCGGGCGTGACGCTGGCGCCCGGTGCGGTGGTTGATGACCCCAAGCTGGTGCAGGCGGCGAGCGCGGCGGGTGGCGTGCTCGTGTCGGTCGACACGCCTACGGGCGCTGACGCGGTCGAGGTCGCGCGGCGATTCGCCGATCGCGGCGATAGCCTCGGCGGCAGCATGGCCGGGATCGGGCGCCTGGCGGTGGCCGGCGGTGGCGGTGGTGGTGGCATCTTCAGCCTGGCGCGTGTCGACTGCTCGGTGAACGCGGCCTACGTCGAGGCGCCGTACAGCGCGAGCCCGGTGCTGCACACTCGCGCGGGCGGCAACGCGGTCGGCGGCTACAACGGCACCGGGGTCGGCAACAAGTGCATCCTCGGATTTGCGGCGGGCGTGGGCACGGCGATCGGCGCATGGACGGGGCTGCGGTGGACGTGGCTGGACTTGGCGCCGGCGACGCCGGGTATCGGGTGCTACTCGAACCAGATCGTCAATCTGGGCGGTGGGACGATCAAGGTGTTCGTGGTCGACCCGGGCGCCAACCCGGCGCTGAATAACGGCGTGACGGTGATCAACGGCGATGGGAGTCGAACCACGACGTTCGATCCGGCCGTGCACTTCGTGACGGTGGTGAATGACGTGGTGGGCGTGGTGCCGGCGGTGGACCTCGGCGGCAGCTGGACGGCGCGCAGCTACCGCGTGAGCGACATCCTGGCGGTCTACCCGGGGGCGGTGTTCGCGAACGTGGCCAGCGGAGACGGTGGGATGCCGGCGACGCCGGTGGCGACTCCGCCCGTGCTGATCGTGACCGGCGACAGCACAAATAACCGGGTGCGCGCGTTCCGCCTGTCGGCGGTCGAGTTCAACGGCGCGGCGGTGTGATCGGCGTGTGATAGGCTCGGTCGCATGTCATCCGGTGGCAAGCGGCTGGTCCTGAATTTCGAGGAGCGCATCATCTCGCCCGATGCGAATCGGGCGCAGGCGTTCCAGTCGGCGCAGATCGCGGAAAGTGCGCGGCAGCTGTTCTCGCCATCAGAGAACGTCGACGTCTTCTCAGCGCAGCCGACGCCGGCGACGGTGACGGCTCCGGCTGGTGGTGCGGTGCTCAACGGGCTGATGGTCGTAGCACCGCTCGGGTCGCTGGAGCTGGCGGTGACCTCGGGCATGGCGCTCCTGATCGATCCCGACGGGCAGCCGGGCTCGACGGTGTTGACGCCGGCCAACCCGGACGACTCGATCGGCAAGCTGTGCTACGACGCCGTCGGCGTGCTCGCGGGCAGCGGCGTGCTCGTGTTCATCCCGAATGGCTCGGGGCTCGTGCGCGTCGACGTGGTCGAGATCCAGCGCGACCCGGGGGCGGTGCTGGAGATCGACAATCGCGACATCTTCAACCCCGGGACCGGGCTCTTCACGCCGGCGACGGTCGACAAGGTCGCGGCGGACGGGGTCGTGTACCGGATCCGTGCGGGTGTGCCCGGCGGTGGCGTGCCGGCGTCGGTGCTCGGGTGGATGCCGATCGCGGTGGTCAGCGTGCCAAGCGGTGCGGCCAATTTCGACGCCTGCACGCTGTACGACGTGCGACCGCTCGTGAGTGACCGAGGGCCCGGGTCGGGCGCGCTGCTTGGTGGGCCGCTGACGTCGCGGACGCGCGTGGGCGACTTCTACGTCGATCCGACGACTACGCCGGGCGCGCTGATCATGAGCGGCTGGGTCGATGGGCTCGCGCAAGGTGCGCGCGCGGGCGGCGTCTTCGGCGGGTTCAACCTGCGCGATGTGGCGAACCAAGAGCCTGGGTTCGCAGTCGTGGCGAGTACGCTGGTCGCGGTGTGGCTGCTGTTTCCCGGCGGCCTGCCGCGGTGGGTGCGGTACTCGACGGTCGCCTCGCCGCCGTTCGGCGGCCGCGTGCCCAACGGGCCGCGCGGGATCATGGTGCTCTCTTCGACGCTGCCGCTCTCCACGGCGCCGCTGCCGAGCGCGCCGGTCAACCCGCCGCCTGCGAGTGGGCTGGTCGGGTCGCTGACATCGGAGGCGCTGCTGGTCGGCGTGCTCGCCAATTCGTCGACGCCGGGGGTCGCCGGGTGCGTGGCGAAGTGCGTGGACGGGCGCACGACGTTCGGGCAGGCGCCGGGCGTGGGGATCCCGGTGCTGCTGCCGGTAGTCACGCCGGCGGCGTTCTCGGCGGCAGTGGCGCTGCAGTACGGGCTGACGGTGCCAGCGGGGGTCCGCGCGGTGCTGCTGAACGCGACGTGCGACATGACTGGAGTACCCGCGACGCCGTTCAACTACCAGCCGAGCATGGGCAGTCAGCGCTTCCCAGTCGGGAACGAGATTTTCGTCGGCGAGGCGAACACTATCGCGGCGCAGACCGACGGCGCCGGCGTCGTACAGCTCGGCCAGACGCGGTGGGTCGATCTGATGGTCGACCGCTCGAACATCCAGCCCGTGCTTCAGGTCGCCAACGTAAACTGGCTGCAGGCGGCCGGCGTCATCAAGAGCGCCGATGCCGCGGCGGTGCTCGGGTGGGAAGTGTGACCACGCCGAGCGATGCGCTGCTCGCGGCGCGCGATCTGTCGCGCATCGCGCTTGCATCGGCCACGACCTTGCAAGACCCGGTGTCTCGCACCCTGGACGACTTGGCGCGCCGCGCAGGCACGACCCGCGCGCTGGTGGCGACCGCGTGCGGCGTCGACCCTCTGCTGTTCGAGCGCGTCGATCAGGGGCGGCAGCCGATGCCGCTATCGGTGGTGGTGTCGATCGCGTCGTTGCTGCGGATCCCGATGTGGATGGCGCGCGCGGCGTGCCGGTCGTGGACCGACCAGATCGACGCGCGGCTGCGCAACCCGAAGCCGCCGCGCCCCATTCTCGGGGATTCGTTGCCGGCGGTGTCCATCGTGGCGACGGTGCCGCAGCCTTGACGGGACCACGATGGAGGCGCGCGCTGTAGAGCTGCTCGGGTCGCTGGGGTTGCCAGGGCTGGTCATCGGCGGCCTGTGGCTGTACGCGCGGCAGCTGCACCTCCGCAACGAGCAGATCATGGATCTGCGGCTGCGTGAGGCGCAGGACTATGCCTCGGTGCTGCGGGCTATCGACGAGACGCGCGTGCGTGAGGAGCGCGAGCGTGGAGATCGGATCTTGGCGGTGCAGCGCGAGGTGCACGCCACGATCAAGCAGCTGACGATGTTGGTGGAGCGCGAAGAGCGCCGCGACGATCGCCTAGACCGCCGCGGGTCATGGAGACAGGACGATGAATAACCAACGCACGATCGCGGACGTGGCGCGTGAGATGGAGATCGAAGAGGAGTCGGCGCGGCTCGAAGCGCGCGCGCGTGCACTGGTGGCGCGTGCCGCGGCGCTCCTCGACGGGCAGGCGCGGCGTCAATCCGGCCAGCATCGGCTCGATCTACCGCCGGAAATGATGGCGCTTCGCAAGCCATCGGCCTGAGTGATAGCGTTTCGGGCCATGGCAAGTGTGTTCATGGCTCTCGCGCAGTCGCGCAAGGCGTGGGTGGTGCTGGCCGCGGTGGTCGGCGTGATCGTGATGAATGTCACGGGGCGCGTGCCGGGCGAACGCGCGCTGGACTTCATCAAGTGGATCGTGATGACGTGGCTCGGCGCGCAGGCGGCCGAGGACGCCGCGGGCAAGCTGCTCGTTCCACCCAAGAGTGGCGGCGATGAGACTGGCGGTGTCGAGTGAGCCGCGCGATTCACATCGTGACGGCGGGCGGCGCGGTTCTGCCGGTCGACACGTCGCCAGTGTCGGTCGAGCCGCCGCGTGAGCGCGTGTTCCCGTTCGTGCGGTCGCCGACGGGTGCCGATGCGCTCTGGCTGGGTGCGATCGGCGGGTCGTGCACCGTGGAGCTGTGGGCCAAGGACGGCGCGGACTGGTTCGCGGCGACTGCGGTGCCGGTGGTCGTGCCGGCGAACCGGCTCGCGCTCGGGTTCGCCGGGCTGATCGTGCCGCAGGAGCTGCTGTACTTCGTCCAGATCACGGCGAACGCGGGAGCCACGCAGCTCCGCGTCGGAACGATCTACAGGTGACCCCATGTTGCTCGCGCTGCTGAATCAGGTTTCGATTTCGGGCACGACGCTCACGCCTGGCAGCGTGATCGATGACGTCGCCGACCCGCAGCTTGCGGGGGCGGTGCTCGAAGCGGGCGGCATCCTGGTCAACCTGGGGACGCTCCAAGGGGCTCGCGCGGCGGACCTCGCGCAGCGCTTCGCGCGGCGTGGCGACACGACCGGCGCGGCGATCGCGGGCATCGGCGCGATGCTCGGCGCAGGAGGAGGCGGTGGCGGCGGTGGCGCGTGCGCGTCGACGTACTCGGTCCCGAGCGATGACTACCCGACGATCGAGGCGGCGCTGGCTGCGGCCAACGGCGCGGCCGGGCCTGCGCAGCCGATCACGGTGATGGTGTGCCCGGGGACGTACGTGGTGACGTCGACGCTCGACATCACGAACCCCTACGTGGACGTCACGGCTGAGAGCGAGGTCAGCGCGTTCGTGCTCGCGGCGCCGGGCGTCTCGCCGCTACTGCGCGTGAGTGCGCCGCCCGCGCTCGATGCGGTGCGCGTGCGCGGGCTCGTGCTGATGCGCTCGGATGCGGGCGTGATGCTCGACCTGACATCGCAGCAGAGCGTCTTCGTGGCCGACTGCGTGTTTCTGCGCACGGCGGCGTCTCCGGGCATCGTCTGCGTGCAGCAGTCGGCGTCGACGTTCACGGTCCTGGAGCGGTGCTTCGTGGGGATCGATAGCGGCGGCCTGCCGTCGGGCTCGGCGTTCGTGGTGACGGATGGCCAGCTGACGCTGTCGGACTGTCAGATCCAGGACGCGCTCGGATCGAGCGTGACGGGGCCCGGGTCGGCCGTGACGCTGAGCCGGTGCCTGATGCAGTCGGCGGCGACGGCGCAGGCGCTGCTGGTCACGGGCGGCGCGCGCTTGGACGCGAAGAGCCTGCAGCTGTTCGCGCCGAGTGCGGCGGCCGGCGTGGTGCTGAACGGCGCAGCGACGGGCGACCTGGAGAGCTGCTCGATCAACGGCGACGCGCCCGCCGCTGCTGGTGTGCGCGCGCTGGGCTCGGCGTCCGTGCGCGTGCGCCTGAGCCAGATCCGGGCTGACGTCGGTGTCTACGGGGGCGGCGCGGTCGTGGAGCTGGAGTCGGTGCAGTACGCGACGACGACGGCGCTGCCTGGCGTGATGCTGACGGCCTCGGCGGGCGTGGCGCGTGCGCTGAATTGTGTCTGCTACCCGCCGCACATCCCGCTGGTGCAGTCAGCGGGTGTACCGTGCGCGATGCTCTGGGGCGAGCTGGCGATGCAGAATGCGCTGATCGCGACGCCGCTGGATGTGCGCTGGGTCACGAGCGCGACGGCGGAGCTGGAGGTGCAGCACCTCAACGGGTCGTGGGCGAGCTTCGCGATCCGGTCGCCATACACGCCGACAAGCCCGAGCGACCCCAACGGGGCCGTGGGTGCGATCAATTGGGGCGACTCGACCACCCATCCGCCGCTGCTGAGCGTGCGATCGAGCACTGGCTGGGCCAGCGTGCCGATGGGCGGGGTAGCTGACCTCGCGAGCGTGACGGCGCTACCGGGGGCGTTGCGCCCTGGCGCCTCGGTGTGGTGCGCGGAGGTGCGCGCGTCATTCGTGCTGACTGACTTTGCGGCACCGCTCGCGGTCAACGGGGTCACGGTGCTGGCGACGGCGCTGGGCGGCAATACGCGCTGGGAGCGCGTGCAGGGTGGGCCGCAGTCGGATCTGGCGCTGTACGGCGACGGGCGAGACGGTGTCGCCACGATCAGCGCGCCGGTCACGCTGACGCGCGACATGTTCTACGCCGATCTGACCCTGACCCCGGGTGCCGCCATCACGACGGCGGGATTCGCGATCTACGTGGCCGGGGTGCTGGACCTCAGCACCGCCCCAGCCGGGGCGATCGCGCGCAGTGGCGCCAACGGCGCCAACGGCGCCACGGTGGGCACCGGAGGCGGCGCAGGCGCGGCTTTGGCCGCGGTGGCCACGGGGGGCTCTGGCGCGGGCACCGCGGGCGGTGCGGGCGGCGTAGCGGCCGGCGTGCAGGCTACGGCGCCGACGGCGCAGAACCCGGGCAACGGCGGCGTCGGCGGGCTCGGCGCGGCCGGCGGCTCGGGCTCGGGTGGCGCCGGCGGCGCGGCCCGCGCTGGCGCGGCGGTCACTGCGTACCCGCGGGGCGTGCTGACCACGCAGCTCACGCGAGGCGCGGCGATCATTCAGGGCGGCGCCGGCGGTGCCGGCGGTGGTGGCGGCGGCGGCGATGCGACCTCGGGCGGCGGCGGTGGCGGTGGTGCGAGCGGCGGCGGCGTGGTGCTGGTGTGCGCGCGCACGATCCAGAGAGGCGGCGGCACGGCGGCGGGTGCGATCCGGGCGCTGGGTGGCACCGCAGGCAACGGCGGCTCGGCGACGGCGGGCAATCGCGGCGGCGGCGGTGGTGGTGGTGGTGGCGGCGGTGGGTGGGTGATGGTGATCTATGATCAGCTCATCGGTGCGGCCGCGCCGAATGCGGTGGCGTGCAACGGCGGCAACGGCGGCACGGGCGGCAACGGCTTCGGCACTGGTATCGGCGGCACGGGCGGCACGGGCGGCGCCGGTGGGCGCGTGACGCTCATGTCGCCGCTGGTGGGCACGATCGCCGATTCGGTCGGTGGTGCTGGGTCGGCCGGCAGCGCGGGCGCTGGTACGGTGGGCGGCGCGGGTGGTGGCGGTGCAGCCTTCGCGGTGACGCTATGAGCGGCGACGTGAGCGTGAGCTACGTCTACGTCCCGGCCCTGCCGAGTGATCTGCCGCCGCTGCGCGTGGCCGAGGGGAAGATCGTAGTCGATACGGCGATCGCGTTGACGCCGGCGGAGCTGATCGTGCTCGACGCGCACTTCGCGGCGCGCGGATACCGGAGGGAGTGAGATGTGGTCCTACGGCTACACGTTCAAGGTGCCTGAGATGCTCGGGCTGCCGCCCGAGCTGCAGCCGACGCAGGGCAACGAGGTCGTCTTCACGTCGAGCGTCGAGCTGACGCCTGAGCAGAAGTCGGCGCTCGATGCGTTCATGATCGGCAAGGGTTACGATCCCGAGTGACGCCGGTGTGTGCGGTGCGCTATTCGTGAGTGCATGCGCGTCTCTCTGGTCGATGTGCTGGAGGCGGTGCGAGCGGAGTTCGCGCGCGGTCATCACCCGCGGGCGCTCGTGCGGCTGGGTGATGGGTGGATCGAGTGCTGGACGCTGACGGTGGCGCCTGAGCGGGCCGCCGGCCTGCGGCGTCACCTCGGGTCGCGCTGCCGGTGGCCGGCGGCGGGGATGCCCGAGGTGCCCGGGTACACGCCGATCGCGCTGATCCACGGCGATCTGCTGATTCTCGCCCGCCAACCTTGACAGCCCTATGCACCGGGCATATACCTGGGGCGCGGCTGAGATGGCGGCCGCGGAGGCACCCCATGATCAACACGTTCCTGGCTCACAGTGATTCGGCGGATGAGGCGGCACCGGCGTCGGCGCCGGTGAAGGCGGCGCGCGAGTGGTCGCCATACCAGGCGGCTGTGTTCGCGGACGTCGAGAGCGGCGAGGGCAACACGATCGTCTCGGCGCGCGCCGGAAGCGGCAAGACGTCGACGATCGTGGAGGCGCTGCGCTACTTGCCGCCCGGCAGCAAGGCGCTGCTGGTCGCCTTCAACAAGAATATCGCGCAGGAGCTGTCCACGCGCGCGCCCAAGGGTGTCGACGTGATGACGCTGCACAGCTACGGGCTGCGCGCCGTCAAGGCGCGCAACCGCGCCGCGGAGATCGACAGCGACAAGTCGCGCAACATCGCACGCGAGCTGTACGGCGATGATGCGAAGTTCTTCGGGGCGGCCTTGCCCAAGGCGGTCGGGCTCGCGAAGAACTTGCTCCTCTCGACGGCGGAGGAGATCGACGCGGTGCTCGACGGGTACGGGGTCGACATTCCGGGGCCGGCGACGGCGGCGGCGCGGGCGAAGTTCGTGGCCGCGGTGGTCGCGGTGGTCGAGGCGAGCAAGCGCGACCTCGACACGATCGACTTCGACGACATGATCTGGCTGCCGGTGGTCCTGCGCTTGCCGACGCCGCGATACGCGCGGGTCTTTGTGGACGAAACGCAAGACCTCAACCCCTGCCAGATCGAGCTGGTGCTCGGGTCGGTGGCGACCGGCGGCCGCGTGACGGCGGTGGGCGATGACCGGCAGGCGATCTACGGCTTCCGCGGCGCCGACCGCAACGCGATGGAGCGCGTCCGCGCCGCACTCGGCGCGAAGGTGCTGCCGCTGTCCATCACGTATCGCTGCGCGACGGCGATCGTGAAGGTGGCGCAGGCGATCGTGCCCGACCTGGAGGCGGCGCCGGGTGCGGCGGAGGGTAGCGTGGCAGAGCTGCCGTGGGCGCAGGCGTCGCAGCGGCTGGAGGCGGGCGACATGGTGATCTCGCGCACGAACGCGCCGCTGGTGCGGGAGCTGCTGCGCGCGGTGCGCGCGGGGCGCCGGGCGACGATGCTCGGGCGCGACTTCGGCCAGGCGTTGACCGGGCTGATTCGCAAGAGCAAGGCGGCGACGATCGCGCAGCTCGACGCCTACATCGACCAGTGGGAGGCGCGCGAGGTGGCGCGGCTGGACGCGAAGGGGCGCGACACGGGCGCGGTGCGCGATCGCGCCGACACGCTGCGCGCGCTGGCCGAGGGGGCGACCTCGCCCGAGCAGGTGATCTCGACGATCGAGAGGTACTTCGCCGAGAACGCGGCGAAGGACGCGGTCGTGTTCTCCTCGACTCACAAGGCGAAGGGCTTGGAGGCGCACCGGGTGGTGCTCTTCGCCGACACGTACCGGCCGGGTCGCTCGGTCGAGGAGGATAACCTCTGGTATGTCGCGGTGACGCGCGCCAAGGTGGAGCTGGTGCTGGCGTACGGCGCCGGGCAGGACGACGAGCAGGGGGCGGCGTGATGCCGCCCCGGGTCCGCACTCGCAAGGGGTCGCATCCGGTCGGGGAGATGATCTGGTCGTACGGGTCGAATCTCTACACGCCGCAGGCGCTGAGCCGGTGCCCGAGCGCGGTGCGGGTGGGTCCGGCGGCGCTGCACGACCACGCGATCGAGTTCGTCGGGTACTCGGCGGGCTGGGGCGGCGGGGTCGCGACGGTGATCCCGGCGCACGGGTCGCAGGTCGACGGCGAGCTGATGATCGTGCGGGAGAGCGATCTGGCGCGGCTCGATGCGTACGAGGGGGCGCCGGACGTCTACCAGCGGATCAAGGTGGAGGTGGTGGCGACCGCGACCGACGGCGCGCCGTACCGCGTGCCGTGCTGGACGTATCGGCACACTCGCGGGGTGAGTGCGCGGCGCGACCCGAGCGCGGCCTACATCGCGCGCATCGCGGCGGGATACGGGCGACTCGGCTTCGATCTGACGCCGGTGATCGCGGCGATGGGCCGCGCGAATGCTGCGCGGTGGACACAGACTCAGCTGACGTGGGAGCGAGAGCATGCGACAAATCGAGATCCGAATCCTGGCCCTGGACCCGGCCGCCGTAGTCGGTGAGGTGCGCGAGCTGGCGCTAGTGCGCGGCTGGCAGTGGGGCGGCGCGCGAGACAATCCGATCGGCGCGACGGCGGGCACGGTGGCGCCGGAGACGGCCGACCAGATCCGTGCGCTGCGGGCGCAGGGGCTCTCGATCGGGGCCATCGTGGCGACGCTGAATGAGCAGGGCGTGACGGGCCCGCGCGGCGGGCGGTGGTGGCCGCGGACGGTACACCTCGCGCTGCGGCGGCTGGGGCTCTCGTGACTCGCGTGGTGACGGGCGGCCCGGAGCTGCGCGCGGCGCTGCAATCGACCACGGCGGAGGCGCTGGCGCTCGAATCTGAGCCGATCGCTGAGGTGCAGCGGTGCGTGGCCGACGTCATGCGCCTGCTGGCCGACGTGCCAATCGCGCCCGAGGTGCCATCGGCGGCGGTCGTGCAAGCGGTCATCGACTGGCTGTGGGAGCGGCGGGTGGTCGTGCGCGCGCCGACGGGCGCGACGCTGGCGGCGGCGGCGATCGTGGCCGAGTCGCGGGACATCCAGCTGCGATGGCACTGGGGCGTCCGGTGGGTGGCGGCGGCGTATCCGACGGTCGACCTCGCCACGCCGCAGTTCGTCGCGGCGCTGCTGTGCTCGGGGCACGACCCCGAGCAGGAGCTGCGAGCGCCGTGGCCGGCGTTCCTGCTGCGCATACCGCCCGGGACGGGCCTGCCGGCTGAGCTGATCATGGTGGCGCGCGTGACCGACCCGGACGAAGGGCTGGCGATCGTGGCGCTCGGCCGGAGCTATTCGTGGTGGCAGCGCGTGACGGTGGCGCAGCTGTGCGCGCCGGACTTCGCGCTCGACCAGCCCGACACGGCGACGGAGGTGCCGATGGATGCGGCCGACGTGCGGGTGCAGACCGCGCTGCGTGCGCTGGTGCGCAGCGTGCTCGCGTGGGTGGCCGACCCGGAGCGGGTGCAGGCGGCGCGTGTGGGGCCATCGAGCCCGAAGGCTGAGCGGGCGCGCGCGGCTGCGCGTCGTGGTCTTCCGCTCGATCGGTACGTGCTGACGGCTCCGATCCGAATCGATGCGCGCCCGGTGGTAGCGGCGTACCTCGCCGGCGAGAGGGCGCGGCCTGGTGTGCGGTCGCTCGTGCGCGGGTTCTGGCGGCGGCAGGCGTGCGGTGCTGGGCGCGTGGATCGGGTGTGGCGGTGGATCGAGCCGCACTGGCGCGGCGGCGAAGACCTCCCGATCGCGGTGCGGGTGCATCGGCCGTGAGGCGGGCGCGGCACCCGACGATCGAGCCGATGACGGTCCAGATCCGTACCCGGGCCGAGGTCGGCGACAACGACCGCACGGTCGAGCTGCTCACACGCCTGGCGAGGAGCCGAGGGTGGGAGCTGACCGTCACGCGGCGGCACCCGCGCCGGGCGCCCCGCCAGCCCGCCTAATCGCCGCGCTGGCGCGCCTTCGAGTGGTCGCCCACCCCTGACCCGCCCGCCCGGGCAAAGCGCGCCTACGGGGCTCCTACGGGCCCCGGGCGCCAATGGGCCTAATCGCCTCGCTGGCGCGTCGGGCGAGGCTGGGGCACCTAGCACCCGTCCGGCGCCCAAAAGCGCGCCTACGGGGCGCCTGTGCGGCCCGGCGGGCGGTCTTGGCCCTGGGGCGAGGGGAAGTGCCGCCCGCGTACCCGTCGGTCGTGCGGTCGAGGGGATGGGCGCTCCGACATCGGGCCGGGTACGCGGGCGGCGAGGTGCAGCCTACCACGGGCGGCCGCGCTCGATCGGGGTCGGGGCTTGGCCGGTCCTTGCCGGTCTTCGACAAGCCTCGGCGAGCGCATGTCCGCATGCGCTCGCGCGCGCCGCCCGGCGGGCGGCGCAATCGCGTCACGGCCGGCGCGGATCGGCCTACGGCCGATAAGCCTCTTCGATGATTCCCTGAGGAGAATCTCTGACGCGCACGGGCGCGCTTGCGCGCACGTACGCATGTACCCGCGTGGGCGCGCCCGTGCGCACACGCACACGCACGCGCGGGCGCGCGAGGCGGCGGCACCGGCGGCGCTCGGGGCGGCCGCGGTGTCTACCCGAGTAGACACCGATCGGCGGGGCTGGGGGGAACTGGTGCAACGTGGCGGGATCGCGAGGCGAATCGGCATCGCCGCTCGACGCGCATGCACTAGCCTCGCGGTGTATGCGGTATGTGAGTGAGCCGAACTAGCGGCCCGCGCTAGAGGCGGCGGCACCGGCGGCGCTCGGGGCTGGGGCTGAATTAGCGGGGCCGGCCGCAGTGGCGCGCTATTCGGGGTGGGATGGCTGTGCGGGTGCGTGCGACGCTGGAGCTAGCCCTGGCTGACGTGCCGGCGGAGCTGGTGGACGCGCTGCGCGCGGAGTTCACGGTCGCGAACCCGGTTCGCGCGAAGCTGGAGGCGATGGGGCGGCGCAACCGTGCGATGGCGTGGCGCGCGGCGAAGACGCCGGCTGAGCTGCGGTTCTGGCGCGAGGCGGGGGGTGTGCTGCATCTACCGCGGGGCGCGGTGTCGCGAGTGCGGCGGGTGGCGGAGGCGCACGGGGTGCGGCTGACGTGGCGCGATGAGCGGGAGGCGGGCGGGGACTTCTACGCGCGTGCGATCGCGCATCGCCCGGCGAGTCGCGAGGCGGATGGTGGGGCGCTGCGGTGGTATCAGACCGAGGCGATTGCGCGGGCGATGGATCGGCAGTGCGGGATCATTCGCGCGCCGACGGGGTCGGGCAAGACGACGATCGCGCTGGGGCTGGTGGCGGCGGTTCGGGTGCCTACGCTGGTCGTGGTGTGGTCGGGCGCGCTATTCGACCAGTGGGTGCAGCGACTGCGCGATGAGTTGGGGCTGCGCGCCGATGAGATTGGGCGATACGGTGCGGGGCATGATCAGGTGCGGCCGGTGACGGTGGCGATGCAACAGAAGCTCTGGCGCGGCATGTCGCGGGACTTCGTCGCGCGGTGGGGGATGGTGGTGATCGATGAGGTGCAGCGCGCGCCGGCGCGCACGTTCGCCGAGGTGGTGGGCCAGATCCCGGCGAAGTACCGGATCGGGATCAGCGCAGACGAGACGCGACCCGATGGGCTGGAGGCGGTGACGTACGACGTGTTCGGGCCGCTGGTGTACGAGGTGTCGCGCGATGACTTGATCGCGGACGGCAGCGTGCGCGACGTGGAGATCCGGGTGGTGCCGACGGAGTTTCGCGCGGACTGGTATCGCGATCAGCTAGCGCGGCGGCAGATCCCAGACATCAAGCGGTTGCTCGATGAGATGGAGGCGGACGACGCGCGCAACGAGCTAGTGGCCGAGGTGATGCAGGGCGAGGTGCGCGAGGGCCGGCAGGTGGCGATGGTGGCGTCGCGGGTCGCGATCTGTCGGCGGGTAGATGCGGCGTTGGCGGCGCGGCGGGTGGGGTCGGGCGTGGCGGTGGGCGAGGACGGCGCTGCGGCGGGCGAGGCGATCGCGCGGTTGAAGTCGGGCGAGCTGCGCGCGTTGTGCGCGAGCATCCAGCTATTCGGAACGGGCGTGGACGTGCCGGCGTTGTCGCGCGGCGTGCTGGCGACTCCGATCGGGTCGAATCGCCAGCTGTTCGGCCAGGTGCGCGGGCGGCTGTCGCGACCTGGTGAGCCGGCGGTGCTCTATGTGCTGTGGGATCGACACGTCTACAGCGCGAACATGCTGCGGCGGCTGGAGGCGTGGAATCGGCGCGTGTTGGTGCGCGTCGGTGGTGGCTGGGTCGATGCGAGTGAGGTGGAGTAATGGCGAAGGTCCGTGTGGTGGTGACGCGAGGTGAAGAGGTTTACGCGCCGGTGAGTTATCACTCTTTCCGAGTGGGGCCGCTCTCGGTGACGTTCGAGTGCGAGTCGGACATGGTCGGTCCGATGGCGGAGGAGTGGACGGAGGCGCTTCGCCGGCTGAGCGACACGGTCTATGCCGATGAGCTGCGGCTGCATCTGGAGCGGGTGAAGACTGCAGCGGCGGCGGCGCGTGCGAGCCAGCGCGCATGAGTCGGCGGCTGAGGTACGCCGAGCACGAGGCGGCGGCGGCCAAGCTGGCGGCGATGGTGACGGCGCGGCCGGCGGCCAAGCGGCGCGTGATCACACGGGCGCGCGCGGCGCAGGACTTGGAGCGCGCGATCGAGGCTCGCGACTATGCGAGCCTGCGGCCGACGCATCTGGTCGCGTTGTGGGCGCGGTGCCATGGGCAGGTGTACGGGGTCGCGCCGGCGGAGCTGGACGCGGCCTCGTGGCGAGGCGCGGCGTTTGCGGCGGCGCGGCTGGTCAGGGGTGAGTTCGGCGGGTCGATGGAGGCGGCGGTGGAGTTCCTGCGGTGGACGTGGCGGCGGGAGCAGTGGCGCGAGGACAAGGCGCGCGAGGAGCGCAACGCGCGGGTGGGGCGCATCGGCTGGCGGCTGCAGTTCGTGGCGCGTCACTTGCTGACGGACTATCGGCTCGACCGGGCGCGGCGCCGGTTGCCGATCGGGGCGAAGCCGTGAGTCGCAAGGACCGAGTGATGTTGGCGGCGTGGGTGTCACCCGAGGTGCGCGAGGTCGCGCGGGTGGAAGCCGCGGCGGCGTGTATGGAGTTCTCGCGGTGGGTCGAGTGGGCGGTGAGGCGCGCATTCGCTGAGGAGGTTTCGCGGCAGGTGTTGCGGGATGACGCGGAGAAGGACGCGGCGGGTCGATGACGTGCAAGGAGTGCCACGGGTGCCGACTGGTGACGTGCAAGTTCTCACAGACAGAGGAGAGGGTTAATCATGGCTGATTTCTCATGGGCGTTGGCGGAGCTGAGGGCAGGGCGGCTGGTAGCTCGGGAGGGGTGGAACGGGAAGGGCCAGTGGCTCGCGCTCCCGAGGGCGTATCCGCGCGGCATTCCGATCGACAAGAACACGGCTGAGGCGACGGGGATCCCCGAGGGGACGGTCTGCAGGTTCTTGCCGTACATCATCGTGCGGACGGTCGATGGGGCTTTCGTGCCGTGGCAGGCGTCGCAGACGGACGTGATGGCTGAGGACTGGGCGGCGCCCCCATGAGGCGCGTTCCGCCCGGCGCGCATTCGCTGAGGAGGTTTCGCGGCAGGTGTTGCGGGATGACGCGGAGAAGGACGCGCGCGGCCGATGATGTGTAAGGAGTGCCACGGGTGCCGACTGGTCGGCTGGAGCGGGGCGGGGCCGCACTTCTGCCGCGCGTGCTCGCGAGAGGTGACGCTGCTCGAAGCGTTCGAGGTCATCACGGCGGCATGGCGTGAGCAGCGCTCTCGTGCCGAGCGAGCCGAGCACGCGAGGGATGAGGCGGCAGCGTGGCTGCTGACGATCGCGGAGATGACCAGCGACTACATGAAGGCGGTCGTGCTCGCGAAGCAGGCGCTGCGCGGGCGCTCGCCGAGTGCGCGGCTGCTTGCGCGGGTACAGGCCGGGGATGCTCTTTCTCACAGCCCGGAGGACGAGAGACTCGTGGCCGCCCGGGTAGCCGAGGTCATGGGTGGCGAGAAGCCAAGGCCGCTCAATAGTCGTGCGTGGGAGGAGCGAGCCGTGCGGGCCGAGGCTCGGTGTGCCGAGTATGAAGCTCGGCTGCAGCAGGTGCATGATGCGATTGAGCGACTCAGGGGTGACTCGTGAGAGTGAAACCCACTGACCCAAGGTGGACCGTGAGCGGGATTGGCGTCTTGACGCCGCGTCAGGCGCTGGAGATTGGGCTTGCGCGCGACGAGCACAATTGCAGGACGTGGACCCGCGCGAGTGGCGTTGCTCAGCTGTCGCATATCGTGACGGACTGTGCCGTGCGAGTCGTGCAGGTCCAGCGATTCCGCGCCTCTGGGTCCGCGACACGCGGCGATCGCGTGATGATGGGGCGGGCACTGCGCACTCTCAATGTCGCGGTCGATCTGTGGACCGAGTCGACGGGGCGGACGCCATGAGCGTGACGCTGCGGACGTTGCGGGTAGAGCGCCCGGACTGGGCGTGGACGGCCGAGCGCGCGGGGATGGGGTGGCGATATGTTGGAGCACGCGGAGGGCGGCAGGTGGTGGTTTTCGCGTGTGCGCGGCTGATCGGCGAGGATGAGTTTGCGACGGAGTGGCGTGTGGATGATGGAGCCATCTCGCGGTCTTATGTGTCGTGGTGGCTGGAGTGCGAGGCGCGGTCGGCATGATGCGGCGGCGCGTGGGGTCTGGTGAGCGGGCGGCGCCTGCGGCGGTGCAGATCCCGCACGACGTCGTCAACGAGCAGGCGGTGCTGGTCGCGGCGTTGGCGGACGCCGATGTTCGGCGCAAGCTGACGCTGCAGATCAAGCCGGACGAGTTTGTGGTCCGCGAGCACGGTGTCTTGTGGATCGCGCTCGGCGAGGTGGCGAAGCGCCGGCTGGAGCCGGACCTCGCGACGCTGCAGCAGCTGACGGGTGATGAGAAGTCGGCGCGGTATGCGATCGAGCTGGCGGGCGCGTTGGGTGCGCCGGCGAACCTTGACCATCATGTCACGGCGATGCGGTGGGATCGCGCGCGCGTTGAGGCGTCGACGGGGCCGCTGGCGCAGCTGATCGAGCTATTGCGCGACCCGCAGACGGAGCCGGCGCGGGTGCAATCGGTGGCTGGGCAGCTGGCGGAGGTGTTTCGGCGCGGTGCGGCGCATGAGCTACTGCGCGACCCGCAGGCGTTGTCGGCGGCGACACGGGCGGAGCGGGCGAGGCGCCGCGAGCGGGCGGTGTACCCGTACGGGATCGATGGGCTCGACTACACGGAGGACGGGGCGGTGCGAGTGATGCCCGGGTGTGCGCCGGGCAAGGTGACGGTGGTGACGGGCGTTCCGGGTTCGGGCAAGACCACGGTGGCGGCGCAGATGGCGCTAGGGCAGCTGCGTGCTGGGCGGACGGTGCTCTATGGCGCGTGGGAGATCGGGGCCGAGGCGGCGCTGGAGATGCTGGCGACGCTGTCGGTTGGGCAGTCGCGCTCGAAGGTTCTGGCGGCTGGGATCACGGCGGAGGAAGAGCGCGAGATCGAAGCCGAGGAGGAGCGGCTGCAGGCCGATCGCCGGCTGTATTTCGTGGGGCGCCCGAAGCGGGTGGTGGGGTCGCACACGGCGCGCGGAGTGAGTGCGCACAACCTGCGAGCGTTGGAGGCGGTGCACGCGGCGATCGTGGAGACGGGTGCGGAGGTTTTCGTGGCCGACTTGTGGAAGCGCATGCTGACGGAGACGCGGCCCGAGGACGAAGAGGCGGCGTTCGAGGTGCAGCAGGACGTGTGTCAGCAGACGGGGTGCCACGGGCTGCTGCTGCAGCAACAGCGATTCAAGGACATCGAGTCGCGGCCCGACAAGCGGCCGACGCGCGAGGGGATCAAGGGATCGGGCACGTATGTCGAGGTCGCGGATGTGATCGTCGGCGTGCACCGCCCGGCGCTGTGGAAGAATATCGCGGACGACACGCTGGAGCTGATCTTGCTGAAGCAGCGATGGGGCGGGCGGGCGACGGCGATCGAGTTCGATTGGCACGGCGACACGGCGTCACTCGCGAACCCGCGCGAAGTACCGCTCGACGATGGCGTGCGAGGGCATGACGACGCGGACGACTTTCTGGCGCCGCGGGTGGGCAGCCCGAAGCGCGCGCGCAAGGGTGCGGGGCGGTAGTGGTCGTCGATGTACCGCGGCTGTTGGAGGCGCTGGGCATCGCGCAGGGCAAGGCGCGCAACGCGCGCGAGGTGTGGTGCTTGTGTCCGGCGCACGTCGATCGGTCGCCGAGCTGGTCGATCGACCTGAAGGACGGCAAGCACTTCTGCTTTGCGTGCTCGTTCGGGGGCGGCCCGCTCGATCTGGTGATGCACGCGCGGAAGCTGACGCGCGGCGAGGCGGCGCAGTGGGTCCGCGATTCGGGCCTGGCGCTCGATTCGGCGACGCTGCCGGAGACGCGCGTGGTGTTGCGGGTGGGCTCGCTCGATCGGTTCGTGATGCCCGCCGAGGTGCAGATGGCCGAGCCGTGGCCGGCGGAGGCGCAGGCGTACGCTGAGCGGCGCGGCATCACCCGCGAGCAGATCGAGCGGTGGGGGATCGGGTACGCGGCGACGGGTCGCTTGGCCAAGCGGCTGGTGATCCCGATCGTCGATTGGCTGGGGCGGCTGTCGGGCTACACGGCGCGGACGTGGTCCACCTCGCCGGTGCGCTACTTGACCCCGAGCGAGGCTGAGCACCCGCGGCGGGAGGTGCTGTTCGGTGAGCGGCACTGGTTCGCGATCGGCGCGGAGGTCGTGGTGGTGACGGAGGGGGCGATCGATGCGTTGGCGGTCGAGCGCGCGTGTGAGGGGCGCTTCGCGGTGGCGGCGCTGAGCGGTGCGAGCAATTCGCGATCGAGGCTGGTGCAGGCGAAGCTGGCGCGATTTGGCTGCGTGGTGCTGGCGACCGATGTGGATTCGGCGGGAGACGCCGCGGCGGCCGGGTTGCGGGTGGCGCTCGCGCGGCACACTCACGTCGTCCGGCTGCGATACCCGGCGGGCGTTGACGCGGCTGGTATGGATCGGGCAGGCTTGGCAGAGTTGATCGTGGACGCGGTGAGCCGATGAATCGCACGGGATCGAGATCGACGTGGCTGCGCAAGCTGCGAGCGCGCGGCGTGTCGATCGCGCCGTTCGTGCTGGCGGCGGTGTGGCGCGCGGATGGGCGGGTTGAGGCGGCGGCGGCGCTGCTCGGGATCACGTCGCGCAATCTCCGCCAGCACTTGTGGCGAGAGGCGCTGTGGGGCGAGGTGCATGCGGCGCGTGCGGCTGCGGCCGCGGCGCGGCGGGTGTACTTGCCGGCGTCGATGGCGCAGGCGGCGCGTGAGGCGCTGCGCGCGCCGCTGGGAGCGCGGCGTGTATCGGACATGTGAGCTGGGTCTAGAGGTGCGGCTGAAGCCGCAGCACGCGGCGCGGCGCATCCGTCGGGCGCTGGGCGTGTCGGCGAACCGGGCCGAGGCGGCGCGGCGCCTCGGCTGCGGCGTGCGGTCGCTGGTGCGGTGGATCGCGATACTCCGGGCGGAAGGGTTCGAGGTGGAGCATGGATCAGGCGACGTTGATGTTGGCGGTTGAGGCGATCTTCGATCAGCTGAAGGCGCTGCATCGCGCGGCGAAGCGGGGCGATGAGTCGGCCGAGTACGTGATGGGGCGCCACGATGATCTCGGGGCGGCGCTGCTCACGCTGATCAGCGCGATGCCGGACGCGGGCGCGGCGGCGGTGCAGCGCGCACGGTTGCAGCGCGCGCTCGACTACGGGGCCGCGCAGTACCACGATCGCGTGGCAGCCGCGCGGATCGAGCAGCCGCGACTGCGGCGGCGCGAATAGACTTGAGGCGCGCCAAGGTTGGCGCTATTAGGTCTGCACGCGCCACGAACCGGCGCGCAAAGGAGTCGAGCATGGAAAACACGCGGACGCTGCTGAAGGCGGCGCACAAGGAGCTGGCGGGGCTGATGGGTGGGCGCGCGCGCATGGCGCGGCGCGAGCGGCTGCGGGTGGCGCTGGAGGCGGGCGTCATGGTGCGGACGCGCAAGGGTGCCGAGGTGGCGATCGCGCTGTCGCCGATCGACAGCGTGATCCACGCGATCGAGCTGATCAAGCTCGGCGAGGCGGTGCCGGCCGCGGCGGTGCAGCGGCTGCGGGCGGCCTTCGGCGCGGCGCCCGGGCGGCCGCAGGTGGCCGAGGCCGTGCGGCGGGCGATGGACGGCGCGGGCGTCGCGGCGGCCGCGCGGGATGCGTTCCTGCAGGCGATCGATCTGGACGTGGAGACGGCCGAGTCTCCGCTGGCGGCGGGGCTGGACGCGGCGCGGCGCCGGCGGGGGCGCGCGTGACCTCGTCGGAGGTCGCGCGGGTGGCGCGGGCGATTCACCGGGCCTGGCGGTTGCCGGCCGCGGTGGAGGTCGAGGACATCGAGCAGGAGCTGCGCCTGCAGTACGTGCTCGGCGGCCGCGCGTACGACGCGAGCCGCGGAGTGCCGCGGGAGGCGTTCTGCTGGTGGTACGCACGGCGGCAGGCCGAGCGGTGGTGTCACACGCAGCGCTCGGCGCTGCGGCGCTCGGGGCGCGCCCCGAGCCGGCTGCCGGTCCTGCTGGACGACGCGATCGATCCCGGGGTCGAGCCGTGCGCCGAGCGGGTGGCCGAGCTGGCCAGCGCGGTGAGGCGGGCGCGCCGCCTCTGCCGCTCGGCGGTGGACGCCAGGGCGCTGGAGGCGCTGGAGGCGTCAGCGCTCGACACGTCGGCGGCGGTGGAGTCGCTGGCGGGCGAGCTGACGCGCCGCCAGGCTCGCGCGGCCATGGGGCGCGTGACGCGCGCGCTGAGGGCGGCCGCGTGAAGCACCGGGTCGATCTGACCAAGGCACGCCAGGAGTGCGTGGTGGCGGCGCTGAAGCGCCACGGGCTGGCCCCTCCGGGGGCTGGCTCGTGGGCGCTCGCGCGGCAGGTGTCGACGCTGGTGGCCTACTATCGCGCGCACACACCGCGCGCGCGCATCGCGGACTGCGAGACGTGCGGGGGCGAGAGCGACAGCGGCGAAGCGGCGTGCCCGTACTGCGGCGACGCGGACGGCGAAGCGTCGGCCGAGGTGGAGGCGGTGGAGCCGGTGGCGCCGGTGGTGGGCGGCCTGCAGGTCGTACCCGCGGCCGGGTCGATGGTGGCGGCGGCGGAGCCGCCGAGCGGGTCGACGGAGCGTGACCTCGATCGGGCCGTGGCGAAGGTGCTCCGGCTGCGCCGCGACGCGGCGAGCAGCATCTGGGAGCTGGCGGTTGCGGTGCGGGAGGTGAGCGAGTCGTCGATCTGGAAGCTGCGGCGCGATGAGACGGGCGCGCCGAAGTGGACCAGCTGGGGGCGGTTCGCCGTGGAGGAGCTGGGCGTGTCGCCGGCCTACAGCTACCAGCTGATCGAGGTGGCCAAGACCTTCACGCGGGCGGAGGTCGACGAAGTCGGGATCAAGAAGCTGATCGTCTCGCTGCGCGTCTCTCACCACGACCGCGGCGACATCTTGGCGGCGGCTCGCGCGGGTGAGTCGGTGTCCGAGCTGGAGGCGCGCGTGGAGACGGTGCTCGATGGCGGCGAGGCGGGTGGTGACGATGGCGGCGCTGGCGGTGGCGGCGAGGCGGGTGCGACGCCGCGGCCGCGTCTCGCGCGTGGCGTCACGGCAGCCATGCTGATGCGACGGGTCACGATCCCGCTGTACCGCCCTGGGTCCATGGCGCGGGCTCGCCGGCTGGCCGACACGCCGCGCGGTGAGGAGCGGCTGGTCAACGGCGTCAAGCAGGTATTTGTGGTTGACGTCGACTCCGACGGCGGGCTGGTGCTGATCGTGGAGCGGCTCCGCGAGACATGATCGAGGCGCTCAACGCCTGGTCAGAGCATGACGGGCGGGTGTACTACGCCGCGCGCGATGCGGACGGCCGGGTACGAGTGCACGACGCGGGGCGGGTCGTGTACTCGTACCTCCGCGGTGACAGTGACCCTGAGCTGATTCGCGAGATCGAGCGGTCGCGGGTGCTGCGTGCGGTGGAGCGCGCAGGCGACTGGTGGCGCCTGCACTGGTCCGCGCCGTGGGCGCGCGATGCGGCGTGCGGGCCTGACGGGTGGTTCGCGTCGAAGCGAGTGCCGACGTTCGAGGCTGATCTGCCGGCGGTGCGGCAGTGGGCGATCGAGCGCGACGTGCAGGTGCAGCGGCCGCGCCTCTGCTATTTCGACATCGAGACGGACGCGCGCGCTGGGATCGCCAACAAGGAGCGCATGCGCATCCTGTGCTGGACGGTGCAGAGCGCCGACGGTGAGCGCGTGCAGAGCGGCATGCTGGAGGCTGACACGGATGCGGCGGAGCGCGACTTGCTGCGCGCGTTGTGGCGCGAGTTCGATCGGTACGATCAGGTCGCGGCGTGGTACGGCGACGGCTTCGACTTCCCGGTGGTGTTTGCGCGCAGTAAGCGCGCGGGTATCTCGGTCGACGCGCGGCGGTGGCTGTGGCTGGACCACCTTGAGGTGTTCCGCCGGATGAATATCTCGTCGTCTGAGAGTGGCGAGGAGAAGCAGTCGCTGGCGCTGCAGGCGATTGCGATGGCGGTGCTCGGTGAGGGCAAGCTGCCGGGGTTCGGGTACGCCGAGATTTACCGCGCGTGGGCGGCGGGCGGCGATGACCGCGATCGGCTGCTCGCGTACAACGTGCGCGACGTCGACTTGATGCGGCGGGTTGAGGACCGGACGGGTTACATCGAACTGCTCTTCACGCTGTGCGCGACCACGGGCGTCTTCCCTGATACTCGCGGGATCCGGCCGATGCCGCAGGTCGAGACGTACGTGCAGCGGCTGGCCAACGCGCGCGGCGACCGCCTGCCGACGCAGTATCGGGGTGGGGATGAGAGCAAGTATCGCGGCGCGTATGTGATGGAGCCGCGGCGTACGGGGCTGATCCGTGACCGCGTGCACGTCTGCGACTTCGGCTCGATGTATCCGAGCATTGTGCAGACCTGGAATATCTCGCCGGAGATGATCGTGGAGAAGCCGCCCGAGCCGGTGTTCCCCGCGTATCTGTCGCACCTTGCGGCTGAGTGGAAGCCGCCGCCGCGGCCGGCTGAGTACGCCGAGGCGCCGAAGACGCGCGTGTGGTTCCGCCAGGCGGAGCGCGGGCTGCTACCGCGCGCGCTCGATGCGCTGGGCGCGCTGCGTGCGCAGTGGCAGGCGCGCAAGGCGGAGCTGCCGCCTAACACGCCGGAGTGGCGTGACGCGGACGCGCGAGCGACCGCGTACAAGATCAACGCCAACAGTTTTCCGGGTGTGATCGGCGCGTCGGTGTCGCGGCTCTATTCGCGCGAGGCGGCCGAGAGCGTGAGCACAACGGGGGCGTGGCTGCTGGAGCAGGTCGACCGTGCGGCGCGCGAGCACGCCGGGCTCGATCCGTTCTACGGCGACACGGATTCCAGCATGGTCGCTGGCTGTAGTGATGAGACTTTCGCGGCGTTCGTCGCGTGGTGCAACGGCGATCTGCTGCCGCGGTTGGCGCGCGAGCAAGGTTGCGCGGGCGCGTGCACGCTGAAGCTGGCGTACGAAAAGGCGTTCGAGCGGATGCTCTTGCTGAGCGCGAAGCGGTACATCGCGCGGCTGGCGCACTACAAGGGGCAGGCGCCGACGGCGGCGACGAAGCCGGAGATCAAGGGGATCGAATACAAGCGCGGCGACTCGCTGCGCCTCACGCGGCAGATGCAGGCGATCGTGATCGACCTCATGATGGGCGGCGGGCTGGTGCGACCGCGCCAGGAGCGGTGCGAAGACGCTGAGGAGACGTATGTGGCGCTAGTCGAGGCGTGGCGCGACCTCGTGCTGACGGGCCCGCTGGAGCTGGCCGACGTGGTGCGGTCGCAGCGGCTGACGCAGCCGCTGAAGGCGTACGCGGGCAAGGTCAAGCTCGATGGGACCGAGAGCGGCGGCATGCCGCATGTCCGGGTGGCGCGGGTGCTGGCTGAGCGCGGTGAGGCGATCGGGGTCGGGGCGCGCGTGGAGTACGTGGTGGTCGATGGCTCGGTGAGCCCGGCGGAGGTGATCCCGGCGTCGGACTGGACCGGCGAGTGCGACCGCTTCGCGCTGTGGGAGTCGGCGGTCTGGCCGCCGACCCGGCGATTGCTGGAGTCGGCGTTTCCGGCGGGCCCGTGGGCGCGGTACGACCGGGTCCGGCCGAGCAAGCGCCGGCCGGCGGCGCACGCCGACAAGCTGCCGCTGTTCGAGGCGCCCACGCGCCGCGCCAAGGCGCCGGCGCGCCCGGCCGCCCCAATGCCCCAGGCGGCGCCCGAAAGCGCGCCTACGGGGCTCCCAGGCGGCCAGATCGGGCTCTTCGGGGCGGCGACCGCTGCTCGGCGCGGCAGGAGGCGCGGGTGAGTGTCCGCGGCGCGCGGGTCGCGCTATTGGGGGTGGCATGGTGAGGCGACGGCGTGCGGCCGAGGTGACCGGGTCACCCGCGGCGGGTGGTGGGGTGGACGTGGGGGCGCTCGATCCGTTGGCGGCGTACGTGGCGAGCTGGTCAGAGCCGCATCGACCGCCGGCGGGGCCCGGCGAGGCGGAGCTGGTCGCGCGAGCCGAGCCGAGCAGGCCAGAGCCGAGCAGGCCAGAGCCGCCCGCGGCCGAGGAGCGCGTCAGCCGGTTTCTGGCGGCGGGGCCGGTGCACGGGCGCGGGTACGATCGGATCGTGGAGCGCGTGTTCGATCTGCCGGATCCCGACGATGAGTATCGCGCGCTGGAGGCGGCGCTGGTGGTGGGCGACCGCGAGCACGATTCGCTGGCGGCGGCGCTCGACCGGGCCGAGGACAACGCGCGCCGAGCGCATCGGCTCTATGTCGCGGCGAAGCTCGACCGCGATCGGTATGAGGCGGACGCCGAGGTGGTGACGGCGGCGCTGCGCGAGCAGGCGACCGACGTGCTGCAACAGCAGAAGGCGGCGGGGCTCCGCTCGAAGGCGATCACGGACGCGGACGTGCTGGCGCAGTGCGCGGCGATGCACCCGGATGAGTGGCGCGACATTGTCGACCGCCGCTCGCGGGCGCGGCTGACGGTCGAACATCTCGAACGGCTCGCCGACCTGTGGGTGAGCCGTTGCAGGTCGTTGACGGCGCTGCTGTCGGCGAGGCGTTGAGTAACCAGTACGGACATGGAGGATTGATATGCCGCAGCTGTCGTTGGATGAGTTCGTCAGCCACAAGTCGAACGAGCGAGGCGCGAGTGCTTCGCGCAAGTCGCTGATCTGGAAGAAGCGCGCGCCGATTCCGCCGGCGAAGCTGCCGGGGCTCACGGCGTGGCTGCACACGCAGGCCAGCATCGAGGCGGTCTGGCGGCACCCGTGGGCGCGCCTGGTGGAGCGCGAGCGCGACGGAGAGCAGACGCGCGAGGTGTGGAGCGACGAGTTCGTCTGCCACGAGTCGGAGGCGGTGCTGCGCCGGCAGTACCGGCGCGGCGATGATGGCAAGCGGGTCGCGCCGCCGGAGGTGTGCCCGCTGTGCCGCGTGATCGACTACGTGCACGGGCAGGTCACGGACGGGGCGCTCGACTGGACCGATCCGGTGTTCGTGTTCGACGCGGACGAACCGCGCGTGTTCACCGCGGGCGGGATCTGCAACATGTTCGGGCGCGACCTCACGGCCGAACAGAAGCGCGAGCTGCGCGCGGCGAAGATCAACCTGCGCGAAGCGTTCAAGCAGAACGTGATCGCCAAGTGCAGCTACATCTTCACCGTGGTCGATCACGATCGGCCGGAGGACGGCGTGCAGGTGTGCGTCGAGCCGACGTCGCTCGGCGACTCGGTCAAGGGCGTGATCCGTATGCAGATGGAGGGCGCTGAGGATGAGCGGCAGGGCAACCCGCTGATCAACCCGTACGCGATCCGGTGGGAGTACGACGAGAACGAGCCCGAGTTCGGCAAGAAGTATCGGGCCTTCGCGTACCCGCGAGCGCGGCTGACGGATGAGGTCCGCGCGCTGATCGTCGACTCGCCGGCGCCGTCGCTGGCGGCGTGGACCACGCCGGGCGATGTGGACCGGCTCCGGCTGTCGATGGAGGCGGCCGCGAAGATCGATCTGCCGTTCGATCGGCTGTTCGGCGGCGGCAAGCGCGCGGTGTCGGCGCAGGTGCCGCGCGAGCGTGCCGCGCAGAAGGCGCCTGTGAAGGCGCGCGTGCTCGATGAGGTCGCGGAGAGCCCGCCGAAGCCGGCGGGTCGGCGGCGGGCGCAGGCGCCGACTCTGATCCCGTGCGAGGCGTGCGGCAAGCCGATGGACGAGCGGGCGACCAAGTGCCCGCACTGCGGCGAGGAGTACGCATTCGACGACGAACCGGCGGCCAAGCCTGCGGCTGCCGCGCCGGCGAAGGCGGTGAAGGCGCCGGTGCTGCTGGATGATCTGGCCGCCGACGATGACGACTCGCTGCCGTGGGGCTGAGCATGGCGGCGAAGCGCAAGGTGGAGGCGGCGCCCGCGGGGGCGCCGCCTAGCCCTGGTGACACGCGCGATCGACTGGCGGCGATGGCGTCGGTCGCGGCGAAGTTCTCGGCGTTCAAGCCGGCGGCGCAGGTGCTAACGCGCGTGCGTGCGGTGCCGACCGACTTCATCCAGCTCGACTACGCGACGCGTTGCGGCGGCTGGCCGATCGAGCGGTTCTGCACGTTGCACGGACCGAGCAACGAAGGCAAGACGCTCACGAGTCACGGGCTCGGGCTCTCGTTTCTGAGCCGCGGGCATTACTACGCATTCGTCGACGCCGAGTTCACCACGCCGGCGGACTGGCTGCGCCGCATGATGGGCGCGGTTGCTGACCATCCGGGGTTCGTCGCACTGCGGCCTGATTCGTTCGAGTCGACGGTCGATGAGGTGCGCAAGTTCTGTCTCGCGATCAAGGCGGCGCGCGAGAAGGGCGACCTACAGACGGACACTAGCGCGCTGATCGTGGTCGACAGCGTGCGGAAGCTGGTTCCGCGCGAGCTGATCAAGCGAGTCGAGAAGGACGGGACCAAGCACGGCGTCGACGGGTACAGCGGGCGCGCGGCGCAGTTTCGCGCGGCGCTCATGTCGCAGTGGCTGGATGAACTGGTGCCGCTGCTCTATCACTCGGGGACGTCGATGATCGCGATCGCGCGCGAGGCGGACGATCCCGACGCGAGCGCGATGGAGCGCAAGTTCGGCAGCGACTGGAAGGTGCAGGGCGCCAAGGCGCTCGTGTACGACGCGAGCCTGGTGGCGCGCATCACTCGCGGCTGGCTGCGCGAGAAGGACGAGACGGGCGAAGCGGGCGAGGAGGGCGAGCGGAGCGACGTGATCGGCGAGCGGCACCGCGTGCGGCTGTGGAAGACCAAGGTGGGCACGAAAGAGGGCGCGGCCACAGACGCATTCATTCACACGTCGAACGGCGCTACGGCGCCGGAGGGGTTCGACTTCGCGATGGATTCGCTGCGGCTGGCGGAGAAGCTGGAGGTAGTCGAGAAGGCGGGCGCGTGGATCTCATGGGGGCGCCACAAGTGGCAGGGGCGGCGCAAGGCGTTGCAGGCGCTGCGCGAGAAGCCGGCGCTGCGCCTGGAGCTGAACGAAGCGCTGCGCGAGCGGTTCACGGCCGAGCCCGACAAGGTGGAGCCGTGATCATATCGAGCGACTGGCACCTCGACGCGGTGACGTGCGGGGTCGAGCGGTTCGCGGAGATCGCGGCGCAGGTTGACGGGTTAGCGCGGCGCGCGATCGAGGCGGGCGAGCCGTTCGCGTTCTTGGGCGACCTGTGTGATCCCGACTCGGCGAGCGCGAGCCGGTGTATCGCGTACGCGGTTGGCGTCGCGTCGCGGCTCAAGGCGGCCGGGGTGCCGAGTGTATGGGTCGCGGGGAATCACGACGTGGTCGAGGATGGGCGCGGGCACTCGGTGCTGGAGGCGCTGGCGTCGCTCGGCGACCCGCTGGTGATGGTAGCCGAGAAGCCGGAGCAGTTCGTGATCGAGGGGCTAGCGGTGCGCGCGCTGCCGTACACGGCGCGGGTGGGCGCTTACGACGCGGCGGCGGTGGTGCGCGCGCTCGACGTCGTCGAGCGGCCGCTGGAGCCGTTGGCGGTGCTCGGGCACTTGATGGTCCCGGGCGCGCTGATGCGCGAGGAGTCGCACGAGATGGCGCGCGGGCGTGAGCAGACGTGGACGGGCGCCGAGTGCGGCGATGCGTGGCCGCGATTCAACGGGCACTATCACTGCCAGCAGCAGTGCGGCCCGATCTGGATCCCGGGCTCCCTCGCGACGTTGTCATTCGGCGAGGCGCCTGGAGTACCGCGCGCGCTGCGGTTGAGTGGTGGCGCGGTGACGTCGCTGGCGTTGCCGGTGCCGCCGGTCGAGATGGTGACGGTCGCGACGGCGGAGGAGTTCGACGCGGTGCATGAGCGATTGCGCCGCGTAATCGGGCGGGCGTTCGTCCGGGTGCGCGGGGATGAGGCGCTGCTGGAGCGTGTGAGGTCGGCGCCGACGTGTGCGGGCGCGAAGCTCGATCGGGTGGCGCGCGCGGCGCGCAAGCCCGAGGCGCAGCGCGCGGCGCAGCGCATGACGCCGCGGATGGCGGTCGAGCAGGAGCTGCAGCGGCGGGTCGACCGGGGCGAGGTCGAGCCGGTGGTTGCTGGGCTACTCGACCGCGGGGGGCTCTGATGCGCGTCGCGCGGCTGGAGCTGCAGAACTGGGCCCGGTTCGCCGGGCGGGTGGTGGTCGAGTGCCCGCCCGGCGTGACGGCGGTGGTGGCGCGGTACGTCGACGATCGAGCGCGCTCGAACTGGGGCGGCAAGAGCGTGCTGCTGGAGGCGATTCGGTTCGCGCTGTTCGGGGTGCACCGCTGGCGGCGGGACGACGAGTGGATCACGGCGGGCGCTGGCAGTGGGTCGGTCGGGCTGGAGCTGACGGGCGGCATGGGCATTCGTCGCGCCAGGAGCCGCGGGTCGGCGACTTCGATCGCGGTGGTGAGTGAGGGTGCAGAACGGTCCGGCGCGCGCGCGGCGGCTGCCCTGCAGGCCGCGCTCGGGCTCGATGGCGACTATTTCTCGACGTGCTGGATTGGGCAGAAGCAGGCGGCGCGGCTGGTGGTCGCGCGGCCGGCTGAGCGGTTCGCGCTGGTGGCGCAGTGGGCGGGGATCGAGGCGCTGCGCAAGTGCGAGGAGTCGGCGCGGGACATGGGGCGCGCGGTGGCGGCCGAGGTGGCGGGGCTGTCCGCGCAGCTGCAGGCGCAGCGCGCGCTGGTGGTCGAGTGCGACTGGAGCGCCGAGCTGGCGTATGCGCGAGCCGCGGCACGGGTGGCGCGCGAGAAGCTGCACGCTTACGAGCTGCACACTGAGGCGGCGAAGCCGCGCAAGGCGATGGCGCGCGCGGCGGCTGACATGCAGGCCGAGCTGGCTGGGCTGAAGCGCGAGTACGATCAGATCGGGGTGGTGGCGGAGCCGGATTCGCGGGCGTGGGAGGCGGCGACCCTCGGGCTGCGCGAGGTGGACGCGCAGCTGGCGCGGCTGGCGGCGATTCGATCGGGCGGGTTTGATGGGGCGTGTCCGGTGGTGCCGGGGCTGGAGTGCCCGGCGCGTAAGGTGGTGGACGCGGCGGCGCGGGATCGGACGGAGGCGCGGGCGGAGCTGGGCGCGCGGCAGGCGATGCTGCGCGAAGCGGAGCGCGTGGAGGGGCTGGCGGTGAGCACGGCGCGGCGTGCGGTGGCGCGGCGTGCGGCGCTGGTGCAGGCGCGGGATGCGATCGTGCCGCGGCTGCGTGCGATGCTGGCCGAGATGCCCGCGCCGCCGGTCGAGGAGTACGTCACGGGCGCCGGCGGCGAGTTGGCGGCCGCGGCTGAGCGGGCGACGCGCGAGGAGGCGCGGCTGCGTGCGGCGCGCGAGGCGTCCGATCGGGCGGCGGCGAGGGCGGCCGAGCTGGAGGCTGAGCTGGTCGCGGTGAAGGCGCGGCTGGCGGCGGTGCAAGGCGCGGCGCAGGTGGTGGGGCGGCAGGGCGCGCAGCGGGTGCTGGCGCAGCGCGCGCTGGAGGCGATCGAGCACGGGGCGAACGTGCTGCTGGGCGAGTCGGGGATCGATCTGTCGGTGTCGCTGAGCTGGTCGCGCGATGCGAGTGACCAGCTGGCGCCGGTGTGCGCGTGCGGATATCAGTACAGCGGGCAGCGCGAGAAGCGGTGTCCTGAGTGCCGCGAGCCTCGCGGCCCGAAGCAGATCGACGCGCTCGACGTCGAGCTGAGCGACCGCAGCGGTGCGGCAGAGGACTTGGCGGGCATCGCGCTGCAGCTTGGGGCGGCGGCATGGCTGCGGGAGGAGCACGCGATCCCGTGGTCGGTGGCGGTGATCGATGAGCCGTTCGGCGCGCTCGATGAGCGCAATCGGCGGCAGTTCTCTGCGCACCTCGCGAGCATGCTGGCGAGCCGCTATGGCATCGAGCAGGCGTTCGTGATCGCGCATTCGTCCGACGTAGTCGACGCGCTGCCGAACCGGATTCAGATCGTGGCGGATGCGACGAGGTCGTGGGTGGAGTAGTGGTCGACTCGCGCGAGAAGGGGGCGCGAGCGGAGCGCGAGGTGGCGGCGCTGCTGGTGGGGTGGTGGTGCCGGCGGGAGCCCGGGACGCGGTTCGTGCGCTCGCCTGGGTCTGGCGGGTGGGCGACGGCGGACGTACGCGCCGAGTTCCGCGCGAGCGGGGATCTGATGACGACGGCGGCGGAGTTTCCGTGGTCGGTCGAGGTGAAGCGCCGCGAGCGGTTCGTGCTGTCGCGGGTGGCGGAGGGGCGGCAGAGCCCGGTGTGGCGGTGGTGGTGGCAGGCGTGCGGCGCCGCGCATGAGGCGTGCGTGCGGCCGATGCTGTGGCTGCGCGCGTCGCGTGCGCCGTGGGTGGTCGTGCTGAGCGATTCGGAGCCGATCGATCGCGCGCTGGGTGGGCGGTATCGTCGCGTCCAGTGGCAGCGCGTGGTCATGGTGGACGCGGAGGCGTTGCTGCAGAGTGACCCGGGGCACTGGATTTGACGGAGATTGACGCGGAGTGCACACTGCCGGGCGTGGCGACGTCTACGCCGACCCTCGCGGATGCTCGCGCGGCCTACGCGGCCGCGCAGGTCGAGCTGCGCACGGTGGCCGCGGATGGCGCGGTGGGGCCTGAGTTCGAGGCGGCCGCGCGGCGGGTGATGGCGGCGGCGACGGCGGTAGCGCAGGCGCAGCACCGCGAGGCGCGGAGCACGGCGCAGGTGGGCACTTGGCGGCCGCCGAATGCGGCGCACGTTCTCGGGACGTGGGAGCCGCGGCTCTTCGATCCCGAGACGGGCTTGCCCGAGCCGCAGCGGGTGATGTGCATCTGCGAGTGGCCAGACTGCGGCGGGGTGTGGACGACGGAGTGCTCTAGCGGGCTGGTGCGTGAGCACGTCCAGCGTTTCGCGCTGGTGCACTTGCACCGCGACGTCTTCGCGCCGCCCGTCCGCGCTACTCGGTAGGTATGGGCTACCTGAATGCGGAAGATCGGGTGCGTTTGCTCGATGCGTTGAACCGGGTGGAGCTGTGGGCCCGGCTGCGGACGGTCGTGGTGGGCGATGAGCGGCTCGCGCGATGGGTCGCGCGGGGGCTGGCCGAAGCCGAGGTCGATCTGCTGCACCTAGCGCGAGAGGTGGCCCGTGAGTAGACTCGGGCGGGATGCCGACTGCGTCGCCGAATCGACTTGCCGCGCGGACGACGGATCCGGCGAACCGCAGGGCCGCCTATTCGGTCGACGACCGGCGGCGGCAGCTTGCGGGGATCGAGCGGCTGCTGATCGCGGGCGTGTCGGTGTCGCGAGTCGAGCATGCGATGCGCGAGGAGTTCGGCATGCCGCCGAGCGCGACGAAGCGCGCGATCGATGCGGTGCGCCGGCGGTGGACCGAGGAGGAGCGCGAGAACCGTGCGCACTTCAAGGCGATGGCGCAGCGCCGGATCTATGGGCACATAGCCGAGGCGCGCAAGGCGGCGAATTTCGCGAGCGTGGCGCAGCTGGAGCGGCTGCTTGCGGAGATCCAGGGGACACGCGAGCCGGAGGCGCTGCAGATCAGCGTCGACGCGACGGTCAGCGAGGCGGCGTTGTCTGTGATCTCCGGGCTTACGCGCGAGCGCATCGAGGCGCTGGTGGCCGAGCAGCGGCGCCTGCGGCAGCTGGCGCCGGCGCCGCCGGTGGCGGCGATGCCGGTAGTCGAGACGTCGGGGGTGGAGCGGTGAAGCCCGCGCGGGTCGTGGACCTGGAGGCGCGGCGGCAGGCGCTGGTCGAGCGCGAGCGCGGGTCGCAGATCGAGCGCACGGAGGCGGTGCTGCGGCGGGTGATCGCGCTGATCGAGACGGCGGGGCTGTCGCCGATCGAGCGGGTGGCGGTGTGTGATGCGGCGGTGCAGATCGTGGGCGAGGGGTGCACGCGGGCGCAGCTGATCGCGTCGTCGGTGCTGGCCGAGGAGATTTTCGGGTGAGTGACGCGGCGGTGCTTGCGGCGGCGCTGTTGGCGCTGCCGGTCGCGTGGTATCCGCCGGGGCGCGAGCCGGAGACGGAGGCGCAGCGCGTCGCGCGGTACGGTGTGATCGCGGATGCGATCGACCATGCGAGCCGGCGGGCGACGACGTGTGAGGGTGCCGGGTGCGCGCCGCTGTGGCCGTGGCCGCGGGATGAGCTGGTGGCGGTGCTGGCGGCTCAGGGCTGGTGGGAGACGCGCTATGCGCACCACGTCCACGCTGGGCGGTGCCGGCGGCACGAGTGCGACACGCGCAACGGGCGCGCGCGGGCGGTGAGCCCGTGGCAGATCCAGATGACGGCGCTCGTACCGCGCGCGGAGTGGTCGACGCTCACGGGAACGGGGTTCGAGCCGACCGAGCGCGCGGCCTACGCGGCGGCGAAGGTGCTGGCGTCGTCTCGCGCGCGATGCGCGAAGTCTGAGGCGTGGGCGGCGCCCACGATCGCGATGTACGCGACGGGGGCGCGATGCCGGTGGCGGGGCGCTCGGGTGCGAGCGGCGACGGTGGGGCGGCTGCTGGTGGCGCTGCGCGCTACTCGGTGAGGGCGCCGAGGCGCGACTGGAGGCGGACGTGGACAACGAACCGATCGTGTTAGCGCTGAGTGCGACCGAGGTGGCGGAGGCGGTCTGGCGGTACGCGGCGGCGCGAGACAAGCTGTCGGCCGAGGTGCTCTCGGGGCGCGTGACGGCGGTGTCGTTCAGCGCTGGTGGTCGCACGCTGACGGAGTATCCGGTGGTCGCGGTTGCGTTCTTGCCGGGGCGCGGCGCGTGAGCGACGCGGCTGGACAGGCGTTCTTTCTGGTGGCGTTCATCGCGCTGCTGGTGGCGGTGGCTGTGATCGTCGTGCGGCGGCGCGGGTTGCCGGGTGAGCCGATCGGGGCGCCGGTGGAGCGCGAGGAGCCGCGGCCTGACCCGGAGATCGGGTCGGCGACGACGGCGATCGGGGTGGTGACTGCTGAGGCTGGGTGGTGCGTGGTGTGCGGCGTGGCTCGGGCGAGTGAGTGCTGGCCGGGGTTCGGCGAGTCGTCGATCGACGCGGCGTGGACGACGCTGGGGCACCGCCAGCTGCAGCAGAGCGGGGCGCTCTACACGGTGCGCGACGTGGGGCGCGAGTCGCTGTGTGCGACGCACAAGCGGGTCGCGGTGCGCACGCTGGAGGCGAAGCTCGGCGAGGTGGTGAGGCGGCGTGGCGAGTTCAACGCGCTGGTCGAGCGCGAGCTGGCCGAGTGCGAGACGACGCTACTCGCCACGATGCAGCTGGACCAGCGGCGCACGGTCGACGCGATGCGCGCGGTTGCGGCCGCGGTCGATCGCCCGGCGCCGCAGCTGTCGCGCGGGACGATGACGCTGATCACGACGCGCTCTGAGGAGGAGTAATGCTGTGTGAGCACGGGCATGGGGTCGCGTGTGGCGCGTGCGCGGCGGCGCTGGAGGCGGCGGTGGGCGCGAAGCGCGCGCTCGCCGCGATGCGGCGGGCCGCGTTCTGGCTGGAGGAGCTGGAGCGCCACGACACGCTGTCGATGGACGCCGCGGGCGACCGCGCGAGGCTGGCGAGCTACCTAGCGATCGCGGTCGTTCGGGCGCGTGCTCGGGAGATGGGGCGGTGAAGGAGAGGCGGCATGTGTGCTCTGAGTGCGGCAAGCTGGCACCGGCAGCGCAGCTGGTGCCCAAGCGGGACGCGGGGAACCGGCGGCACTGGTTTCATCCTGCGTGCTGGGCGCAGCTCTGCGCGTGGATGAGCGGCGGGCTTCGCCCAGTGCGCGAATCGCTGCGGTGATGGGAGCGCCGCGCGTGGTGCGCTCGGTGGAGATCGCGAGAGCGGTCAAGGCTGAGCCGCGCGAGCCGCGGCACTTGCCGCTGACGCGGGGCGAGTGCGAGCAGAGTGCGCGGCCGTGTCCCTACGTGAGCTGTCGACAGCACTTGTTTGCGGACGTCACGATCGGCGGGGCGATTCGCCCGAATTTCGACGTCGACATCTTGGAGCTGGAGCGGCTGCCCGAGACGTGCGCGCTCGACGTCGCGGCGAGGGGCGCGCACGGGTTGGACGCGATCGCGGCGGTGATGAATCTGACCAGCGAGCGGGTGCGGCAGATCGAGCTGAGCGGGCTCGGCCAGGTGCGGCGGGTCGCGCTCGCGCTCGATCTGGCATTCGAGGTGGGGCCGCCGTCGTACTGGGACGCGGGCGACGGATGACCGGCGCGCGGGTAGTGGCGGTCGCCCTGGGGCGCCTGGGCGGGCTCAAGGGCGGCAAGGCTCGGGCTGCGAGCCCGCTGGTCGCGATAGTGGCGGTTTGAAGGACTACATCGACAATGTCCCGTTAAAAACCAGCGCGTTAGACCTGGGCGCGAACTTCGTGGAGTTTCGCTCCAACGGGAGCGGCTTCAGAATCGGCATCTTCGGCGTTGGCTCCACCGACTTGCGCGCCGCGGCCTGGGCCGCGCTCAGCAATTCCGCCGTCAGGCGCGCTTGCCGCTGCAGTGCCTCTTGAACCTCCCGCGTCGTTGACGGTCGCATGAGCTACTCCTTGCCGGGTCAAACTGACCCACTACCGGCGCGCGCGCTATTGGGTAGGCATGGACACAGGCCGACGGCATCGGGTGCGCTGGCAGCCGGAGGGCGCGGCGGTCGAGCTGAGGGGGCCGGGAATCCGATCGGTCATCGGCGAGGCGATGGCGCGCCGCGGGATTGCGCGGCGATATGCCGCGCTGCGGGAGCGGTGGCCAGGGTTGAAGCCGCGGGTTTACGTGGCATTCGCGCCGGTCGATCTGCGGGTGGTCTGCGGCGTGCCTGGGGGTGAGATGCCCGTGCAGTCGCTGGTGGTGGCCGGGTGCGAACCGAGCTGGGTGGACGGCGAGATCCGGGCCGAGGACCATGCGCGGCTGGTGGATGCGCTGGAGGTGGTGATCGCTAGGATGTTCGAGGCGTGGGTGGTGGATCATGGGTGATGTGCTGCTGTGGCTCGGGTTCGTGGCGCTGGTGGTCGTGGGGCACATCGTCGCGGGGCTGCGGTGGGCGAGGCGGGGGCGCAAGTGACGGCGTCGATGGGCGAGCTGATCGCGCGGGTGAAGGCGCGCAACCGCGCGGTGACGTCGGCGGTGCTGATGGCGGTGGAGGCGTGCGGGCACTACGTCGGGCCGAGCCAGCTGGGGCGGGTGGTGGTGCATCGCGCGGTGAGTGGCGGGTGCGAGTGGCGGGTGACGTTCCTGGGCGAGTGGGATGATGAGCCAATCGGGCACGTCGACGCGCGGGATCTGCAGGCGGCGGCGATGCTGGTGGCGCAGGTGTCTACCCGAGTAGACACCTAGCGGCGGCGGAGGTGCAAACGATGGCTAAGCGGTCGACAGCACAGGGGAAGTTAGCGATCGACGCGGGTGCGGCATGCACTACGCGGGTGGTGTATGAGGATGCTGACGCGGTGTTCGACGACGGTGGGCGGCGGCGCCCGCTGCTGTGGCGGATCTGGGATCGGAGCTTGCCGGCGGTGGGGTGGATTGGGTGCAACCCGAGCGTGGCTGGCGCGCAGGACGATCCGAGTGTGCGGCGGATGGTGGGTTTCAGTGCGCGGGACGGGTTCGGGGCGCTGTGGCTCGCGAATCTGGACGACTGCGTCTCGACCGACCCGCGCGGCGTGCAGCTCGGGACTCTGGCCCACGCGGAGTGGCAGTGGCGGGGGTTTGGCGAACGGGTGCAGGTGATCGTGGTGGCGTGGGGCGCGGTGGTGAAGGCGGCGGGGCTGAGCGATCGCGCGGCGGCCTGTCGGCTGTGGGCGATGCGGTGGGCTGGCGGGCACCCTGACCGCCGGGTGATGTGTCTGGGGCGCACGGCGAGCGGGCATTTCAAGCACCCGCTCTACCTTCGCGGCGACACGCCGCTGGTGCCCTGCGTATACGGGTCCAGGGGGATCGGCTGATGGCGATGACGCACGAGCTGAAGACGTGGAGCGTGGTCTATGGACAGGTTCCGCCGACGGCCAGCCTCCGCTGGCCGTTGGTCTTTTGTATCCCGTGGGCCTGATCGATGACCAAGATGACCACGACCAAGAAGAGGGCGGCGCTGGTGCGCGCGCGCACCGCCCTTCGCAAGATTCAGGAGACCAGCCGCCCTGGCAAGAGGCGCGAGCCAATCCGTCTGCCGCCAGCGTACGGCGCCGACTGGGCGCCGACATGAGCCGAGCCGCCTACCGGCGCGGCAGTCGCCTCATCGCACAAGCCGCCGATGCCCGCATGCCCGAGGCTCGCGCCCGCGCCGACCGCCACGCCTACCAGGCCGCCGTCGATGACCTACACGCGCGCCTCGCACGCGCCGAGCACGACCTCCGCCGCGCCCGCCGATGCATCGCCGCCGAACGCCTCGCACGCGACCAGCTCCGCGCGCGCCTCGATGCCGACCAGCGCGCCTACGCCATCGCCGTCGCCTACCTCCGCCGGCTGATGGCGATGACGCACGAGCCATGAGCGTTTACACCCCGCCTTCGTGCATGTGTTGGGCGGTCGTGTCCGAGGAGAAGTCGTGGTTCGTGGCCGTCGGGGGATGGTTCCACTCTCCCGAGTGTGAGAGCTACAGGCAACGCCACCCGGAGATGGTCGTCCCGGATCGTCGACAGGGGTGGCGTTGGTCGAAAGAAGCCATCGCGCTCTACTTCAGCTCACCTTCCCAGTAGCGGGGGGCGATCGGCCGAGTGCACCCCGCGCCGAGTGCACCCCGCGCCGGTTGTTCTGCGATTTCGCCTCGCAAGCCACGCCGCGCGCCCCGCGCGCGCGATCCACCCCGCCGCGCCGCCCACGCGCCCCGCTGACGCGCTTTCAGAGCGCGGACGACCCGCGCCCCATTGGGCGAGCAAAGCGCGCCACAGGGCCCTTCCAGGGCCCGCAACGGCCAAGTTTCGTAAGTGCGCGGGATCGTTGGGGTGAGCGCGGAGGGGCGCCGGGGGCGTGCTCGATCGGCGACGTCGGCGACATCGGGGCCCGCCGACCCGGGCGGCGGCCGAGCCCGCCCCGAGCCCACGGCCGGCGGCACCTCACCCGGGGCGGCAGCTCGGCGCGGGTGGCCGATCGAGTACCTTGCCGCGCCGAGGGGTCCGGCGGGCGCCCGGCAAGGGCGCGAGTTCATAGGCGGAAGCTACGAGCCAGATTTTCTCGGTCTGGCCAAGCGCCCGACATGACACCGGAATTCGAGATCGGCGTGCTCGATCGGCGAGGGGCTTTGCTCGATCGCCAGCCGCCCGGGGCGCGCTCGATCGGCCGCCGGAGCCCCTCGCAAGTGCCCGAAACGATTGGGCTCAAAACTGCCCGGTCGATTTCTGCTCGATCGCGCTTGACCCCGCGTATACCAGGTGTATGCTGGCTCGCATGAACAGCACGGACAACACCGGCAGCGAGCGGAGCACCCTGGCCACGGCGGAGGCGGTCGCGCTCGCCGCCGAGGGGATGACCTTCGGGGTCGAGATCGAGACGACCGGGCTCGGCGCCGGCGGGTGCGCGGACGTGGTCGCGGCCGCCCTGGTGGCCGCCGGCCGCTGGGTGCAGCCCCGCCCGTACGGCGGGTCGGATGTGCGTGAGTACACCGGCCACGGGTGGCGGGTGTGGGCGGCGGTGCACGACGGCTCGATCCAGGGCTCGGGCGCCGCCGAGGTGGTGACCCCGATCATGCGCGGCGAGGACGATCTCCTCCTCCTGCAGGAGATCGTGCGGGCCCTGCGCCGCGCCGGCGCCCGCAGCAGCGCCGCCGCGCAGTGCGGCGTGCACGTTCACGTCGGGGTCGAGGACGAGCTGGTGGCGGCGCGTACCGCCCTGCTCGGCGCCAAGGTCGGCCGGTTCCTCGGCGCTTTCGTGGCGCCCGAGCGGGCGAGGTGGGCGCGCGCGATGGGGCGCGCGGAGACGGCCGCCCTGGTGCGCGCCGCCCGCGGCGGCCGGGACGCGCTGCTCGCGGCCTGGTACGGCTGCCCGGTGGGGCAGATCGAGGCGGCGCGCGGCGCGAAGTACCACGCCAGCCGCTACCGCGCGGTCAATTTGCACAGCTGGGCGCGCCGGAGCACGGTGGAGTTTCGGGTGTTCGACGGCACCGTGCACGCGGGCAAGATCCGGGCGTACGTGGAGCTGGCCCGGGCGATCGTGGCCAAGGCCACCCTGGCGAGCGGGCCCCTCAGCGCGGCGCCGCTCGCGGTGCACCGCCGCGGCGACAGCGTCGGGTGGCAGCGCTACCTGATCGAGAGCCTCGGGCTGGCGGGCCCCCGCTACGCGACCGCCCGCCTGCACCTCGATCTCGCCCGCCTCGCCGGGCAGGCCGCCCGCGGGACCGAGCGCGCCGCCGGCTGAGCCAGGCCGGGGCCCCGGGGCGCCTACCCGGGGCCCCACGGGCCCGCCGCACCTAGGCCCACCCTAGCCCCGCCCCGAGGCGGAAGGCGCGCCCACGAGGCTCCTACGGGCGCCTGGGGCGCCCCGCCGCACCTAGGCCAGCCCTGGCCCCGGAGGCGCTCCGCCCGGGTCGCGCAGGGGCCCGGTCGATTTCTGCTCGATCGCGCTTGACCCCGCGTATACCAGGTGTATACTGGCTCTCATGAACAGCACGCACCTGGGCGCCCGAGACTACTACCTGCACGTCGCGATTGGCGCGCTCGTGACCGCGCTGCAGTACCTGCAGCTGCCGGCCGGGCGCCGCCCGCACGCGCGCGTGACCGCGCGCGACGTGCGCCTGGCGCACGCCCAGCTGGTGCAGGCCGAGGTGGCGGCGGAGGCGGCCTGGGCCGCGCGGGTGGCGGCGCGGGTGGCGGCGGAGGTGGTGTCGTGAGCCGCTCGGCCGACCTGCGGGCCCTGGACATCCTCCTCGGGCCCGGCTCGGCGAAGGCCCGCCGCGCGCACCTCGCCCGCCTCGCCGGCTGGGTGCGGGCGCAGCAGGGGCGCGTCGAGTGCCCCGAGTGCGGCCACGCCGGGATCACAGCGCGGCTGCGGGCGACGGCCACGCCCACGGCGTCGCCGATCGCGGTCGCGCTCTGCTGCGCCCAGTGCGGGACGCACTGGGACGCCGAGGGGTGACCGGCCGCCAGCTCGGGATCGGGTGCCGGCCCCGGGGTGCGGGGTCGGTCCCGAGGGGGGGGGGGTGGAGGGGAAGGAGGGGTGGGGGGTCAGCGGAGGGTACCCCTCCCACGCCGCGTGGGATCTTTCGATCCCGGGGTGGGGGATGGGATCGGATCGAATTTTCATTAGGCGCGCCGGGTGGTGCGCCATTGGGGTGGTGGCATGGCGGGCGAAGCGGCGATGGCGAGCGAAGCGGACGGGGTGGCGTCGGCGGTGGATTCTCTGACGGAGGCGTGGCGAGCGGTGCATGCTGGGCGGCTGGCGGGCGCACGGCGGATGGTGCGCGAGGCGGACCGTCGGGCGGCGAGCGCGGAGCGGCTGGCGGCGGCGCTGGTGGTGGGGTGGGGCGGGGTGCGTGGAGGAGGTGTGCGATGACGTGCAGATACAGGCCGGAGGGGTACGTGGCGACGCTGGTGGGGCAAGCGATCGACATGCTGTTCGAGGGGTTCTATGGGTTGAGTCTGGCGTCGCGGCCGGGGTCGGCTCGCGCGCGGTCGGAGGTGTACTGGGCGGCTCGCGACATCGAGCGGGCCGAGGCGCTGCTCGATGAGGCGCTGGCGCTGGTCGAGGCTGGGCGTGGAAGGCGGGTGACGCCGTGAGGGCGGAGCGCGACATGTCGCCTGGGATGCAGGCGGCGCTGGTGGCGGCGAGCGAGGCGGGGCGGCTGGTGTACGTGCGTGGCGGGTGGTGGTGCCGGCCGGAGCACGCGGAGGCGGTGCTGCGGCGTGGGAGTGCGGGGGATCTGCCGACGTGGCCGACGCAGGTGGTGCAGGCGCTGGCGCGGCGCGGTCGGGTGCGGCTGTGTGGGCGACCGTATCCGGTCGAGGCGGTGCCGGTGAGTGGCGAGGGGGTGGCGTCGTGAGCCGGGACGTAGGCGATCGGGCGCGTGCGCTGCAGCTCGTGCGGCGCGCGGAGCGGATGGTGCCGGGCCTGCGCGGGGACGCGCGATATTGGGACGTGGTGCACACGTACGGCGAGACGTCAGCGCGCGCGATGGAGCATCTGGCTGGGGTGCTCGGCTGCGCGCTCGACCGCGGCGACATCGAGGCGACGGCGTTCGCGGACTGGATGTACCGCGCTCGGCGGATCGGGGGTGAGTCGTGAGCCATACGATCGACGTGGTCGTGGAGGTGATGCCGACCTGGCTGCGGGGGACGCACGGGGCGGCGGGCATGGACGGCTCGTGGCCGGCCAACGGGGCCGGGCGCTGGATCGTGTCGGCGGACGACGCGGAGGAGATCGTCGAGCGCAACCGCGGCTGGGCGCGGGTCGTGCAGTTCGCGTCGGAGCGGGACCGGGACTTCTACGAGGCGTTGCCTGAGGGGTGGGAGCCATGACCGGGCGGCTCGTCGGCCTCGACGGGGTGCAGCTGGCCGTGCAGCTCGTGCAGCTCGCCGCGGCGCTCGTTCCGGGCCTGTGCGATGACGCGCGGTACTGGGACTTGACGCGCATGTACGGCCCGCTCTCGTGCCGCACCATGGATCACATGGCGGGCGCCATGGGGCGCGCGGTCGAGCGCGGCGATATCCCGGCGCCGGTGTACGCGGACTGGATGGTCTGCGCGCGGGGTCTGGGCCTGCTCGATGTCGAGGGCGAGGTGACGCCGTGACCACCGGGCGGGTCTGGGTGCTCGGGGCGAGTGACCCCGAGATGGCGCGGATCGAGGAGGTGCTGCGCGCGCGCGGCGAGGCGGTGGTGCACGCGACTCGGGGCGGCGCGCGGGTACGTGCGGGCGATGCGTACCGGGCCGACATGGCGCCGATCGAGGCGGAGGCGGTGGTGCTGGTCGAGTGCGGCGGCGAGACGCTCGATCGGTGCTCGGTGTGTCGCGACCGCGCGAGCGGGCGGGGCGATGGGCTCGGGCTGAGCGACCGCGGGACGTGGGGCGGCCTTGGACCGTGCGGGGACTGCCACGCCTGGCCGAGCGGCGGGGTCGCGGGGCCGCGGCGGTGCGACCACCACGCGCCGGGTGATGTGGGGTACGGGCTGGGCCCAGAGCACTACCTCCGGGCGTCATCGCTCGGGCAGGTGTTGGCGTTGCTCGGGCTGCCGGCTACGCACGAGGACCGGCTGATCGCAGCGGCGGACCACTGTCTCGGCGCGGCGTACCGTGGCGAGTGCCTGGGGGTGTACCCGGATCAGTTGCTGGCCGACCGCGTGCGGCGGCAGGCGGCGTTTCGCGGCGTCGATGAGATGGTGGTGCGGATCGAGATCCAGCGGGCGCGTGAGGCGATCGCGGAGGCGCCGATGGTGCAGATCGCGGGCGTGGAGGATGCACCGCACACCGACGATCATGGGTGGAAGATGTCGGTGTGTGATGGGTGCCGGGACTACCCGATACTGGTACACGACCTACGCGGGCGGTACGTGCCGGGGCTGGTGGAGGCGGCCGCGGTGACGGGGGCGGAGTACGTCTCGGGGCCGCTGCCTGGCGAGAGGACGAAGTACACCGTCTCCGGGCGCCCGGAGACGGTGCGAGCCTGGCTGGCGCGCGCGGAGCGCGACGGGATGCATGACACCTACGGCGACCCGGCGCGCGGGTTCGCGGGAGGCTACGTGTGAGCGGGGCGTGCCTGGCGACGCGCGGCGGGCGGCTGGTGGATCTGGCCGACCCGAAGCCGGAGACGATCTGGCTGGATGACATCGCGTACGCGCTGGCGCGCATCGCCCGATTTGGTGGCCACGCCGGCGGGCCGGATCTGGGGTACTCGGTGGCGCAGCACTCGGTGCTGGTGATGCGGCGCCTTGCGGGTGCGAGCGTGGAAGTGCGGCGCCTCGCGCTGATGCACGACGCGGCGGAGGCGTACATCGGCGACGTGACGCGCCCGATGCGCGAGGCGATGTACCGGGTTCGCATGGTCGAGCCGCCGCTGGCTGTCATCGAGCGTAATGTGGAGTACGCGATCGCGCGGCGGTTCCGGCTGACCGGCTCCATGGCTGACATGTTGGCGGTGGAGGTCGCGGACGATGAGCAGCTTCGCGTCGAGCTGGCGGTGCTGATGGGCGTGGGTGCGCGCCGGGCGGGCGCCAGTCCGATCGCGACGTGGACCGTGGTACACGCGCACCGCGAGTTCTTGGCGGCCGCGCGAGAGGTGGGGTTGTGCGAGGAGTGAGTAACTGGCGGAAGGAGAAGTCATGACCAAGAAGCAGAAGAAGGTTGTCATCGCTACCAGCACGCGGCCGTGGAGCATCGTCCACGGCACGGTCATCAAGGAGACGCCGACCGAGATCGTCGTCGCCGACGCCAGGATGGTGGCGTACTACGACACGACCGCGCGCACGCTGTACGGCGTGGCGAAGGCTGGTCCCGGCCGTGGGGCGCGCGTGTCCGGCGCCGTCGACATCGCGAGGATCCCGCGCGGGGTGATCGAGCACATCCTCTCGTGTACCGAGTCGGCCTCGGCCGCCATCGAGGCGGAGCCGTGGTCGTGATCCCTTCTACGGCATGGCTGCTCGCGCTGGTCGGCGCGTGTCGCCAGGCGTGCGACCGCCTGGGTGGGATACGGCTCACCCAGGCGTGGCGCGGCGACGGTTACGGCTACGGCGACGGTTTCGGCCGCGTCGGCACCGGCAGCGACGGCTTCGGCGACGGCGGCTGGGGCAGCGGCGACGGCGTCGGCTTCGGCAGCGGCGGCGTCGGCTTCGGCGGCGACGGCGACGGCACCGGCGACGGCGGCGGCGGCCACGGCGACGGCTACGACGGCGGCTACGGCTACGGATCCCTTGAGGGGATTGCGATCGAGCATGGCGGGAGAGTCTGGACAGCTGACGACGCGCTTGCGGCGCTGCAGACCGCGGCGGGGTTGAAGCCGTGACGCCTCATACGGCATGGTTGCTTGCACTGGCCGGCGTGTGCTCCGAGGCATGCGATCGACTGGGCGGGATGCCGCTCGCCGAAGCGGCGGCCGAGGCGGACGAGGAGGATATCGCGTGGCTGGCGCGAGGCGGCGGCGGCAGTGGCGGCGGCAGCAGCGGCGGCGGCGGCTACGGCGGCGGCTACGGCCTCGGCGCCGGCTGCGGTGACGGAGAGGGTGGCTGGGGCTACGGCGACGGCTGCGGTGACGGAGAGGGTGGCGGCTGCGGTGACGGAGAGGGTGGCTGGGGCTACGGCGACGGCGCCGGCTTCGGATCCCTGCACGGGATCACGATCGAGCATGGCGGGAGGGTCTGGACACCTGAAGATGCTCTCGCCGCGTTGCGAGCCGCGGCGGGCGGGCCTCGGCGACCCCGGCGGCCCCGGCGGCCCCGGCTGCGCTATTAGGGGTGCAGGCGTCGTCGGCATGGTGCGTCGGGAGATCCGGCGACCTGGTCGTAGTGTTCCAGCATGAAACACCGGCGGCGCCGCTGATGTAGGATCTGATCATGGTCAAGCGACGCGCGGCGATGGCGGCGATGGTGGCGGTCGGTGCGTTGTCGTGCACGACGCTGATCGTGGAGCGGGTCGAAGTGGGCGGTGGGGCTGAGGGCGGGCAGGAGGCGGCGGTGAGCGACAGAGAGATCCACGACGCGGTCGCCGAGGCGGGCGACGGGGCGGTGCTCGACGCGGCGAGTGAGCGTGTCGAGCATGACGCGGAGCCCGAGGTGGGCGCGGGCGGAGCGGGTGGCGTCGGCGGAGCGGGTGGTGTCGGCGGTGTCGGCGGAGCGGGTGGTGTCGGCGGTGGCTCGGGTGGCGTTGGCGGTTCGGGCGGCGTGGCTGGGTCGCCGTGCGAGGGCGCCTATCAGCTGTGCGGTGGGTTATGTCTGCTGCCGTGGCACTGCCCGGACGGGTACTGAGATGGTGGCGATGAGACAGCCGCGCGAGGCGTACTACACGCCGAGTGAGCTAGCGCGCGCGCTGGTGCACGAGATCGGGCGCGAGTTCGCGCCTGATCTGATCGTCGAGCCGCACGTCGGCCAGGGTGCGTTTGCGGAGGCTGCGATCGCGCGATGGCCGGGCCGGCCGCTGGTGGTGGTCGACGTGGACGCGGAGTCGGTGGACCAGGCGGTGAGGCGGTTCGGCTCGCGAGTGCCGAGCTTGATCGGGCGGTGTGAGTCGTGGCTGGACGTGTGCGCGGGGCCGCCGCTCGGGAGTCGGGGTGGTTCGATGCTGATCGTGGGTAATCCGCCGTATGGATCGGAGAACCGGCGGGCGGTGTGGCCGCGGCACGTCGCTGGGGCGGTCGATCTGGCGCGGCGCTCGGCGGCGCGGTGGCGCGTGGCGATGCTGCTCGATCTGCGATCGCTGGCGGGCGGGCGGGGCGCGTGGTGGATCGAGCACCCGCCGGCGGCGGTGGTGGTGCTGAACCAGCGGCCGGCATTCGTCGGCGGAGGCTCGGCCAATGGTGAGTATGCGCTCGTGATCTGGGGCTCGCCGGGCGCCGGGGCGGGCGCGGTGCGGTGGCTCGACTGGCGCGCGCCCAAGCCGCGCGGCAAGGCGCCCACGGGGCCCGCCACGGGGCCCGCCACGGGCGGCGCACCCTAGCCCCCGACCCGGCGCCGAAAGCGCCCCCACGGGGCTCCTACGGGCCCGGTCGATTTCGCGTTGACAGCGCGTACACCGCGCATATACTGGCGGCATGGACAACGCACTGACCGAGGCGACCGAGGCGACCACCCCTAGCGCGGAGGAGCGCCTCTCCGAGACGTGGACGGTGGCGTCGTGATCCGGGCGAGCTGGTGCCGGCTCCGCTCGGGGGCCTGGGGGGTGCGGGTCGAGGGGCGGCAGCCGCCGGCGGGCCACCGGGTGACGGTGGCGAGCCGCTCGGGCGAGCGGCGGCTGGTGCAGGTCGGGCGCGCGGTGTGGCGGTCGCCGTCGGGCGGCCCCAACGTAGTGCTGTACGAGGTGGTACAGGACGACGCGCCGGAGACGCCGGCCGACGTGCTGGCGGCGCTGGCGAAGTGCCCGGCGGAGGAGCTGCTGCGGGTGGCTCGGATGCTGCGGGCGATGGAGGCGATGGAGCCCGGGGAGCTGTCGGCGATCGGCGTTCGACTGGCGGCGGCGGCCGAGGTGGTGGTAGCGCGCGATGCGGCGGCGCTGGAGCTGGCGCGAGCGAAGCTCGCGGGCGAGCCGTACACCGTGCCGAAGCCGGGCGAGGATGTGTCGGGCGAGGCGTCGGGCGAGGAGGTGACGCCGTGACGCTGGTGGCGGTGTACGGCTCGCTGCGAGCCGGGATGGCGAACGCGGGGCTGCTGGAGGGGGAGCAGCTCGGCGGGTGTCAGATCGAGGACGTGGAGCTGTACGCCTACGCGCCGAGCTACCCGGCGGCGGTGCACTGCGCGGGGGCGCTCACGGTCGGGGAGCTGTGGGACGTGTCGCTGGAGGTGCTCGATCGGCTGGATCGGCTGGAGGGGCATCCGCGGTTCTACGCGCGATCGGCGATGACGGTGCGGTGGTGGCTGGGGCGGCACCGGATGCGATCGCGCGCGTGGGTGTATCTGCTGCCGCGCTCGGGGGTGAGTGGGCGCGAGCGGATCGCGAGCGGCGACTGGGTCGAGTGGGCGCGCGGGCGAGGAGGCTGTGATGAATGAAACGGAAATTAACTGGACCGAGTTGACGTGGAACCCGGCGTCGGGCTGCACGAAGGTCAGCCAGGAGTGTAAGCACTGCTACGCGGAGCTAATCGCGGAGAGCAAGCGAGGGACGCCGGCGTTCCCGCGCGGGTTCGACGTGATGGAACGGCCGTGGAAGCTCGGCGAGCCTGGGAAGGTCAAGCGGGCATCGCTGATCTTCACGAACAGCATGACCGACTGCTTCCACGAGATGATCTCGGAAGAATACCGCGATCGGATCTTCGAGGTCGTGCGCGGCCTGGGCCGGCATCGGTTCCAGATTCTGACGAAGCGGATCGACATCGCGGCGGACTACTTCGCGCGGCGCGGCGGTGTGCCGGATAACGTCTGGCTCGGGGTCACGGTCGGGCATGAGGCGAGCCTGAGTCGCGTGGCCGTGCTGCGATCGATCCCGGCGCGCGTGCGGTTCCTGAGCTGCGAGCCGCTGCTGACCGCGCTCGACTTCGAGGCGGTCGGCGGGCTGGGCGGGGTGCATTGGGTGATCGGTGGCGGTGAGAGCGGGGTGCACGCTTCCGACCCGCGCGAGCTGGCGCGGCGGTTTCTGGTGCGCGTCGGTGGCGCGGCGGATGGTGGGCGCCGGTGGGTGCCGCGCGCCGATCGCGTGCCGTGGGCGCAGGCGCTGCGTGACTCGGCGAAGGCGGCGGGCGCGGCGTTCTGGTGGAAGCAGTGGGGCGGCCCGCGCCCTAAGAGCGGCGGGCGCGAGCTGGACGGGCGCGAGTGGTCAGAGCTGCCGGACTGGATCCCGGGGGCGATGCCGGTGGAGTACGTGCACCGGGAGGGGCGAGCGGCTCGGGCTGAGGGTGAGCAGGTTCGGCTGCCGATCGTCCAGTGAAGATGACGGCGCAGTAGACCATGCGCGCGGAGCTGGTCGTTTCGACGGCTCTGAAGTCGACGACGTCGACCGCCATGCCGGCCAACAGGGCTGACAGGGCGGTCGGCGTGGTGGGATTGCTACGGGCTGCGAGGCGGTCGACGCCGAGCAGACCGGCGAGGGTGCCGCCCGGTCTACCCCATCGCGTCTTGAGGGCGTTACCGTCGGTGATCACGAGCGCGCCTCGTTCCTTGGGCTGCCAGCTGCGGCGGGCGGCGATGATCATGGCTTGGGGCCATGGGTCGCCGTAAGCATCGAGGTCGAAGATGTTGAAGCGGTGTAGGTCGGTGCAGCGGAGCGCGAGTCGGTTGTCGCACCAGTAGCGTGGAGGGGCCTGCAGGTCGTGGATCGACCAGTCGCGCGAATCGCAGCCGAGGTAGTCGGCGGCGTCCTTCCAGGCGCCGTCGTACATCGCTCCGGTCCCGCAGAAGGCGTCGAAGACGCGCGCGGGGTTGATGTGATCGAGCACGAACCGCCGCAGGGCGACCTTGGCGGTCGTGGCTGAGTTGTCGCGCTGGTTACTTGTGGGATTTGTCATCGGTGCTGCACTGGACTTGTACGCCGGCCACGTCCGCGAGTGAGGCGCGGAGTAGCTGGAGGACGTCCGGTTGCGCGGGTAGTGGGCCGGAGATCGTCATGATGAAGCGCCCGGCGATCGTGCTCGTCTCGACGTCGACTGGCCGGGTCGTGACCTCCGGGCGTGCAGTCAGCTCGGCGGCGTCGAAGCCGGCGACTTGTAGTTCGCTGAGGGTCATGGCCGACGCGACTTCGCGGAGCAGGTTCGCGTCCCAGTCAGCCTCCTCGCCGAGTCGGTTGTTGGCGAGTGCGAGCTGATGCGCCTGGTCCTCTGAGACGTCGAGCAGGCGCACTGGGACGCGGGTTAGCTTGAGCCGCTTGGCCGCTTCAAGGCGGGTGTGTCCTGCGATGACCTCGCGGTTGGCGAGGCGCGCAACGATCGGGGTTCCGAAGCCGAAGGCTTCGATGCTCTTCGCGACTTTGGCGATTGCGGCCTTGTTGCTGCGCGGGTTCTTCGCCCAAGGCGTGAGCTGATCGGGATGCAGCCAGACCGCAGGCGCTTGCGGGTCATCCATGGGCGTGACGGTAGCAGAGCGGTCGCGGATGAGATAGCGTCGGCGCGATGGCGGCGAGGCGACGGGCGGTAGTGGTGGCTGATGGGTCGGGGCTGTTGCCCGGCGAGCGGGTCGACTTCCAGGCGGCGCGGCGCGAGCGATCGTCGCGACGGGGCCCGCCGCCCGCGCCGGAGCCGGTGGTGCCGATGCAGGCGGCGACGGTGACCATGATCGAAGCGGCGACGTTGCGGCTGGCCCGCTACAACCCGCGCAAGATTGCCGGCCCGAAGCTGGAGGCGCTGAAGCAGTCTCTGCGCGTGCACGGCGTGGTCGAGCCGCTGGTCGTGCGGCGTGAGGGGCTGGAGGTCGTGGGTGGTCACCAGCGGCTGCGCGCGCTGCAGGAGATCGCGGCGGAGCGCGGCGAGGCACTCGATCGCGTGCCGTGCGTGGTGCTCGATCTGGACGACCGCCGGGCAAAGTTGCTCAACATCGCGCTCAACAACACAAACGGCGATTGGGATGAGGTGTTGCTGCCGGCGCTGCTGCGCGACCTCGCATCCGATCGAGCGCTCGCGTTCGACGAGGTGCTGGTGTCGGGGTTCTCCGCGTCGGAGATCGAGCGCTACTTGCGCGACCCCGAGCCAGGTCCGGCGCCGGACGCCGGCGGCGATCCGTTCGCGTCGAGCGTGACGCTGTCGCTGAAGTTCGACTCGGTCGCCGAGCGCGATGCGGTGAAGGCGCTCCTGGCCGAGCGGTCGGCGGTCGAGCAGCGATCGAGCGGTAGCATCGTGCGTGAGCTACTCGGGGTGCGGGTGTGACGTGGGCGCAGGTGTTAGCGGGCGCGCGTGCGTGGTCGCTGACGGCGGGTGACTCGCGCGAGGTGCTGCGGCGGCTGCCGGATGCGTCGGTCGATGCGCTGGTGACCGACCCGCCGGCTGGGGTCGGGTTCGCGGGGCATGCGTGGGACGCGCCCGGTGCGACGGTCGGCGCGCGTGGCCGGTCGGCGTTCGTGCGCGAGTTCTCGCCGGTATTCGTCGAGGCGCTGCGGGCGATGAAGCCGGGGGCGCATGCGGTGGTGTGGGCGCTGCCGCGGACGGCTCACTGGACGATGTGCGCGCTGGAGGATGCCGGGTTCGAGATCCGAGACGTCGTCTCGCATCTGTTCGCGACTGGGTTTCCGAAGTCGCTCGACGTGGCGAAGGCGATCGACAAGCGCGCGGGGATCCATCGCGGGCGGCGCGGTAGCCAGGTGTCGTCGGACGCGTCGATGGGTGGCCCGAATTACGAGCGGTCGGCGAAGGGCGTGGCCGCGACGCCAGAGGCGGCGGAGTGGGATGGGTGGGGCACGGCGCTGAAGCCGGCGATGGAGTTCTGGATCTTGGCGCGCAAGCCGTGCGATGGGCCGGTCGCGGCGAATGTGCTGAGCCATGGCACGGGTGCGATCAACATCGATGCGTGTCGGGTGGGGCTGTCGAAGCCGCCGGGGCCGACGCCGCGGCGGGTAGACAACGGCTCGGCGTTCGGAGCGTTCAATCGCGCCGATGGATCGACCAGTGGGTTCGATCCGACGTGCGGGCGATGGCCCGCGCACATCGTGCTGGAGCACGCGCCGGGCTGCGGCAGTGGCGGGTGTGCGGCTGAGTGCCCGGCGGCGATTCTCGATGCGCAGAGCGGCGAGCGGCCAGCGACGCTGACCGGACGTGCTGATGCGGCTGGGGCACATCGCAATCCGGCCGTGGCGCCTCGCCGGCGGGTGAGTGATCACTTGTCGGCCATGGCGGAGCCGAGTGGGCCGGTGTACGCGGACGCCGGTGGGGTGGCGCGGTATTTCACGACGGTCGAGGCGCGCGTGTACTTCGAGCCGAAGCCGCCGGCGCGCGAGCGAGCGGCGGGTGTGCGGCACTTGGCGTTCCAGTCGGCGCGGGGCGAGCCGCGCACTGCCGCCGAGCAACGCACGCGCCCGGACGGCGGGCGCAACTACCACCCGACGGTCAAGCCGATCGCGCTCATGCGCTGGCTGGTGCGGCTGGTGACACCGCCCGGCGGCGTGGTGCTCGATCCATTCGCGGGCTCTGGGACGACGGGAGTGGCGGCGATGGCCGAGGGCGCGCGGTTCGTCGGGGTCGAGCGGAGCGACGGTAGTGCCGGCGGCCAGGACTACGTGGCGCTGGCGCGGGCTCGGCTGGCGACGGCGGAGGGCGAGGCGCGGGCGGAGTTGGCCAGGATGGCCGCGCGAGCCGAAGCCCGCGCCAAGGCGGCCAGCCGCCCCGCCACGGCGCCCGCAGGGCCCGGCGGCACCATGCCCCCACCCCGGGGCCGAAAGCGAGCCCACGGGGCGCCTAGCGCGCCCACGGGGCCTGACACGGCCGGCGCGCCTACCCGCCCCGGTACGGCGCCCGCCCTGGGGCCCTTTACCGAGCCCAAGCCGAGGGGTCGAAAGCGCGCCCACGGGGCGCCTAGCGCGGCTGGCGGGGGATGACGGCCGGGGCCGGGGCGGACCTCACGCCGGAGGAGTACGAGCTGGCGGTGTCGGCGCTGCTCGGGGCGGCCGACCGGGCGCGGGTGGATCGAGCGGCGTTCTTCGATCTGGTGATGCGGCACGAGACGACGGGGCAGCCGCTGACGGCGCTACCGCACCAGCGGCTGCAGTTCGACTTCATCGCGGCGCATCCGATGTGTGTCATTCGGCAGCCGGTCGGCACCTCGAAGACCTTCACGATGGCCGCGATGGCGATGGCGCTACTCGGCGCAGATCCGACGTCACGCGGTGCAATCGTGAGTGCGACGCAGGGGCAGGCGATGAAGCCGCTCGGCATGGTGCGCGATTACATCGAGTCGTCCGCGGCGCTGAAGATGGTCTATCCGAAGCTACGCAAGAGCCCGCGCAAGGGCGACAGCTGGGCCAATTCGGAGATCACGGTTGACCGCCCGCCGGGCATTCGTGATCCGTCGGTGGTGGCCGCAGGCATCGACGGCGCCATCACGGGCGCGCGCCTCTCGTGGGTGGTGGTGGATGACATCCTAGACCGTGAGAACACCAGCACGCCGCACGGCTTGAAGAAGGTGCACGACTGGTTCGACTCGTCAGTGCTCTCGCGGCTCGATCCGGCGGGCGCACACTTGATCGTGACAAACACGCCGTGGCATCCCGAAGACCTCACCTATCGGCTGGAGGGGATCGGCTGGCCCACGATGACGATGGACGTGGAGGGGACGATCCGGTTCTCGAACGTGTTGCCCGACTGGGACTCGCGCGAGATCGTACCGTCGTCGCGGCCTGGCGAGGTGTACCGCCTCGCGGCGCACGCCGAGCCGACGAACGACGCCGGCGAAGCGATCGAGGAGTCGGTGCCGCTGTGGCCGGGGCGGTACGACTGGGCCACGATCGACAAGCTGCGCGAGACGCACTTGCCGCACCGCTTCAACCAGCTCTACATGTGCGTCTGCCGCGACGATGAGCAGGCGCGGTGCAAGGTGGAGTGGGTCGACCGCTGCAAAGAGGCGGGGCGCGGCGTGGGGCTGACGTCGCAGTACAGCGGGACCAACTACGTCATGACGGGGGTCGATCTCGCGATCGGGAAGGGCGCGCAGTACGACAGCACGGCGTTCTTCACGTTCGAGCAGCTTGCAGACGGCAAGCGCAAGATCCTAGACGTCGAGGCTGGGCAGTGGGACGCGCCGACGATCGTGGACAAGCTGCTCGACAAGCTGCAGCGCTACCGTTCGATCGCGCGGGTCGAGTCGAACGCGGCGCAGGAGTACCTGCTGCAGTTCGCGCGGGCGCGAAACGCGAGCGCGCCGATCAAGGCGCATGTCACGGGTCGCGGGAAGGCTCACCCCGAGTTCGGCGTCGAGGCGCTCTTCATCGAGCTGCAGAACGGCGCGTGGATTATCCCGTGCGACACGCGAGGGCGCTGCGCGGTCGCGGTGCAGCGATTCCTCGATGAATGCCTGTACTATCAGCCGGGCGCGCACACGGGCGATCTGCTCATGGCGGCCTACCTCGCGCGTGAGCAGGCGCGCGATCTGGGGCTGATGGCTGGGCGCGCGTACACGCGAGCCGACCATGGCAAGCTCGACGGCTTGGCAGCGCGGCTGCTGCGGCGATAGGCTGACGGCATGAACGACTCGGCAATCTTCGCGGCGTGCGTGGCGCTGGCGCCCGACTTTCGGGTCGGGATCGAGTACCTCGTTGGCGCGCGGTCGCTGGTGTGGCGGGGCGCGCTGACGGCGACGTCGATCGAATACTCGGGCGGGTATGCGCTGCTCGTCGGCACGGTGTGCGATTCGTTCGAGGCGAAGTACTCTGCGCTCCTGCGGAACGCGCTTTTGACGCTGCAGAAAGCCGCGGGCGTGCCGCTGCCGTGATCGTGGTACGATTCCGGCCGTGAGCTTCTACACGCCAATTCCGGTCCGGCCGACGGTCTGCGCGGCGAGCGTGGTCGGCCTGCGCACGGCGGAGCCGGTCGCGCAGTTCGTCGACGCGCAGCGCGCGGCGGTGGGCGCGGTGTCGTATCAGTGGTCGGCGGTGAGCGTGGCGCCGGACGACGGCGTGAACGTGATCAAGCCCAATTCGATCGCGCCGGCCAACCCGGGGCGGTGGCTGCTGATCCCGGCGGGCGGCGGTGGAGCCTCGGCGGGGTGGGTCGACTTCGATCTGACCGGCGTCTACGCGGCGGCGGTCGTGCCCGGCTTCTTCTCGCCGCCGTTCGCGGTGCGCGTGGCGTCGACGTGCGACGTCGTGCACCTCGTGAGGCGCACGGCCGGCTTGGCGGGCTCGACGGTGCTCGATGTGCGGCGCAACGGCGCGAGCATCTACCTCGCGCCTGGTGACCGGCCGGTGGTCACGCCGGCGGACGGCGACGACTACGACGCGCTCTTTCCGCCGACCGATCCGGGCCAGGTGGTCTGGGCGCCTGGTGACAAGATCGAGGTGGTGATGCTGAGCGCCGAGACGTTCAAGATCGGGCCGCCGCCCGGGCCCGAAGGGCTGCGCGCGCGGGTCTACTACACGATCCCGTGAGTGAGGAGCCGAGCTGATGCGACTACTGGATGAGAGAGGCAAGCCGTTCGATCTGGAGGCGCCGGGGACGCCGGCCTTCATGGAGCTGGTGACGGCGTATGGTGCGATGCGGTTGCCGCTGCGGGAGGATGGCGCGCGGGTGGTCATCGCGATGCGCGCGATGCAGGCACTGGCGGCGAAGGACTTGGCCACGCTGGCGGAGATGCGCGTGGCCGAGGCGAAGCTGCCGGCCAGGAAGGGGGGCGCGTGAGCCTGATCTTTCAGCTGGTGCAGCCGCTGGGCAACGCCACGGCGACGTGGACGCCAGGCGCATACATCGCGCCGGCGAATCCTAGCAAGGTCATGATCTGCGGCGGCGAGATCAGCGCGTTCCCGATCGCTGCAGGCGTGACGATCGACATCACGGTCGGCACCGGCGGCGGCGCATCGACTTTTACGTCGACGATGACCGGCGCCGAGGCGACCGCGGCCGACGTGCGTGATCAGATCAACGCGGACGCGATCGCGTTCGGGCCTGGCGTGCCGGTGGCCGCGGTCGGGGTGTTCGGCAGCAACATCGTGCTCTTCGATCCGACCGGGTCCGCACCGCAGCACGTCAGCGTCGTCTA
>CAZKTS010000289.1:0-3888 GCA_964555735.1 uncultured Bifidobacteriaceae bacterium
TGTACCGGAAGCGGTGCTCCACCCTGGTGGGGACGCCCGCCGACGGCGCGAGCGCGACGTCGACGAACAGCACGCCGCCCACCCCGGGCGCGAGCGTCGTGCCCGTCGCGTTGGTGTCGTCGAGCCGGAGCGTGGACGACAGGACCTCGGGGGTGAGCTCGCTGATCACCGCGTCGTCGTCGGTCGGGTCGAGCACCTCGACCGCCTCGATGGTGACGACCTTCGGGAAGAGGTTCGCGAGCTGGAGCTCGTACGCGAGGTGCACCTTGCCGTCGGCCCCCTTCACCGGCGAGATGTCGGTGAGCGACCGGACGTCGATCGGCGTGACCGCGGCCTCGGGCCGCCCCGTGCCGGCGCCCGACTCGTCGGCACCGGCCGCGCCGGCGGCGGCGACCACGAGGGTGAACGTGAGCACCGCGGCTGCGGCGCGGCGGATCGCGCGAGGCGCCGACATGGCGGGCAGTCCTCCGGGGGTGGGGTCAGTTGCGAGCGGTGACGTGCAGGAGCTCGAAGTATGCGTCGATCACGTCATCGTCGGCCAACGCCGTCGCCCCGGCAGGAGAGTTCGGCCACGAGAACCAACCGGTCTCGAGGATCGACTGGCAGAACGCGATGTCGCCCCGCACGCCGACTGCGGCACCTTCGTCCAGGTACACCTGGGCCATCTGCGTGGGGGAGATCTCCGGCTTCCACGTCGCGCACCGACCGACCGCGCACACGCGCGCGGCGATCTGGGCGGCGGTGAGCTCGCTCGGGCCGAGGATCGACATGTCCTCACCGACCGGACCGAGGCCCGAGGTCGCGCGCATCTCGTTGTAGATGCGGATGATGCCCTGCCCGTAGGTGGTGCCCGGGACGGCCCACCGGCCGTTGAGGTCGATCCAGCGCGGGGCCTGGCCGTGGTACTTGAACGACGTGAAGCTGCTCTCGGTATAGCCGGGACGCGGCTCGAAGGGGTACCCCAGGTTCGACGGCGTGGAGCCCGGGTCCGCGTAGTTGCGGAGGTGCTGGAGGTGTGCGCGCACACCCTGGTTCGGCGTGTCCTTGCACATGAAGACGGAGCTGCCGTTGTACGCGCCGATCCCGGCGTAGTTGTGATCGCTCGCGAGGACGTACCCGCGCCACGGGTTCGAGCAGCTCGGCGGTGCCGGCGCCGCGGGCACGCACGCGGCGAGCGCCAGGCTGCCGAGGACGACGGCGAGGACGGGGAGCGCGCGAAGGCGCGGACGTGTGCGGCGGCTCATGGTGGGTACTACGTCGACACGCGTCGAACGGCGCTTGAGACCGTCATCGACCGCGTCGGTGCTCGTTGTCCGGGCGGGCGATCGTCTGTGTGAAGGTAGTGGTGATGCCCATCTCCCCCAACGGTACGCCCGCGATCCGCGCCGACGGGCTCACCCGCTCGTTCGGCGAGGTCGAGGCCTTGTGTGGCGTGTCCTTCGAGGTGCCCACCGGGACGGTGCTCGGCCTGCTGGGGCCCAACGGCGCCGGCAAGACCACCGCGGTCCGCATCCTCACCACGTTGCTGCGCCCCGACGCCGGCACGGCCCAGGTGCTCGGTCGCGACGTCACCGAGGAGCCGATGCGCACCCGGATGTCGATCGGACTCGCCGGCCAGTACGCGGCGGTCGACGAGAACCTCACCGCGAGGGAGAACCTCGGGTTGGTCGGGCGCCTCACGCACATGCCCGCCGCGGCCATCCGCGAGCAGAGCGACGCGCTGCTCGCGAGCTTCGACCTCACCCACGCGGCCGACCGGCTCGTGCGCACCTACTCCGGGGGCATGCGCCGGCGCCTCGACCTCGCCGCCGCGCTCGTGCACCGGCCGCCCGTGCTCTTCCTCGACGAGCCCACCACCGGGCTCGACCCGCGCAGTCGTACCGACCTCTGGGGCGTCATCGAGGACCTCGTCGGCGGGGGGACGACGGTGCTGCTGACGACCCAGTACCTCGAGGAGGCCGACCGCCTCGCCGACGCCATCGTCGTCATCGACCACGGCACGGTGATCGCGCAGGGCACCGCGGCCGAGCTGAAGGGCCGGCTCGGCGAGACGGTCATCGAGATCGGCTTCGCGAACGAGCCCAACGTGCGAGCGGCCGCCGACACGCTCGCGCGGTTGGGCGGGATCACGATCGACGGTCACACGCTCCGCATCAGCGTGCGGGACGGCGCCAAGGCGATGTTGGAGACCGTGCGCACGCTCGACGCGAATCACCTGGAGCCGACGGCGATGGCCCTGCGCGAGCCGACGCTCGACGACGTGTTCCTCAGCCTCACCGGCCACGCGGCCGAGCAGCCCGAGGAGGAGGACGACGACCCCGGCGAGCGCGCGGCCGGCAGTCGTCGACGCGCGAAGGAGCGGGCGTCGTGAGCGCCGCCGTCTCGACGTCGCTCGGACCGTTCGGGGTCGGTGGCCCGCGCCCGGTGAAGGACGCGCTCACGATCGCGTGGCGCAACATCCAGAACATCCGGCGCAACCCGCAGCTGCTGGTCTTCTCGACGATCCAGCCGGTGATCTTCGTCCTCTTGTTCCGCTACGTCTTCGGCGGCGCGATCGCGGTGCCGGGCGGCTCGTACGTGGACTACCTGATGCCCGGGATCTTCGTGCAGACCGTGGTGTTCGGCTCGCTGACCACCGGCGTGGGCCTGGCCGAGGATCTCCAGAAGGGCGTCATCGACCGCTTCCGCTCGCTGCCCATGTCGCGCTCCGCGGTGCTGCTCGGCCGCACCCTCGCCGACCTGCTGCGCAACGTCTTCGTGGTCGCCCTCATGTGCGTCGTCGGGCTGCTCGTGGGCTGGAACCCCGACGGCGGGGTGCCATCGGTGCTGGCCGGGCTCGGCCTCGTCCTCGCGTTCTCCTACTCGCTGTCGTGGTTGTTCGCGATCGTCGGCCTCACGGTGAAGGACAGCGAGACCGCGCAGGCGGCGTCGTTCCCGATCCTGGCGCCGCTCGTCTTCGCGTCCTCGGCGTTCGTGCCGGTGTCGTCGATGCCCGGGTGGCTCCAGACGTTCGCCGAGTACCAGCCGGTCTCGGTCGTGTGCGACGCGGTGCGCGGGCTCACCCTCGGGAACGCGTCCTCCGGCGAGGTGCTCGGTGCGATCGCGTGGATCGTGGGCATCGTCGCGGTGTGCGCGCCCATCGCGGTCGGCCGGTACCGACGCGCGGTCTGAGGGCAGCCGGCCGCAGGGCACGCCCTAGCCGGGGTTGCGCGCCGCCCAGTCGAGGATCTGGCCGAAGATCCCCAGCACCTTGCCCGCGTAGTACGGGTCGGTGGCCCAGTTGCCGCCGCCCATCACGTTCCAGATCGGCGCGGTGCCCTTGGCGAAGAACGAGTCGAACGAGCCCGCCGCCCCGCCCGGATCGAGGCCGTAGAGCTGGGGCACCGGCGGGTTCGCGAGACGCGCCGCGCGACTCGTCGGGTCGGCGTAGTTCTTGAGGTGCTGGATCTGCGCCCGCACGCCGTCGCGCGGTGAGGGGAACGCGATGCCCACGCCGCCACAGCTGTCGCAGTTACCGATGCCCGCGTAGTTGTTGCCGTTGGTGTGCCCGAACGAGCCGGTCTCGAGGACCGACTGCGCGAACGCGACGTCGGCGCGCACGTGCTCCGCGGTGCCCTCTTCCACATAGATCTGCGCGAGCTCCTCGATCGGCATGCCGTCGACGGTGCGTCGGCCGCCCTGACTCACGAACCAACCCGCGAGCTGCGCCGCGCTCACCTGCGCGTCGCCCATCACGGTCACTGCCCCGAGCCGGTCGAGCAGCTCGGCGTCGCGCGCGCTGGCGCTCTCGAGCTCCAGCCGCAGGCCGTCGAGCGTCGCCTGCTCCTGCGCGATCGCGGCTCGCGCCGCGTCCCGCAGCGCCTTCTCGGCGTCGAGCTGGCGCTTGGC
>CAZKTS010000290.1:0-18297 GCA_964555735.1 uncultured Bifidobacteriaceae bacterium
CGACGGCGTCCGTCGCTGCTGGTGGGGCACGGCGCCCCCGGAGTACGCGGCGTACCACGACGACGAGTGGGGCCGGCCGGTCACCGACGACGTACGGCTCTACGAGAAGCTCTGCCTCGAGGGCTTCCAGTCCGGGCTCTCGTGGCTGACGATCCTCCGCAAGCGCCCCGCGTTCCGTCGCGCGTTCGCGGGCTTCGTACCGGCGAAGGTCGCCCGCTTCGGCGCGCGCGACGTGGAGCGCCTCCTCGGCGACGCCGGGATCGTCCGGCACCGCGGCAAGATCGAGGCCGCGATCAACAACGCGGGCGCGACGCTGGCGGTCCAGGCCGAGGTCGGCTCGCTGGCCGGCCTCGTCTGGTCGTTCGCTCCCACGGGCCGGCGACCGGTCCCGAAGGACCGCACCGACCTGGCGGCGAGCACGCCCGAGTCCGTCGCCCTCTCGAAGGAGCTGCGCCGGCGAGGTTTCCGCTTCGTGGGGCCCACCACCGCCTACGCGGCGATGCAGTCGCTCGGGCTGGTCAACGATCACCTCGGCGGCTGCGCGGCCCGGGGCCCGTGCGAGCGGGAGCAGCGAGAAATCCGCCGCGCGACCGTCGGAGCCCGGCGCGCCCGAACGACGTAGAGAGGTGAGCGAACCCGCCGCCGCCGCTGCCCCCGAGCTGCTGGCGATCTACGACGACGCCCTGCCGTCGGTCTACGGCTACCTCCTGCCCCGCTGCGGCCGGGCGGCGCTGGCCGAGGACCTGACCGCCGAGACGTTCCTGGCCGCGGTCGACGCGCTCCGCCGACGCGCCGCACCCCCGCTCTCGGTGGGCTGGCTCGTGGGCATCGCGCGACACAAGCTCGTCGACCACTGGCGCCGTGTCGGCCGCGAGGAGCGGGGGCTGCGGGCGGTCGCCGGCGACGAGCCCGACGCCGACGATCCGTGGGACGCCACGCTCGACTCCCTGCGCGCCCGCGTGGTGCTCGCCGGACTCGCCCCGCAGCACCGGGCCGCGCTCACGCTCCGCTACCTCGACGATCTGCCGGTCCCCGAGGTCGCCGACCTCCTCGGCCGCACCGTGCACGCCACCGAAGCGCTGCTCGTGCGCGCTCGCGCGGCCTTCCGGCGCGCGTACACCGATCAGGAGCCCGACGATGCCTGACGCCTTCGAGCAGCTCCGCGCGGCCGACGACCCCGTCGAGCCCGACCCCGCCTTCCGCGAGCGCCTCCGAGCGCTCCTCGCCCGTGCTGTCGATCTCCCCGAAGGAGTTGCCGTGTCCACCGTGGACCTCACCGACCCGATGTCCGCCACCGTCCGCCAGGGCGACCTCGCCTACGCGTCGCTCTGGGTGCCCGACGTCGCACGCGCCGCGACGTTCTTCGCGTCGGTGCTCGGCTGGGAGTACCAGCCCGGCAGCGCGCTGCAGGGCCGCCAGATCGTCGGGCGTGAGCCGCACCACGGGATGTGGGAGACCGACGAAGGGCCGACGTTGTTCCTCACCTTCTCGGTCGACGACGTCGACGAGGCGCTCGAGCGCGTGCGTGCGGCCGGCGGCACCGCGGGCGAGGCCGTCGACGAGCCGTACGGGCGCGTCGCGGAGTGCGTCGACCCCACCGGCACCGCGTTCGCCGTCCACCAGCTCACGCCCGGCGCGCCGCGTGTGCCGCTCAACGGCGCACGCCACGGCGATCTGGCCTACGTGACGATGGAGGTCGTCGACTCCGCGGTCACGCGGGCGTTCTACGGCGCGGTGCTCGGCTGGGAGGTGGAGCCCGGTCAGGTCGAGGACGGGTGGGGCCCGATCGACGTGGCGCCGATGACCGGCTTCCACGGCGGGCACGACCGAGGCACCGTCGTCCCGATGTACCGCGTCGACGACATCGCGTCCGCGCTCGAGCGCGTGCGCGACGCGGGAGGCACTGCGCCGCCGGCCGAGCGCCAGCCGTACGGCCTGTCCGCGCTCTGCGAGGACGACCAGGGCACCCGCTTCTACCTCTGGGAGGAGTAGCGACCCGGAGGGCGCCGCCGGGTATCCCGGCGGCGAGCGGATCCGACTTGGCAGGGGGAGGAGTAGCGACCCGGAGGGCGCCGCCGCCGAATCAGTAGCCGCTGCCGTCCGGGTCGGCGATCGGGACCCGGAGCCACGAGAGCATCCCGCGGAGGCGCGCGTAGGCGGCGAGTCGCGCCTCGTCGGTGGCGGCCGTCTCGGACTCCTCGGTCACCGCCCAGAGGCGCTCGACCATCGAGGGGCCGAGCTCGAGCAGGCCGCTGCTCCCTTCGGTCGCCCACCGGGCCAGGATCGCCCGGGCCAGCGCGCCGACCGGGATGTCGAGGTTCTCGCCGAGGCCGCGCAGGGTGTGGAGCGGGTCGAGCTTCGAGAACGCGGCGATGTCGGCCTTGAAGTTGGCGTCGGGATCGTCGTCGGCCCATGGCCCGGACCAGCGCTCGAGGCGGACCGTCGGCTCGTCGGCGTCGGTCACGTCACTGCTCGCGAACGAGCTCGCGCACCTCGTCGCCGGCGACCACGACCCGCTCCACCATGCTCGCGGGAAAGATGCCGTGCTCGACCAGGCCGGGGATCGTGGAGAGCCGACCCCCGAGGTCCGCGGGGTCGGACACGGGCGGGAACTGGGCGTCGAGGAGCGGGTTGCCGTTGTCGCTGAGCTCGGGGCGGGCGTCCACCGCGGTCGCGCCGAGGTCGCGCACGCGCGCGGTCACGAACGGCGCACCGAACTCGACGACCTCAAGCGGCAGTCCGCCGTGGATCGCGTCGACGAGCTTGGCCTCGTCGACGACGACGATGAAGCGCTTGGTCATCGACGCGACGATCTTCTCGCGCGTGTGCGCGCCACCCCCGCCCTTCACGAGGTTGAGCGCGGGATCGACCTGATCGGCGCCGTCGATCGCGATGTCGAGCGCGTCGAGCTCGCCCGGAGGCACGACACGGAGTCCGAGCCCCGCGGCGAGCGTCTCGGTGGCGCGCGAGGTCGCCATGCACGTGATGTCGGGTCGACGCTCGCCCAAGGCGACGATCGTGAAGTGGACGGTCGAGCCGGTGCCGAGCCCGACCCGCATGCCGTCGGTGACGAACTCGGCCGCGTGCCGTCCGGCGCGCTCCTTGGCGGCGGCATGGGGGTCGGCGGACACGCCGTGATGCTACGGCCGGGCCGGTGGTCGAGCGCGGTGGCGCACGCTCAGCAGCGGCCACCCCAGGGCTGGTTGCCGCGCTCGCTGTAGAGCTGGCGTGCGGCCGCGTCCTGCACGTGCGGCGGGGCGGCGGCGGGATCGCGTCCGGACCACTCCGGGTAGCCGGCGCGGGCGACCGCACCGTTCCACGTCGGCTGGTCGAACTGCCAGGCGCCCCGGTAGGTGCCGCCCGGCGAGATCGCGCCGTAGTTGCCGTCGCTCTCGATGTCGAGGGTGCACGGCTTGAAGCAGTCGAAGTCGCCGTTGCAGCGGCCACCGCTGGTCGCCCGGGGACCACCCCCGCCGCCTCCACCACTGCCGGTGCGGCTGGCCGCGGCACGGAGCGCCTCGGCGTAGGCGGCGGCCGCGGCCTCCTGCTGGGCCTGCTCGAGCACGCGCAGGGCCTCGACCCGGGCCGCGCTGCGGCTGGCGAGCACGCCGCTGACCACCGGGGGCATGGCGTCCCAGGGGTACCGGAGGTCGGTGGTGGCCGTCTTCACGAGCAGGTCGGCGAAGGGATCCACCGGCGCCGGCTCGCGAGCGGTGCCCGCCCCGGCCACGGAAGGCGCGACGGTCAACGCCGCGAGCGCGAGGGCGAGCGCGGTCACGATGCGGCGGGATCTCCCGCCCCGGGATGTGTCGGATCGCTGCGTGTGCACCACCACAGCCCCTACCTCGGCGCAAACGGCCCGTCAGTGTAGGGGCAGACGGGGCCGGTGGAAACCCCTGCGGCTGGTGGGGCGGCCGGGCGCGACGCCCGAAATCCACCCGTTCGCGCCGACCCGTCCCTAGTCTCAAGTCACCTCATCGAAAGGGGGATTGCACATGCTGCTCGTCGACGTGATGGGTGCGACGCCGCGGTTCATCTTCTTCCTGGTGGCCGTGGTGCTCTTCATCCTCTCCGGGATCGGCTTCAAGCCGGCCGGGGATCGGGTCCACCTGGTCGGGCTCGGCCTGGCCGCGTTCGTGTTCCCGTTCATGTGGGACGCCTTGGCGCTCACGTAAGCGATGCCATCGGTGCCGGCGCCCGGCCTCACTCGAAGAGCGTGAGGTCGGGCGGCGCGCCGCCCCGGAGCCGCTCGAGGTCGATCTCGATGCACTCCACACCCCGGCTCTCAGCGAAGACGCGGGCCTGGGGCTTGATCCGGGTCGCCACGAACAGGCCCGCCGTGGGCGCGAGCGAGCCGTCGCGGTCGAGCCGCTCCTGGTAGCGGAGCAGCTGCTCGACGCCGGCGATCTCGCCGATCCGCTTCACCTCGATCACGATCGCCCGGCCCTCCTGGTCGCGACAGAGCAGGTCGACGGGGCCGAGGTCGGTCGGGTACTCGCGCCGCACGAGGCGGAGCCCCTCCTTCAGGGCCTCCACGCGTGCCGCGAGCAGCTCCTGGAGCTCGGCTTCGACGCCGTCCTTCGCGAGGCCGGGGTCGTCTCCCAGCTCGAAGGACTGGTCGGTGAGCACCTCGTGGACGGTGATCGTGAGGCGCTCGTCCTTCGGGTTGGTGACCGAGATGACCGACTCGCCGTCGCCCACCGGCGCCTCGGTGATCGTGCACGGCGGGTTCATCCAGTTGAGCGGCTTGTACGCCTTGGCGTCGGCGTGGATCGCGATCGAGCCGTCGGCCTTGAAGAGCAGCAGGCGGACCGCAGGTTCGAGGCGCGCACCGAGCCGCCCCGAGTACTCGACCGAGCAGCGGGCGACGAGGAGGCGCATCAGTCGTCGATGCGGATCGGCAGCAGCTCCACGGCGGCAACCTAGCGAGTCACGCCTCGGCGCACCGGGGCGCCGTACGATGTGCACCGCTCGATCAACGGGGGAGGTCGCGATGCTCGCGGAGTACGGCAGCGACGCGTACAAGGTCGTCCTGGTCCTGCACATCCTGTGCGCCATCGTCGGATTCGGCGCGGTGTTCCTGAATGCGCTCTACGGCCAGCAGGCGAAGTCGCGCAAGGGCTCCGAAGGGCTCGCGATCAGCGAGGCCAACGAGCTGGTCTCGAAGGTCGGCGAGTACTTCATCATCGCCGTGTTCCTGCTCGGCATCGCGCTCGTGCTGATCGGCGACCCGGTGATCGAGTTCAGCCAGACGTGGGTGTGGCTCTCGATGACCGTCTACGTGATCGCGCTCGGCATCTCGCAGGGCCTGATGATGCCGCGCGTGCGACGGATGATCGCCCTGCAGCGTGAGCTCGTGGGCGGGGGTCCGCCCCCGGCCGGTGCGGCCGGTCCGCCGCCCCAGGTGCTCGAGATGGAGAAGCTGGGCAAGCAGATGGGCGTCATCGGCCCGATCCTCAACCTCGCCCTGGTCGTGATCCTCGTGCTGATGGTGTTCAAGCCCGGCTTCTGAGCGCGACTGCCCCGGCCGTACGATGGCGCCGTGGACTTCTACGGCGAGGTGCTCGTCGAGCTGCTCGCTGCGCTGGGCGCCGCGCTCGTCGTCGCCAACGCCTACGCACTGATCCGGCGTCGCCGCGACCGGGCCGAGGCGGCCCGCGAGTCGGTCGCCCGGGCTCGACCCGGCAGCCCGGTGCGCAAGCAGGTGCGCACCGCCACGACCGGCAACCTCGACCAGGCACCGGTCGCGCGCTCGGTGGCGTTCATGGTGCTGGGCTTCTTCGTGTTCATCGCGGCGATCGCCGCGCTCACCTCGTAGCGTCGGCGCCCATCTGCCGCACTCGCTCGTAGGGCAGGTGCAAGAAGGTGCCTTCGGCCTCGACCGTCACCTGACCGTCCTGGCTCGCGGTCCCGACCGCGGTCGTGACCCGACCGGTGCGCTTCGCGACCCAGGCCTCGAACACCGTGTCGACCGCGAGGCGCGTCGGCTTGCGGAACTTCAAGCTGAGCTGCATGGTCGGCCCGGCGGCGTCCGCGAGGCGGTTTGCCGCGGTGAGCGCCATGTCGAACACCCCTGCCAGCACCGCACCGTGCACGCAGCCGGGCGGACCTTCGTACGCGACCGTGAAGCGCGTCCGGGCGACCGCGCGGGTCGGGTCGTCGGGCGACGGGTCGAACTCGACCGGCAGCGCGAACGGGTGCCACCGGCCGGTGACCGGATCGAACGGCATCCCGTCCTGGAGGTCGGTGAGCGGTCGCGGCGGCCCGGGGACGTGGCGCGGCGGGACGGGGTCGGGCACGTGGACGTCGAGGCGGTCGCAGATCGCGTGAAGCTCTGCGGCGACGTCGGCGGTCGTTGCCGGCGGCGCGGTGTTGGTGATCGTGAGCAGCGTGAGGCGCCGGACCGCGTCGGCGAGCGCGGCGAGCTCGGGCTCCCTGCCCTCGACCGAGGGGTGGTTCGACGGCGGGAAGGGACGGGCGCTGGACACGGTGCGGCCTCCGATCGGGTCACGCGGTTGTGCGACGCTACGCGCTGGCCCGAGCGTCGGGGGGAGAGGGTCGGGGGAGTGGGATGGCGTCGTCGTTCGACGGCAGGGTCGTGATCGTCACGGGAGCTGCGTCGGGGATCGGTGCGGCCCTGAGCCGGGCGTTCGCCCAGGCCGGAGCGGTCGTCGTCGCGAGCGATCTCGACGGCGTGGGCGCGGCGTCGTTGGCTGCCGAGGTCACCACCGGTCGAGCGGGCCGCATGGAGAGCGCGGTCCTCGACGTGCGCGACGGCGAAGCGTTCCGGGCACTGGTCGCGGACGTGGCCGGGCGATACGGCCGGGTGGACCTGCTCTGCAACAACGCGGGGATCGCGGTCGGCGGTCCCATCGAGGGCCTGACCGCCGCGCACTGGGAGCGGATCATCGACGTGAACGTGCGCGGTGTGGTCAACGGCGTGCGGGCCGTGTACCCGACGATGCTCGAGCAGGGCGACGGCCACATCGTCAACACGGCCTCGCTCGCGGGGCTCGGCCCCGCGCCGCTCCTCACGCCCTATGCGGCCACGAAGCATGCCGTCGTCGGTCTCTCCCTGAGCCTGCGGCTGGAGGCCGCGGACCGCGGCGTGCGCGTCAGTGCACTGTGTCCGGCGGGCGTCGACACTCCGCTCCTCGACACGAAAGGGCCCCCGGACCTGCCCCCGATCGACCTCGACGCGCGGCGTCACCTCCGTGCCCACGTGGGGAAGGAGTACGCGGTCGAGAAGCTCGCTCGCGATGCCTTGCGGGGGATCGCGAGGAACCGAGCGCTCATCCTGGCGCCCGCCAAGGCGCGGGCCGCATGGCGGCTGACGCGACTCGCGCCGGGTGTCGTCGAGCGTCGCACCCGGCACGTACTTCGACGCGAACGCGACCGCGAGCGCGCCTGACCGGTACGGTGCCCCGGATGTCGACCGCCTCCGATGCCGCGACGGCCGGGTACCTCGTCGCTGCGATCGACGCCATGTGCGAGGCGCGAGGCGACGTGGTCGCGTTCAGTGACGGCACCAACACGGTGACCTACCGCGAGCTGAAGGCGCGCAGCGACGCCATTGCCCGGGCCATCGTGTCCAGGGATCCGGGCTCGCGATCGCCGCTCCCGATGCTGGGTGCGAACGGCGCCACCTGCCTCGTCGCGTACCTCTCGGCGCGCAAGGCCGATCGGCTCGCGGGGACCATCGATTCGCGTGCTCCCGAAGAGCACGTCCGCGGGTGCCTCGAGACGCTCGGGGCCACCGAGGTGATCACCGACGCCGCGACGGCCGACCTCGCGCGCGCACTGGTCGGCGACCGCGCCCTGGTGCTCGAGGAGCTGGAGCTCGAGCCGATCGCGGCCGGCGTGGAGCTGCCACGCATCGACCCCGACGCGGCCGCATCGGTCGTCTTCACCTCCGGCTCGACCGGGCGACCCAAGGCGGTGGTCCACTGCGAGCGCGGCGTCTGCACGGTGCAGCGCAACTGGAGCAGCGCGGGCCTCTACAGCGGCGACGACGTGTTCGCGGCGATCAGCGCCGGATGTGGCCCGGCGGCCACCGCAAACCTCAACAACCTCCTGGCCGGCGCGACCACCTACGGCTTCGATCTCCAGCACCACGGGTTGCACGACCTGCCGGCGTGGATCGCGGCGCACCAGGTCACGGTGGCGCCGATGACACGCGGGCTGCTGCGCACGCTCGGCGACTCGCTCCCCGCCGGGACCGTGCTCGAGCCGTTGCGCGTCGTGCGGACGGTCGGCGAACCCCTCCTCCCGGGTGACGTCGAGGCGGCGCGGCGAATCCTGCCGACCGACGCGCGCCTCCAGTTCGAGTTCGGCATGAACGAGGCCGGGGTCCTGGCGGCCCGGGCGATCGGTGACGACGAAGCCGAGACGAGCACCGCGGTGACCGTCGTCGGGCCACTGCTGCAGGGCGTCGACCTGCGCATCGTCGGTCCCGACGGTGAGGTTGTCCCGCCCGGCGAACCCGGCGAGATCATCGTGCGGGGTGCGAACGTCGCGCTCGAGTACCGCAACGAACCCGAGCTCAACGCCCTTCGGTTCCGCCTGGTCGACGGCGAGCGCGAGTTCTCGACCGGCGACCTCGGGCGGATGCGGGCCGACGGCAGCCTCGAGTTCCTGGGGCGGAACGACGCGCGCCTCAAGATCCGCAACTTCACGATCGAGCCTGCCGAGGTCGAGGCCGCGCTCGTCGCGCTCCCCGAGATCGCCGAAGCCGGGGTCACGAGCGCGCCCGACGCCAAGGGCTCGCCGATGCTCGTCGCGTACCTCGTCCCGGCCGGCGACGCGCGCCTGCGCAGCCCCGCGATCCGGGCCGAGCTCGCGGCGCGGGTCCCCTCGCACTTCGTGCCGTCCGTGTTCTACGCGGTGCCCGCGATCGCCAAGACCCGCACGGGAAAGATCGACCGAGCGGAGCTGCGACGGGTCGCCGCGGAAGCACTGATCGTGCGTCCGCCGTACGAGCCTCCAGCCGACATCCGGGAGCGCACGCTCCAGCAGATCGTGTCGGAGATCCTCAAGGTCGATGCGGTGGGTCGCAACGACGACATCTTCGAGCTGGGTGCGGACTCGCTCGACCTCCTCGAGCTCTTCAGTGCGCTCCACGAGCGGTTCGCGGTGGATCTGCCGGAGAGCCTCGTGCTGGAAGCGCCGACCATCGCGCTCCTCGCCGAGCGCATCGCCGCCGGCGAAGCGGGAGCCGGCGACGACGACGGCGCGGTCCTGCTCTCGGAGCCCGCGCCCGGGCTCCCGTTCTTCTGTGTCACGGGCGTCGGGTCGTACGCCTTCCGGCTCCGTCCGCTCGCGCGGGAGCTGTGCGCACGCGAGGCCCGTCCGGTGTACGGCCTCAAGTCGTTCGGCCCCGGCCCCTCGGAGGTGCACGACGTCGAGGCCCGCGCCGAGCAGCTCGTCGCCAGCATGCGCGCGGTGCAGCCGCACGGTCCGTACGCCGTCGGTGGGCACTCGGCCGGCGGTGTGGTCGCCTACGAGATGGCGCGCCGGCTCCGGGCCGAGGGGGAGTCCGTCGAGCTGGTCGCGTTGCTCGACACGTTGCTGCCCCGGTCGTTCGGCGGCCGGGTGCGGGTGCTGCGCGACCGCGCGCAGCGGCGATGGAAGGGACGAGGTCTGCACGATCGGCTCCGCCGCGCGAAGTACGTGGGCTATCACCTGACCGTGCCGGTCGTGCGTCGCCATCGGGCGCGCCGGTCACTCGAGGACGCGGGCACGGGCCACGAGCTCCCGGCCCGCTACCGGATGCGGCCGTACGACGGCCACGTCCTCTACGTTGCGGCCGCGGACCGTGAGGCCGGCCGGATCCGAGACGACGAGCGCATCGAGGACGTCGACATCCTGCGCGACGTGGTGTCGGGTCCGGTCTCGGTCGTGATCGTGCCCGGCGGCCACGCCTCCTACATCGACCCCGCCAACGCCGGCGCGGTCGCCGACGCCGTCGCCGCGGCGATGCACGGCCCGATCACGCCCGACTGAGCACCAGAGCGGGTGACGGGAATCGAACCCGCGTTCTCAGCTTGGGAAGCTGATGTTCTGCCTCTGAACTACACCCGCGAATCGGTCACGCAGCGTAGTCAGACTGACGAGCGCTGACGGCGGGTACGGTCCCACCTCATGGTCGCCGGAGCACCCGACGCCCTGGACCTCACGTTGGGGGAGGTCCTCACAGTCTGGGCGGAACGCATCCCCGACACGGTCGCGGTCGCGGACTCGTCGTCCGTGCTGACCTTCGCGGAGCTCGAGAGCTCGGTCGAGACGCTGGCGCGCCGCGTTGCGGCCGTGCCCGAGGCGAGCGCCGCGGTGGTGCTGGTGCAGGATCTGGTCGGCTCGCTGACGGGCTTCCTCGCGTGTCGGCGCGCCGGGCGCCTCACGACGGTGCTCGACGTGACCGCGCCGGACGCGCACCTTGCCGGCTGCCTGGAGCGCCTGCCGTCCGCCGTCACCGTGACCAGCCGCGCGAGCCAGGAACGCGCGGCGGGGATCGTCGACGGCCCTCTCGTGGTGCTCGACGACGAGGATCAGGTCTCGAACGTCAGCCTGCCCGCGGCGACCCTCGACACCCCGGCCGTGGTGTCCTTCACCTCCGGATCCACCGGTCGTCCGAAGGGAGTGGTGCACTCCGAGCGCTCGTCCTTGCTCCTCCAGCGCCGCACCGTCCGGACCCTCGGCCTGGGCGCCGGCGATCGCTACGGCGTCGTGGCGCCCAACCTCGGAGCAACCGCGATGGTCGCCGTCTCGGCGACGGTCGGAGGCGTGGGTGTCCACGGGTTCGCGCTCGACCGCGGCCTCGGCGAGCTCCCCGAGTGGGTCGCGACGAACGGGATCACCGTGCTGCCGATGACGCGCGGCCTCGTGCGCTCGGTGGCCGAGGCGCTGCCGGAGGGCGTGCGGCTCGATCCCCTTCGGCTCGTCCGCATCGTCGGCGAGCCGTTGCTGCCCGGCGACCTCACCGCGGCGCGGCGGATCCTTCCGGTCGGCGCGACGTTCATGTACGAGCTGGGGATGAACGAAGCCGGCGTGCTCGCGGGCCGCGTCATCCCTCCCGAGGAGCCCGAGGCCACCCGCCCGGTGACGGTGGTGGGCCCGATCGTTGAGGGTGTCGACGTCCGGATCATCGACTCCGATGGGGCGGTGGCGCCTCCCGACGAGGTGGGCGAGATCGTCGTGCGTGGGGAAGGCTTGGCGCTCGGCTACCTCGGCGAGCCCGAGCTCACCGCGGCGCGCTTCACCGGCGACGGTTCGGCGCGCACGTTCACGACCGGCGACACCGGTCGCATCCTGGCCGACGGCCGCCTCGAGATCCTCGGCCGGACCGACGAGCGGCTCAAGGTCCGCGGCTTCACGATCGAGCCGGCCGAAGTCGAGGCTGCGCTGCTCTCCCTACGCGGCGTCGCCGAGGCGGCGGTGACGAGCGCGCCCGACGCACGAGGGGCGCCGATGCTCGTCGCGTACGTCGTCCCCGAGACGGGCGCGCGCCTCCGAAGCGTGTGGCTGCGCACCAAGCTCGCCGAGATCGTTGCACCCCAGTTCGTGCCGTCGGTGTTCTACGGCGTGGGCGAGCTGCCCCGCACGCGGACCGACAAGGTCGACCGTGCCGCTCTCCGCGACGTCGCCGCGGTCGCGCTTGCAGCGCGTCCTGGGTACGAACCGCCGCGTACGGATCTCGAACGGCGACTCGCTCGGATGGTGGCGGAGATCCTCCACGTCGACGATGTCGGCCGAGACGACGACATCTTCGACCTGGGCGCGGACTCCCTCGACCTTCTCGAGCTCTTCGCCGCGCTCGCGGACGACCTCGGCGTCGCCGTGCCCCAACAGACGGTGCTCGAGGCCCCGACGGTCGCCCTGCTCGCAGCTCGCGTCGAGCAGCATGCACCGACGGCCGAGCACCTCGCGATGCTCCTCGGCGACGCGAGCGACGCGCCGCCGCTGTTCGCCGTGACCGGGCGGGGGATGCCGGGCTTCTCCTTCCTGCCGCTCGCCCGCACTCTCTCCGCCCACGGCCCGTGGCCGGTCTACGCGATCGAGTCGTTCGACGACGGCGACCGAGGTGCTCGCTCGCTGCACGCGATCGCGGCGCGCCGGGTCGCGGGGATCCGCGAGGTCCAGCCGAACGGGCCCTATCGGCTCGGTGGCTACTCCTCGGGGGGCCTCGTCGCGCTGGAGATCGGCCGACAGCTGCAGGCCGCCGGAGAGGCAGTCGACCTCGTCGTGTTGTTCGATTCGGGCGTCCCGCGATCACGGCGCAGCGCCGTCGCCTACGAACGGCGTTGGACTCGGACCAGCGGGCCATGGGCCGGCGCCAGCCTTCGTCGACGGTTCCGCCGGGCTCGCCATCTCGTGTACTTCACCGCCGGCATCTACGGACTCATCCCGACGTGGTTGCAGAAGCGGCGGCATCGCGCGGAGGCGCCCGGTCGGCGCGCGCGCCAGGACGTGATGGTCGAGCTGGGTGCAGTGCTGCGCGACGGTTACACGCTCGAGCCGTACGACGGCCGCGTGCTCTACGTGCACGCGATGGACCAGATGCGCGAGGAGCGCGCCATCGGCATGGACGATGCCGAGGCCTTCGGACGCGTCGTCACCGGCGACTACTCCATCGTGTCCGTGCCGGGTACGCACAGCTCGCTGCTCGAACCGGGCTCGGTCGACGCGGTGGCGGCTGCAGTTGCTGCTGCGTTGGGCGCCGTCGACGCGCGCACGCCGGTGGTCGACTGATCGGCGATCGGAACGATGACGCAGGTACCGTTGTCGATGGCCCTGAGGACTGCGGACGCGCGTGCGGCTACCGCGACCGAGCGGATCATCGAGATCGCGCAGGAGAGGCCTGACCAGCCCGCGTTCCGTGACGAGGCGGGGTCGATCTCCTACGGTGCGCTCGCCGATCGCAGTGCACGGATCGCGAGCACCTTGGTGGAGCGGCTGCCCGCGGCGTGCTCGACCGTGCCCGTGATCGGGTCGCACGGATCCACGGTCTTGGTGCAGTACTTCGGGGCCCGCCGGAGCGGTCGGCTCACGTCGGTGCTCGACGCGCGAGCACCCGAGGATCATCTGCGCGCCTGCCTGGAGCGTCTCGAGGCAACCCATGTGCTCACCGATCGAGCGACCGCTGCCCTCGGGGGATCCTTGGTCGGCGACGACCACGTCCTGGTCGTCGAGGAGCTCGAGGACGCAGGATCATCAGCGGCGCTGCCGCGGCTGGATCCCGAAGCGCCGGCGGTCGTGCTCTTCACCTCCGGGTCGACGGGCCGCCCGAAGGGCGTCGTGCACGCCGAGCGAGGCATGCTCGAGTTCCTCGCCCGGATGGATGCGGCCGGCCTGTTCGAGCCCACGGACGTCTTCGGGGCGATCAGTGTCGGCACCGGCACGGCGGCCACCGCGGCGCTCTATGCCCTCATGATCGGTGCGACGACCTCGGGCTTCGACCTCGGTCGACGGGGGCTGACCGAGATCCCGGCCTGGATCGCCTCCGAGGGGGTGACGATCGTCCCGATGACGCGTGGCCTGCTGCGGGCGCTCGGCGACGCGCTCCCTCCAGGCACGACCCTGCACCCCGTGCGAGCGGTCCGCACCGTCGGCGAGCCGCTGCTGCCGGGCGACGCCGCGGCGGCCCGTCGCTACCTCCCCGCCGATGCGGAGCTGCGCTTCGAGTTCGGGATGAACGAGGCCGGGCTGATCGCCGGTCGGGTCGTGCCCCGGTCCGAGGACGACGCCGAACGGCCGATCACCGTGGTGGGCGCGCCCTTCCCCGGCGCCGACGTGCGAGTCGTCGATGCCGACGGCCGGCTGCTCCCGCCCGGCGCGACCGGTGAGATCGTCGTGCGCGGTGGCGTGATGCTCGGCTATCTGGGGGAGCCCGAGCTGACCGCGGCGCGCGTCCGCGGCAGCGGTCGAGATCGGGAGTTCGCCACTGGTGATCTCGGGCGGTTCCACCCCGACGGCTCGCTCGAGTACTGCGGACGCAACGACGAACGCCTGAAGATCCGCAACTTCACGATCGAGCCGGCGGAGGTGGAGGCGGCGCTGCTCGCGCTGCGGGGCGTGGCGGAGGCCGGTGTCACGGCCGCACCGGACGCGAAGGGGGCGCCGATGCTGGTGGCGTACCTCGTGCCGGCGCCGCGGTCGCGCCTGCGGAGCCCGGCGTTGCGCGCCGAGCTCGCGAGCCGCGTGCCCGCGCAGTTCGTCCCGTCGCTCTTCTACGCGGTCCCGGAGCTGCCGCGCACCCGCACGGGCAAGATCGACCGCGCGGCACTGCGCGCCCTCGCCGCCGACGCGCTCGCGGTCCGACCGCCCTACGAGCCGCCGGTCGACGATCGGGAGCGAGCGCTCCAGGCCATCGTCCAGGAGATCCTGAAGGTCGACGGGGTGGGGCGGGACGACGATCTGTTCGAGCTGGGTGCCGATTCGCTCGACCTCCTCGAGCTCTTCGCCGCGCTCCAGGAGCAGTTCAGCGTGGACCTGCCCGAGCAGACGCTGCTCGAAGCGCCGACCATCGCCGAGCTCGCCGCGCGCCTCTCGTCGCCGAGCTCGCCGGCCGCTTCGACGGTTCTGCTCACCGCGTCCGGTGCTGAGACGCCGCTCTTCGTCGTGACCGGCGCAGGGTCCCGGGTGTTCCGGCTGCGCCCGCTGGCGCGAGCGCTCCGCGAGCTGGATGCGGAGCGACCGGTGCGCGCGGTGCCGTCGTTCACCGGTCCGCTGACCACGCGCGCCCTGACCGAGATCGCTCGCGCGCGCGTCGCGAGCGTGCGGGAGGTGCAGCCGAGCGGCCCGTACCTGCTCGGCGGCCACTCGGCGGGAGGTCTCCTCGCCTACGAGATGGCCAGGCTCCTGCGCGAGGCCGGCGAGTCGGTGGCGCTGCTCGTCATCCTCGACACCCTCCTGCCGCGCTCGGTCGTCGGCCGGCTCCGCCTCCGCCACGACCTCGCCCGGCACCGGTGGAAGGGATCGGGGGTGCACGATCGCTTGCGGCGGGCGAAGCACCTCGCGGTGCACGCCGGGCGCGAGCTCTTCGGTGCCCGCCGCGGCGAGGACGAGCGGCCGCTCCGGCGGATCCGGCTCCGGCCGTACGACGGTCGGGTGCTCTATGTCGCCGCGATGAACCGCCGACAAGGATCGTTCGCGCCCGACGAAGAGGTCGAGGACGTGGCGCTGCTGCAGGCGACCGTCACCGGCCCGATCACCGTCGCTCGCGTCCCCGGCGCGCACGACTCGTATCTCGACCCGGGCAACGTCGAAGCCGTGGCGCGCGCGATCGCACGGGAGCTCCAGCAGCTCACCGAGGCCGAGCCCGCCTGACGGCGCGTCAGCCCGGCGCGGAGGAGTCGTCCTCCGCGGCTCGCATGCGCCAGCGGTTCCACGGCCACGCACCGTCGATCTCCACCTCGAGCGAGAAGCTGAGCAGGATCCTGACGACGACGATCAGGCCGAGCACACCGACGCTCTCGAGCGACTGGTCCACGACGATCGTGCGGATGATGTCGGCGATGATCAGGATCTCGAGGCCGAGCAGGATGGCCCGGCCGAGGTCCTGACGCAGCGCCGCGTACACCGGAGCGTGGGCCTGGAGGTGCAGACCCGCCCGCACGAACGCGAGCAAGCCGCCGACGACCATGACTGCCGCGCCGACCGCCTCCACGACGCGCACGAGCTCGCTGATGATCTCCTCGTAGGTCACGAGCCGGACGCTAGGCGCGCCGATAGGCTCCCGCCCCGTGATCCTGTCCGACGTCACCATCCGTGAGGAGCTCGCGGCCGGTCGCATCATCATCGACCCGCTCGGCGACGCGTCGGTGCAGCCGTCGTCCGTCGATCTCCACGTCGATCGCTACTTCCGGGTGTTCCGCAACGACACCACGCCGTACATCGACCCGAAGCAGCCCCAAGAGGACCTCACCGAGCTGGTCGAGGTCGACGACGGCGGCGCGTTCATCCTCCACCCCGGAGAGTTCGTCCTCGGCTCGACGCTCGAGCGCGTCGCGCTGCCCGACGACTTGGTGGCGAGGCTCGAGGGGAAGAGCTCGCTCGGCCGGCTCGGCCTGCTGATCCACAGCACCGCGGGCTTCGTCGACGCGGGCTGGGACGGCCACCTGACCCTCGAGCTCTCCAACGTGGCGAACCTGCCCATCGCGCTGTACCCGGGGATGAAGATCGGCCAGATCTCGTTCCTTCGCATGACGACCGCGGCCGAGCACCCGTACGGCAGCCAGACGACGGGCTCCAAGTACCAGGGGCAGCGCGGTCCGACCCCGTCGCGCTACTACCTCAACTTCCGGAAGGACGGCTGACATGGACGCGGTCGAGTGCGCGCGGCAGACGCGCGACCTGGTCGGCATCGGCGGCGCGTTCATGCTCGCCCCCGCGACCGCGGAGCGCGGCGCGGGGCTCGGTCTCGACTTCGGCCAGTTCTACGCGCTCGGACGCGGCGGCGTCCTCGGTGACGTCGTCGACCCCGACGTCGTGGTCGCGAGCTTCGGCTACTTCGAGCCGGGGCTCGTACGGGGCTACTGGACGAGCGCGACGGCAAAGGTCACACCCGCGGCCGCTGCGGCTGCGTACGCCGAGGCCTGCCAGGCCTGGGGTCGTGCACATCTGAGCGAGGTCGACGAGCTGCTCTCGACGGTGGACGCGCTCGAGCGTGTGGTCGACGGTGCGAGCACGGTGGGTGCACCGCTCTTCGGCGGCTGGCGGTCGATGCCGCGCCCCGACGACGCACCGGCGCGGGCGATGCAGCTGCTCCACGTGCTGCGCGAGCTGCGCGGCGGGCTGCACCTGAGCGCGGTCATCACCGAAGGGCTCACGCCGCTCCAGGCGCTCACGCTCAAGCACCCCGAGCAGACCGCGCTGTTCGGCTGGCCCGAGGGCGCGGCCGACGTCGAGCCGCTGCGGGCGCAGCACATCGCCGCCGACGAAGCCACCGACCGGATGTTCGCGGTGGCGCTCGAGGCCATGTCCGGCGCCGAGCGCGACCAGCTCGTCGCGGCGGTCGCCCCCGTGGTCGCCGCCTACGCCGCCGCCCAGGGCTGAACGGCCTACCGCGCGGCGCGGAACTCCACGAACTCGCGGATCGGCTGGTCCGAGACCCGGATCACGCCGTCGAACGCGTAGTCGAGGCTCACGACGAGCGCGAGCGTCAACCAGATCACCAGTGCGAGCGCCGAGAGGATCACCAGATGTGACCGTCGGTGCTGAGTGTCGAGCAGCGTCGCGATGAACATCACGATGATGCCGATGACGAAGAGCAGCGCCAGCAACGTATCGGGCACCTGCGCGCGCGCCGAGTCGATGAGCTCGGCGCGTGTGCTGACGATGCCGTCGAGTGCGTTGATCGTGGCCTGGTAGGCGGCCTGGTCCGACTGGTCCTTCGGCTCGACGGCCCGGACCGCGTTGAAGAGCGCCTCGAGCTTGCGGTCGGTGTGCGGATCGGGCTCGCTCGCGGTCTGCAGCCGCGGGAGACCGCGGTCGATCACCGCCCGCGCGTACGCGAGGTCCGCGGCCCGCACCGCGCTGCCGGAGCTGCTGTCGAACTCCCGACTGTTCTCGAACACGATCGCCAGGTTCGACGCCTTGTCCGAGATCTCGCTCTGCGTGTCGCGCACCTGGGTGTAGGCGTCGACGATCACGAACGCGATGAGGATGGCGTAGATCGTGGCCGTGACCTGGAGCGTCACCGACGCCGTCGAGCTCGCGCGGGCACGCGTCTCGGGTTCGACGAAGTGCCGGACGACGACGTCGAGCCCGATCGTCAGGCCGACGCCGATGATCGCGAACGCCGGGAAGAGGACGTAGGCGGGGAGGGAGGCGAGCCAGTGGATCATGCGCCGGGCCCCCCGCGCCGCAGGGTCAGATCCCCGGCGTGAAGTCGACCGCCGCGACCGGCGTCGTGTCGGCGTTCTCCATCGCCTCGAGCAGGACCTCGGCGATGTCCTGGACCTTGACGTCCTCGTCGCGGCCCTTGCCCTTCACGCCGTCTTCCATCATCACGTAGCAGAAGGGGCAGGCGACCGCGATCCGTGACGCGCCCGTGGCGAGCGCCTCTTCGGACCGAGCGTCGTTGACCTTGGTGCCGATGTGCTCCTCCATCCACATGCGCGCCCCACCGGCCCCGCAGCACATGCCCTTGGTGCCGTTGCGCGGCATCTCGACGATGTCGATGCCGGCGAGCGAGCCGATGACCTTGCGCGGGGCGAGGTACACGTCGTTGTGACGACCGAGGTAGCAGGAGTCGTGGTACGTGACCCGCTCGGCGAGCGACGCGCCCTGGAGGGAGAGGCG
>CAZKTS010000291.1:0-9206 GCA_964555735.1 uncultured Bifidobacteriaceae bacterium
GTGTTCGGCCAATGGTGTCGCTCGATTCCGCTCTGCGATATGCAAGAGGATTGACCGGTTGCCGAAATCCCCAACTCACCCTAACGACCCCGACCTGCCGTTCGAGCATTTCCAGACCGGACGTTCGCCGATAGAGCCAACGTCGTGCAAGCGGCCGTTGAATCCTCTCAGGACGATGCGGGAATTTAAGCGGCAGGTTCGAAAGCGGCCCACGGGATAACGTCGAACGGCCCGCGCCCCGAAGGGATCAGCATGAACCAATCTTCTCTGGCGAGCGACGGCTGCGCAGGACAGGCTCGCAGGGATCATTGTGCCGCATGCATGACCAGGCGATCGCGCCATGGGTGATTGCCGCCTATGCGCGGTGCCAACGCAGCACCGCCTGTGCGCCGTAGACCAGAAGGCAACGCAGATCGGGATAATGTCTGTTTCATCCAACAGTGCTGCCCGCGAGGCAGCCGAAGCTCAGGAGAAATAATGGATGCGCTCGACACACTCTTTGCGCATTTCAAACCCGCGGCACGGATGTCGTTCAGCGGTGCTGTGTGCGGCATGCTCGCCGATGGACATGACGATGGGCTGGGTCATCTGCACTTGCTGCGGGCCGGCCGCATTACGGTCCAGCCGCACGCTTCGCGGGCCTTGCATCTGGCCGAGCCTGGCGCCGTCCTGGTGCCGCGCTCCTTACCTCACACGTTGACCGCCGACGAGGGCAACGACGCCACACTGGTATGCGCCACAGTCGAGATCGGCGCGCACGCCGGCGCGCCGCTGGCGCTGGCGTTGCCTGCAGTGATTGCAATGCCCTTTTCGACCCTGCCACAGTTGCGACCTGCGCTCGAGTTACTTTTCAGTGAGTTCGATGGCGCCAACTGTGGTCGGCAGACCGCATTGGATCGGTTGCTTGAATACATCTTCATTTGCCTGATCCGTCATCAGATTGATGCGGGGGTCGTCCGCCAAGGCTTGCTGGCCGGCCTGGCCGATCCGCACCTTTCACGCAGCCTTGCTGGCATGCACGAGAATCCGCAACGCCACTGGACCTTGGAGACACTGGCCGAGGAGGCGAATCTGTCACGTGCACGTTTTGCCGAGCATTTCCATCAGATCATGGGCTTGCCGCCGATAAGTTATCTCGCGGCCTTGCGCATGAGTGTGGCGCAGGAACTCCTGCTCCGCGGCCGGCCCGCTAAGGTGGCTGCCACGCGGGCCGGATACTCCAGCGCTGCGGCCTTTACGCGAGCGTTCGTTCGCAGCGTGGGGCAATCTCCCACTCAGTGGCTGGCCGCGCGTGCTCAATCGTAGCCGCGTGGCGCCACCCGTCGCGCTCGCGGGTCGGTGGCGTATACCCACGACCAGCGCGATACGTTCTCGGTGCGCCGCAATCGCTAGTCCGGGTGGAAACGGCTGCCCGAGTTGCGCACGTTAGGGCGCTGCCGCGCGGTCGTAACCCAGCACTCGAAAAAAGCGGCACTGCCCTCCGATGGCAGGCGCGTTCTCAACTCGCGGCTGGCGTTCAATCCGATCACGAAGGGTCGCGCCAAAAAAACATTCGAGACAGCAGTTTGTCCTTCAATACGAAGGCATGGAACAAGGCTGCTGCAACATGGATACCCAACAGAACCAGAAAACCAGCGATGAGCATCCTGTGCCAGTGGAACAACAGGTAGGACAGGCCGCTCTCCGGGCGGGAGACAAGGTTGTACACGGGCACCAAGGCAAATGCTTCCTCCAGGCGGCCTTCGAGCATCCGCGCCAGCCAGGGTGCGAGCGGAATCAGCAGCGCGATGTTCAACAGCAGCGCATGCCAGAAGCCAACCCAGCCCTGTCGGAAGCAGTCGCGCCGCAACCAGAGCCACACGATCGCCAGCATGCCCACCATCAGCCCGGCCCCGCGATGCAGTGCAAAAAGCCCGTCCCGTGTCAGTATGCGCGGCGGCGAGCTGAAATCGAACGCCTCCAACCCGGTGAGCAGAGCAGTAAGCATCAAGCCGATGATGAGCAGGTGCCCCAAACGTGCGGCAATCGGCTTGATGGTTTTCGACCTCTCCGGCATCGCTCCAAAGTCGTTCATTCCCAATCGCATTTCACTGCGAGAACAGCGGGGTCCTGTCCCCGATGTCCGGTGGGCGTTCATGTCGTCGAACGGTTGTTCTCGACCGGGCGCCGCTGCAGCTTCCAGTTGGGTCGCACAAAGTGGCAGGTGTAGCCGCCGGGGTTGCGCAACAAATAGTCCTGGTGCTCGGGCTCTGCCTGCCAAAATTCGCCGGCGGGCCGCACCTCGGTCACCACCTTGCCAGGCCAGAGGCCGGAGGCCTCGACATCGGCGATGGTGTCGATGGCGATCTCGCGCTGGACCTCGCTGGTGTAGTAGATGCCGGAGCGATACGACGCGCCACGGTCATTGCCCTGCCGGTTGGTCGTAGTGGGATCGTGGATCTGGAAGAAGAATTCCAGGAGGTCGCGATATTTCAGTTTGCGGGGATCGAACACCACTTCGATCGCCTCGGCGTGACTGCCATGATTGCGATAGGTGGCGTTGGGAACGTCACCGCCGCTATAACCCACGCGCGTGCCCGTTACGCCGGGCAGCTTGCGGATCAGATCCTGCATGCCCCAGAAGCAGCCTCCCGCAAGGATCGCAGTTTCGGTCGTATTCATGGTGAACTCCAATTACTTCAATGTCGCAAGGTAGGCGACGATCGCATCGCGTTCGTCGGTCGCGGCGACGCCCTTGAAGAAGCGCCCCATCAGGTTGCCGGGGATGAAGCCGCGTGTATCGGCCAGATGCTTGACGAGATTCCCGGGCGACCAGACCACGCCAGAGTTACGTAATACACCGGAGTATTGATAACCCGGTGCGCTTCCGGCCGTACGCCCCATCACCCCGAACAGCGATGGCCCGGTGCCGTGCTCGTTGGCGGTGGCCGAGTGGCAGGCGGTACAGGTCTGCATGAACAGTTGCTTGCCCATGGCCACCTTTGGCTGCTCGTCCGTCAATTGCGCGCCGCTGGTCGTGGCCTTGATGCGATGCCCTTCGTCCGGTTTCAGACCTCCGCTGCGCGCGGCCTCGGGGGTGAACTGCAGCGCCTTTTCGCCGAGCGCTGGATAGGCGTAGACGTAGATCCAGTCCATCGCTTTGGCCGGAACGTGACATTGGAGGCAGTCGGTCTTGTAGTTTGTGGCGATTTGCTTTGAGCGATCCTTCGGATCGAACTGTGCCCAGCCCCAGCCATCACCCCACAACGGGTTGGCTGGGAAGCGCCCCTTGACGTCCTTGACCATGACGAACCAGGTTTTTCCATGAGCGCCCCAGAAGGCCTTCCCGGTCGTATGGGCAGATCCGATGGCCTCGAGCACCTCCTTGATGATCACGGCCCCGTCGGGGAACGCGCCGCTACGGCGGTAATGCGCCACGTCTTCGGGGCGCGCATAGACGACGTGCGTGTCGGCCACACCATCGGCTCCGGCCACCGCCCAGGAGCCGATGTGCACGTAGCCGCTGGGGAAATGCGCGGGGAAGGTGATGTTGCCACCGGCGTCGACGAGGGAGCTGAAGGATGCCTCCTCCCCTCGCCGAGCCGATGAATCCGCGGCTGCGGCCGTCGCCGCCACGATGGTGGCCCCGAATAGGACGTAACGAACGCAGCTTTGCATCATCACTTTCTCCTAGGTCGTAGCGCGCTTAACGAGGAAGCGGATTCAGGATCGGCTTGTAGAGCCTGACGTACACCATGTCTTCATCGGCGTTCGCAATGTGGCAGCCTGCGCACTCCCCGACCGGGCGCAGCGACGCCGCCTTCAGGTAGGGCGGTGCGCTGTGGTTGAAGTTGAAGAAGCCCCAGTTCTTGCTCTCGGCGAAGCGCTTGCTGTCCTTGACGGACACGTCCAGGCCGTTGACAGCGCCCGGGAAATAGCCCCGGCCAGAGGGCTCGAAGCGCGAACCGTCCGGAAACTCGGCCGGCCCGTCGACCAACTGCAGCTCTTTGACCATCATGGTTCCTTCAGGCCACTTGCCGGTTGCGCGGTAGGCCTTGAACGCCGACGGTTGCACGTACACGTTATGGAACTCAGGGAAGTTGGCCTTGCCGTTGTTCAGCCCGTGCGGCGTCAGCGGCGCGCCGATGAACACCCACTGGCGGAAATCCACCGGCTGCACCAGTTCGCCCTTGGCGTTGAACTCCGGCGCATATTCGATCTGCGGATAGGCGGAGTTTTTCGACATCGCAGCGTCTGCGGCCACGGCAGATCCTGCCGTGAGCGCGGAAAGCGCCACGATGCTGCAGGCCAATGCCTTCGCGGGTGTCGATGCCGTCATCCGATGTCCGAATATTGCTGTCATGGGTGTCATGATCACTCCTTTCCTTCTCTGTGATGGTCGTCCCGCCGCGCCCGGCGTGCGCCGCTGCGTCTCGGGTGAAGGAATACTGACACCTGCAACGGATTCAATTGTCTCGAATGCTTTGCCGTTCGTCTCGGACCAACCTGCGGCGACGAACGCCCACACCGTGCATCCCCATTCGACGTAATCGCATTCAAGATAACCAGCGGTTCCGATCAGACGATTGATCAAACCAAACAGACCATTGGTTCCTGGCGCGTCCTAGGCTGCAAGGAGCCTCTCTCTCGTCCAAAGCGTAAATCCGAAACGGGAGCTTTGTCGCATATGGATTCGCCGATTTTTCACCTCGCGTCCGCCCTCGGTTGGGGGCTGGTATCCGTCGCTGGCCTCGCGGTGGGCGCCTTTATTGGGTTGTACGGGAGTCTGACGCATCGGTCCGTGGCGGCGACCATGGCGGTGGCTGCCGGCCTTCTGCTGGCGGCGGCCACGGTGGAGTTGGCCGCGAACGCCATCGGGATTGTGCCGTCCGCCGCCGCCGGGCTATTGGCCCTGCTCGTCGGAGCCCTCGCATTCAGCGGCGCCAATGCCGCCCTGGCTGCACGCGGCGCGGCAGACAGGAAGCGCTGCGGGGAGTGTGTCGCCCAGCCTCAGGAGGCGCTCGCGCCGGGCAGCGGGCTCGCGATTGCGCTCGGCACGGCGATGGATGCCATTCCCGAAGCGCTGGTGCTTGGACTGACGCTGAAAAGTGTTGGACCGCAGATGGTGCTGATCACTGCCATCTCGCTGGGCAATCTACCCGAAGCGTTGTCGGGCTCGGCGGGGATGCTCGCGGCAGGTCGAAAGCCGGGCTGGATCCTGTCGGTGTGGGGGGGCGTGGCCATCGCTACGGTGGCGGTTACGGGCGTGGGCTTCGTTCTGGCCGACAGCATTTCACCCGGCACATCGGCCGTCCTGGAGTTGTTCGGCGCCGGCGCACTGATCGCGATGGTGACCGAGACGATCATCCCCGAGGCCGTGCATGGCACGCCGCGATTTGCCGGCACCGTTGCCGCCGTTGGTTTCGGCGCCCTGCTGCTGGTTGGTCAGTTGGCCCATTGAGGGCCATACATTGCATCCGGCGAGTGGCTTTTTTGGAGAGATCGAGATGCACCAATGGACTGACGTTATTTCACGCGCCCAGCAGGGCAATCCCGCGCCCGACCGGCGCATCGAGAAGACACCCGACGAGTGGCGCAAGCAACTCACGGCCGAACAGTTCCGCGTCACTCGCCTTGCCGGCACCGAGCGTGCATTCAGCTCAGCCATGTGCAGCCTGTTCGAGCCCGGACGCTACCGCTGCGTATGCTGCGGCACGGAGTTGTTTGACGCTGCGAACAAGTTCGAATCGGGCACCGGCTGGCCCTCGTTCACGCAACCGCTGAGCGATAATGTCGTTGCCTACATCTCCGACGGCAGTCATGGCATGCAGCGCATCGAGACCCGCTGCAACGTCTGTGCCGCGCATTTGGGTCACGTGTTTCCGGACGGACCACCGCCTAGCCGGTTACGTTACTGCATCAATGCAGTCGCGCTGGAGAAGGAGAAATGAAGCGGCCTGTGCACGAGTTGGGGATCGTGGGGCAACTCGCCCCGGCCTGGTCGGCGCAGCGCTGGGTGGATGCCCAGGGACGGCCGCGTGCGCCGCTGACCCTGTCCAATCTGAGCGGACGATGGAAAATTCTGTTCTGTTTTCAGAGTTGGTGTCCGGGTTGCCACTCGCACGGCGCGCCGACGATGCGGGCGCTGGTGCAGGGTTTGGCCGGACAAGACAGCGTCGCGTTGCTGGCCGTGCAAACCGTGTTCGAAGGCTTTGAGGTCAACACCTACGACGCGATGCTCGGTTTCCAGGCCGAGCAGCGCCTGTCCATTCCCTTCGCGCATGATCCCGGCGATGCGGCTACCGGCCTGAGGTCGGATATCCTGATGCGCTACCGCACCGGCGGCACGCCATGGTTCATCGTGATCGACCCGCAGGATCGGGTAGTGTTCAACGACTTCCACGTTGACGCCGACGGCCTAGTGCGGCAGGTGGCGCCAGGGGTGGATTCAGCCAGCGGGGAGGAGCCGCTCGCTTGAAGCGGTGCGGCGCACGTTAATGGGAAGTCTGCGCGAATTGATATCGGCCGGACCCCAGCCCGGCCGCATCGAGACCATCGTGCTGCGTCCGGCACGCGGAGTGGCTGCGGTCGTAGTGGACGAGGCAGAGTTGGTCGAGGGGCGGGGGCTGCTGGGCGACCGGCACGCCGCGCGCACCGCACTGGGCGTCAACGGGCAGGCGCGCGCCCTGACGCTGATCCAGGCCGAGCATTTGCCGCTGCTGGCGCGCTGGACGGGGGGCGAGCGGATCGATCCTGCGTTGTTGCGGCGAAATCTTGTCGTCTCCGGGCTGAACCTGCTGGGCCTGCGGTCGCCATTTGCCGATCAACCGCGGCTGTGGCGGATCGGACCATCGGCGGTCATCGAAGTGAGCGGCCCGTGCGAGCCGTGTTCACGCATGGAAGACGTGCTCGGCCCGGGCGGATACAACGCGATGCGCGGTCACGGCGGCGTGTACGCGCGTGTCGTGAAGGGAGGGCTATTGCGTCGGGGCGATCTGTTACAGGCACTGGGTGGATGACATGCCTGTCTCAGCCAATCAAGACCACCACTATCCCTGTACCAGCGCTGCTCCGGGCCGAGCAGGCGCCTCATTTCGCGGTGGCCGCGGATTCCCGCGAGCGCCGCGACTGTATCAGATTTCTGGCAGTCGGAATGGTAGTAGCTGGCCCACCAGCAGCTCCCGCCGTCGTATAAGGGATTCTGCCGCCGCGCACAACCTCAGCCGACACAAAAACGGATTCTTCGCGCAATTTCGTGTCTCGCAGGGTGACAACGTGGTTAAACACTGCTGCCCTTGCGCGGTGCTCGTGCCGGTCGCTAACGAAGTAGCCGAACCGCTCAAACTGCATACGGACGACCCTTGGCGCCAAAGGAGTCAAACGTTGAGCAGATATCCGCGGTTTCCTGGCCTTCTGGAAAGGGGGGCGGATCGTCGACTGAGTCGTTGTCAGTCACCCCATTGACGATGAGGAGAACCGTGTGTCGTTTGCCCTGAGCGCTATCGCCGTCGCCTTTGCTGTCGGTTTCGCCATGAAGCGGGCCGGTCTGTGCACCTATGCGGCGGCGGAAGACATTGTCCAGCACGGCGATCCGGGTCGTCTGCTGGTATTTGTCGGCGCCACCGCCTGGGCGGCGTTGGTGGTGGTGCCCCTGAACTGGCTGTTTCCTGGGTTATTTGCCCTGTCGGACAGCCACGGCCTGTGGCTCACCGCGCTGCTGGGCGGCTTAGTGATGGGTCTGGGCGCCCATCTGAACCGGGGCTGCATGTTCGGCACCTTCGTCCAGCTGGTGAGCGGCAACCTGACCTACCTGGGGACCCTGGCCGGCTTATCCCTTGGGGTGATCCTGGTGGATCAGTTGCTGGGTTTGGTGGCGCCCGCTCTGAACCGGACCTCCGCCTTGGTCGGCCCCGGTGCCGCGGCCGCCTTGTGGCTAACCCCACTGGGGCTGTTCGCTCTTGCAATGTTGGTGCGTCCCGCGGTGATTGAGCGGCTGTGGGCGCGCTCCGAGACGGCGGTCGCGACGGTGTTGGTAGCCGGAATCGGAGGCGGCACGCTGTACGTCGCGGTGGCCGGCTGGGACTACGCCAGTGTGGTGGCCGGCACCACCCGAGTTGCACTCGATGCCAGGGTGTCGGGGCTTACGCTGTTGGCCGCCTCTTGCACCCTGGCACAGATCGTCGGCGGGATTGTCGCGGCGCTCAGCAGCGGTAGTTTCCGGCTGCAGTGGCCGCGATCGCGGCCGTTGATCGGCAACATCTTGGGGGGCACGCTAATGGGCGGCGCGGCCGCAATGGTCCCCGGCGGCAACGACGGCATGCCGCTGACCGGTATCCCCAGCCTGGCGCCCCACTCGATCATCTCCTTCAGTTTCATAGTCATCGCCATGCTTGCGCTGGTTTACCTGCTGCACAGACGGCCGGTGAAGCAAACACAACCGGAGTAAAAGATGCGCTAACAAGTCACCTTCAGGAACATCCGCTTCAACCCAGACATTTCCTCCTTTCACGAGCCCATTTTCCTGTGACCGACGTGACCAGACAGATACCGTCATATCACCTGCTCGCGCGGCTGTTGCGCGGCTGTTGTTGCACTGGATCATCGCCCCCGTTGAAATTCTGGAGCAGAACTTGTTGATCGGTCGTCCGGTTGCGAATAGCGAACGCGAACTGGTGATCGGCCGTCGTTCGCATGGATATTTGATCTTGTATCGCCATGTCCCCGGGATTCATACGGTGTTCGTGCTGGTGATCTGCCGCCAGAGCGAGGCCGGCTACTCCGAGCGAGATTCGGCCGGGTAAAGCTCTTACTACCGTATTGCAGAGCTGACTCTTGTGGTGGTTAGTCTGAACGCTCCGGACGTCGGGTTCAGGGTCGGCTTTATGTCATTCTCGCTACCGCATTCTTCCATACGGCTACGTCTCTTGATGGCTAGACCGAGAGCTCGGGTAGGCGATGGCCAACGTCTGCAGCGCTCGGAAGGCTGCCCCTTGCCTGCGAAAAGTCGAGTAGCCAGGCGAATGGCGGCTTACGGGGGCACCGTCCACTCAAGGTCGGCTTTGGGGAAAAATCGCCACCGGCAGGACATGGCCGCAACCTGTCCGCTACGCCTTGCGAAGGAAGGCTTCCGACTTGTATTACGGGGCGAGAAATTTCACCGATTTGTCGGCCCACAGGTTCGCCACGTAATCGCTGTCGGCTCAGGCCGCGGCCAGCGTGCGGTTGGC
>CAZKTS010000292.1:0-3106 GCA_964555735.1 uncultured Bifidobacteriaceae bacterium
GGATCACGAGGTTGCGGTAGACGCTGCTCTGCGCCAGACCACCGCGCTCGTCGAGGATCTCGGGGATCGTGAGAGGGCGGGTCGCGTCACGCAGCACGCTCACGAGCTCCATGCGGTTGGCCGTTGCTCGCTGGTTGACGCGTCGGAGACGCGCGGTCACCTCGTCGACGAGCTCGCTCCGTTGATCGGTGGCCGCCACGCGCCCGAGTGTACCGGCGAGGGTTCGCGCTCGAATCAGCGCTCGTGCGCGGCTTGGTGCGCTTCGAGCGAGTCCATGAGCGTGTCGTTCGCCGGCGTCATGAGCGGACCCGGCGGCCGGATGGTGACGTCCTGCAGGTCGACGCCCGGATGTGCGAGCGCAGCCGCGACGGCGGCGGCCAGTGCGCCACCGACTTCGGCAGGCTCCATCATCATCGCGGCCATGTGGCCGTGGCTGATCCACGACGGGAACAGATCGCCGGCGAGCGAGAAGTCGAAGTCGCGCGAGAACTCGGTGTCCTGGGTGGCGCCGACGCGCATGGTGCAGAACCGGATCTCGGGGTGCTCCTCGCGCCAGCCGCGCACCGACTCCTCGAGTGCGGCCTTGCTCGAGCTGTAGGGCACGAGCCCGGTGCGGGGCCGTCCGACGGACTCCGACGAGACGAATCCCACGAACGCGCCCGGCGGGAGGTGAGGCAGCGCCGCGGTCACCACCATCGACGGGCCGATGACGTTGACGTCGAACACCGTGCGCCACTCCTCAGGCGTCGTGTCGCGCAGCCGCGCCAACCCGCCGACGCCGGACGCGATCACGATCGCGTCGATGGATCCGAGGTGCTCGGCTGCCTCCGCCACCAGTCGGTTGCAGTCGTCGACCGAGGTGATGTCGGCGACGATCGGGTGGCCACCGCCGGCCTCGACGATGGCTTCGTCGAGCCGGTCGGCCCGTCGCCCGACCAGCACGACGTCGGCGCCGTCGTGGACGGCGCGGACCGCGAGTGCTCGGCCGATGCCGGCCGACGCGCCGATCACGAGCAGGCCGCGACGATCGAGCGCCCAGGTCATCTCGCCGGGTCGCTTCCGCTCCGCCGTCCCGGCCGTCCGGCCACGGCTCCGCTCTTGCTCATGCCGTCACCGGGTCGGGGGCGTCGACCGCGTCGAGAAGGCTCGGGACGTCGGCGAGGCCGCGGAGCACGTCGTTGAGATGCGTGCACGTGGTGGTGCCGACGAACGTCGTCCGCACGAGCGGCCGGAGCCCGGCGAGCTGCTCGCCCACCAGGCGCGACGCGCTCGCGACGGCCTGCGGGCACTCCATCCACGGGAGGACGTCGGGGCGCGCGTCGATGGCCAGGACCGTGCGCGCGCTGCCGTCGACCGTGGCGGTGACCGAGTACTCGTGCACGACGATCTCCTCTCCGTCCTCACCTCGGTAGGTGTCACGGAAGAACACGTCGACCGGGTGGCTGCCGTCCGCGGCACCGGGGCCGACGTCGATGCGCCGGAGGCGCCGCGTGGCGGTGGGTGCGAGCTCGGGCAGCGCGTGGAACGCGTGCGGGTCGGCGGTGGTCGAGAGCACCGGCGCGGGTGGGCCGAGCGGCGCGGGGTTCTGGCCGTGCTCCTTGATCGCCGCGATCATGCTGCCGTCGAGCGCCCAACCGGCACAGAGGTCGGCGGCAACACCGAGGTACTCGTCGCCCTTCGCCTTGCCGACGACGTCGCCGCGCAGCTGGGCGTAGCCCGAGACGAGCGCGGCACCGGGCAGGTCGTCGAGCAGGAGGTAGAGGAGCGAACCGGATCCCCGCAGCTCCGGCACGGCGGCGTCGACCTTGCCGCGGAAGCCCGGACCGACGACGACCCCGAGGAGTGCGTCGAGTCCATCCTGGGTCGGCGAGGTCTCGATCGACTGGAGCCGGCGGGACGGGCCGTCGACCTCGGCGACGATCGACGCGGCTCCGAGCACCTCGGGCCCACCGTCGGCGGTGGTGCGGAGATCGCGCGCGTGCGCGCTCATCACCATGCGGCCGAGCAGGCCGTCGGGCCGGGTGGTGTCGATCGTGCTGGTGCGCCGAACCGATCCCGGCGCGCGCGTCGGCGTCGTCGTCGCGGGGGTGCGCGGCCCGGCGGCTTCGGGAAGGTGCAGCGGCACGGGCGGAGTGTAGAGGAGGCCCCCAATGGCCCGGATCGGCGCCGGTAGGGTGCCGCCGATGGACGCGCTGGTCGAGGCCCGTCGGTTCCTGCATTCGTGCTTCTGCTGTCCGAGCGCGGCAGACACCGCGCGCCTGTTCACCGACGCGCTCGGTCTCCAGGTGACGATGCAGACCAGCGCGGGTCGCACCGACGGACGCATCCTCGGGCTCCCGGGCGACATGGAGGCGGACACGCGCTTCGCGTACGACGCGCGCGGGCCCCGGGTGTCGCCGGCGATCGAGATCCAGCAGTGGATGGATCCGCCGCTCGTGGGCGAGGCCTACCCGGTGCCCAACCACGTGGGGTTCCACGCGATCGGCGTCGGGGTCGGTGCGTTCGACGAGGCGCTCGACCGCACGGCCGCGCACGGCGCAACCGTCGAGAGCCGCGGCGACGGAGTAGCGCTGCTGCGCGGTCCCGACGGCGTCGCGATCGACATCGTGGCCGACGCCGCGCTCGGTGCCGACGAGACTCGGCTGCGGCACCTGCGCGCCACGTGCTCCGACCTGGACCGGTCGATCGGCTGGTACGAGGCGCTCGGGTTCACGGTCATCGAGCGCGACGACCAGCTGCGCGCGCCGTCGGCGCGCTTCGGCCTGGGGGCGCCGGGACTCGTCGCGGCGGCGCGTCTGCGGCTTCCCGACGAGCCCTTCGAGCTGCTCCTGCACCAGTGGCTCGAGCCGGCCGCGACGGGCACGCCGTACGGGGAGGCCAACCACCGCGGCATGTACCGCACCGCCATCTGCGTGGACGACACACGCGAGGCGCACCGCGTCCTCGTCGAGCGGGGCTGGACCTTCGATGCCGCGCCCGAGGTGGTGGAGCTCCAGGGCACGCCGGTGCCCGACATGTGGATCGCCTTCCTCAGCGATCCCGACGGCCTGCCCTACGAGTTCGTCGAACGCCCCCGCTCCGCCTTCCGCTGAGGGGTTTTGGCGTC
>CAZKTS010000293.1:0-4159 GCA_964555735.1 uncultured Bifidobacteriaceae bacterium
GCGTAGTCGCCTCGCGTCGAGACCTTCACGGGGCCATGGTCCCACGCGCGACGTGCGGGCGCGCACACCCGCAGCACGGTCGCGCCGGGACCGCCCGGTAGCGTGCGGGCGATGACGCCTCCCGCGCCGGTGCTGCCGGTCTACGACGGCCCCGGGATCGCGTCGCTCGTCCCCGCCCTCCTCGGCATGGCCGACGACTCCTGGATCCCCGACATCGTCCGCGACGCCGGGACGGTCGTGCTGCTGGTCGTGGACGGGCTCGGGTGGGACGCGGTCGGCACCCACCCCGACTCGCTGCCCACCCTCGCAGCCATGGACGGGCGCCCGATCACCACGGTCGCCCCCGCCACCACTGCGGCGGCGCTGACCTCGCTTGCCACCGGCACCGCACCCTCCGAACACGGCCTCATCGGCTACCGCATCCGGGTCGACGGCAACGTGCTGAACGCGCTCTCGTGGCAGACCGACGCCCGCCGTCCGCCGGATCCGGGCCTGGTGCAGCGCCGCGAGCCGTTCCGTGGCCGCGACGTCCCGGTGGTCACCAAGGCGCAGTTCCGCAACACCGGCTTCACCGAGGCGCACCTGCGCGGGGCCCGGTTCGTCGGCTGGCACACGGTGTCCGAGATCATCGAGCACTGCCGGCGCCTGGCGACGGCGGGCGAGCCGTTCGTCTACGCCTACTACCCGGGCGTCGACGAGGTGGCGCACGCGCACGGGCTCCAGGACGGCTTCTACCGGGCCGAGCTCGCGTTCGCGGATCGCCTCGTGGCCGCCCTGCTCGACGCGCTGCCGGCGTCGGCCGCGCTCGTCGTCACCGCCGACCACGGGCAGGTGCACGTCGGACCCGACGGCTGGCTCGCGCTCGGTCCCTTCGAGGAGCTGGTGGACGCGTGCTCGGGTGACGGGCGGTTCCGTGCGCTCCACGCGAAACGGGGTGCAGCCGCCGAGCTGCTCGCCGCAGCCCGCGACGAGCACGGCGCGCACGCGTGGGTGCGGTCGCGCGAGGAGCTCCTGGCGGACGGGTGGCTCGGTCCGCCGCCGGGCCCGTCGGTGCTGCGCCGGATCGGCGATGTCGTCATCGCGCCGTTCGAGGCGGTCGCGGTCGTCGATCCCGCCCTGCCGCGCGAGGCCGGGCTGGTCTCCGCCCATGCCTCGCTCACCGAGGCCGAGATGCTCGTGCCGCTGCTCGCCGGGCGCGGCCGAGCGTGACGGGCCGTCGCGTGATCTCTCGTGGGCGTCGGGCGTGGCTGCTATAACGGGGCGAGTTACAGGCATGTAGTTCTCCACAGGGCTGTGGAGAGCGATGCCCGTTCCCGCCCGGCCGCGCAAGAGGGGGAGTGACACGGACGTGAGCAAGTCGTTCGTCCACCTCCACCTGCACACCGAGTACTCCATGCTCGACGGCGCGTCCCGGATCACCGAGGCGGTCGCCAAGGCGGTGGCCGACGGACAGCCCGCCATCGGCATCACCGACCACGGGAACATGTACGGCGTCCTCGACATGTACGCGGCGGCGCGCGACGCGGGCATCAAGGCGGTCGTCGGCACCGAGGCGTACTTCACGACCGGCGACCGTCGCGACAAGCCGCGCCGCACCGATGCCGAGATCTTCCACCTCACGCTCCTCGCCGAGAACGACGTCGGCTACCACAACCTCATCAAGGTGTCGTCCGGTGCGTACCTCGACGGGTTCCACTACAAGCCCCGCGTCGACTTCGAGCTGCTCGAGCAGCACGGCGAGGGTCTCATCGGCACGACCGGCTGTCTCGGCAGCTCGGTGTGCCAGCGGCTGCTCGAGGACGACGAGGCCGGTGCCCGCGAGGTCGCGGCGCGCTTTCGCGACACGCTCGGCCCCGACAGCTTCTTCGTCGAGCTCCAGGACCACGGTCTCGCCGACCAGCACAAGGTCAACCGCGGGCTGCTGCGCATCGCGCGCGACCTCGGCCTGCCGCTGCTCGCCACGAACGACAGCCACTACACCGAGAGCGACCACGCCGAGTCGCACGCGGCGCTGCTCTGCGTGCAGACCGGCACGACGCTCGACGACCCGAAGCGGTTCAAGTTCGAGGGCGACCAGTTCTACCTGAAGTCCGCGGCGGAGATGCGCGACCTGTTCGCCGACTATCCGGAGGCGTGCGACAGCACGCTGTGGATCGCGGAGCGGGCCAACGTCGAGATCGAGTTCGGGAACGCGGTCCTCCCCGCGTTCCCCACGCCCGCCGGTCACGACGAGGACTCCTACCTGCGTGAGCTCACGCTCGCGGGTGCGGCGGAGCGCTACGGCGAGGTGCTCGCCCCGCATGTGTCCGAGCGGATCGAGTACGAGCTCGGCGTCATCAAGACGATGGGGTTCTCGGCGTACTTCCTCGTCGTCTGGGACCTCGTCCGCTACGCGCGCGAGTCCGGCATCCGCGTCGGGCCGGGCCGCGGCAGTGCCGCCGGGTCGTGCGTCGCCTACTGCCTGCGGATCGTCGACATCGATCCGATCAAGTACGACCTGCTCTTCGAGCGGTTCTTGAACCCGGGCCGCAAGCAGATGCCCGACATCGACATGGACTTCGACTCGCGCTCACGCGGCGACATGATCCGCTACGCCGCCGAGCGCTACGGCGAGGACCACGTCGCCCAGATCGTGACGTTCTCCACCATCAAGGCCCGAGCCGCGGTGCGGGACGCGGCGCGCGTGCTCGGCTACCCGTACGGCATGGGCGACCGCATCGCCAAGCTGATGCCGCCGCTGATCATGGGCCGCGACACGCCGCTCGGCGCGTGCCTCGAGCCGGTGCCCAAGCACGAAGACGGCTACAAGATGGCCTCGGAGCTCCGCGAGCTCTACGGCACCGACCCCGACGCCAAGCGGGTGATCGACGTCGCGCGCGGCCTCGAGGGCCTGCGTCGCCAGGACGGCATCCACGCCGCGGCAGTCGTCATCACGCGTGAACCGCTCACGGAGTACCTCCCGGTGCAACGGGGCCGCACGGCCGCGGGCGAGATCGCCGGCGGGCCGATCGTCACGCAGTACGAGATGCACGGCGTCGAGGACCTCGGCCTCCTCAAGATGGACTTCCTGGGGCTGCGCAACCTCGATGTGCTCGAGGTCACCCTCGACCTCGTCGAGCACTCCACCGGTCGGCGCCCCGACATCGACCGCGTCCCGCTCGACGACGAGAAGACGTTCGAGATGCTGCGCCGCGGCGACACCGTCGGGGTCTTCCAGCTGGAAGGTGGGCCGGTCCGCGCCCTGCTGCGGTCGCTCGCGCCCAACCGGTTCGAGGACATCGCCGCGCTCGTCGCCCTGTACCGCCCGGGCCCGATGGCCCAGAACTGGCACAACGACTACGCGGACCGCAAGAACGACCGCAAGCCGGTGCAGTACCCGCACGACGATCTCGAGGAGATCCTCGCGCCCACCTACGGGCTGATGATCTACCAGGAGCAGCTCATGCGGGTCGCGCAGCGGCTCGCCGGCTACTCGCTCGAAGAGGCCGACAACCTGCGCAAGGCCACCGGCAAGAAGGACCGCGTCCTCATCGCGAAGGAGCGGTCGAAGTTCGTCGACGGCTGCGTCGCGCAGGGGTACACCCGTGAGTTCGGCGAGCAGATCTTCGACACCATCGAGCCGTTCGCGGACTACTCCTTCAACAAGTCCCACTCCGTCGGCTACGGCTACCTCGCGTACCAGACCGCGTATCTGAAGGCGAACCACCCGGTCGAGTACCTCGCTGCGCTGCTCACGAGCGTGAAGTCCAACAAGGACCAGACCGCGGTCTTCCTCAACGAGTGCCGTCAGATGGACATCCCCGTGCTCGTGCCCGACGTCAACGCGTCGGAGCAGGACTTCACCGTCCACCCGGATGACGAAGGTCGCCCGGCCATCCGCTACGGGATGTCCGCGGTGCGCAACGTCGGCGAGGGGGTGGTCGCGCTCATCGCCGCGGCGCGAGCCGAGGGCGGACCCTTCACCGACTTCCACGACTTCTGCGAGCGGGTCGACCCCGGTGCGCTCAACAAGCGCACCATCGAGTCGCTGGCCAAGAGCGGTGCGTTCGACTCGCTCGGCCACTCGCGCAAGGGCCTGGTCGAGGCCCATGAGCAGATCATCGATCACACCCTCGCCCGTCGCCGCGAGCGCGACGCCGGGATCATGAGCCTCTTCGCC
>CAZKTS010000294.1:0-18705 GCA_964555735.1 uncultured Bifidobacteriaceae bacterium
GGACGCGTTCCCGGTGCTCTGGGAGGGCGGCGACGCGACCTTCGAGTACATGATCACCAACGCCGACCGCACGATCGGGGCGTCACTCGGCGGTGCCATCGGTCTCGAGTTCGGCGACGGCCGTCCGCCCGGCTCGGTGACGGCGCGCTTCCTCGGTACCTCCGGGCAGAGCTTCGGCGCGTTCCTCGGTGAGGGCGTCACCCTCGAGCTCGCCGGCGAGACCCAGGACTACGTGGGCAAGGGAATGGGCGGTGGGCGCATCATCGTGCGCCCACCGGCCGACGACGCGGGCGATCCGGTGCTCGCGGGCAACACCGTGCTCTACGGCGCGACTGCCGGTCAGGTGTTCATCGCCGGGCGGGCCGGTGAGCGGTTCTGCGTGCGCAACAGCGGCGCGACCGCGGTCGTCGAGGGCGTCGGCGATCACGCGTGCGAGTACATGACGGGCGGCACCGTCGCGATCCTCGGTCCGTTCGGGTACAACCTCGGCGCGGGCATGACCGGCGGGCAGGCCTACATCTACGACCCCCACCACCTCGTCGGCACGCGGCTCAACCGCCAGCTCGTCGACGCGTCCCTCGTCGACGACGAGCAGGCCGAAGAGCTGCGGTTCCTCATCGAGGCGCACCGCGAGTACACGGGATCGGCGCTGGCCACCGAGATGCTCGGCGACTGGGAAACGACGCTGCGGTCGTTCTGGCGCGTCGCCCCGCTCGGTGAGGTCGCCCGCATCGAGCGCATCAACGAAGGCGTCCTCGGCACCGCCCGCTGACACCGGGCCAAGGGCTGTCTGGCTGGGCCGTGCCGGTCAGGGGCCGAGGACGAGCTGGGCGCGAGCGTCGAAGCCGAGGACGCCGGCGACGATCGAGCGGATCGTGCCGGTGCGCTCGTCCTCGTAGCGCCGGGCGGCGCGGTTGTAGGCCTTCACCGCCGGTTCGGGCGGGATCGCCTGGTCGAACGCGGCGATGGCGGCCGCGAGCGTGGGGTTCGACCGCAGCCGGTCGGACGCGAAGACGTTGGCGCGGACGCGCCGGGCCAGCGACTCGAGCTCGTCCGCGGTCTGCACCTCGGCGCCGGGGTCGGCCTCCTTCTCGGCGGCCAACGACGACCACTGCTCGAGCTTGGCCGCGAGGTCCTGGGTGACGGCCCGGTCGGCCGCGCCCGCCTCGGTGAGGGCCTGTTGGACCACCGCGAGCGCGTCGTAGCGCGAGTCGAGCGGGCTGCGCAGCGGCGTCCAGGTGTCATCGACCCGGTCGCGCGCGTCGGCGAGGTCGGGTTGGGACAGGACCACGGCGGCCACAGCGCCGCCAAGCACGAGCGCCACGACCAGCAGCACGATCCAGCGGGTACGTCGTGCTCGTCTCGCCATCGGGCCTCCGACCCTACCGGCGCGCCCTCGCGATGTGGCTGATCCTCGTCATCGCGCGCCGATGCCGGTGTCGAGGCGTCCATGACCTGGCGGCGACCATGACCCGACGGCGAGCGGTGCCCGTCGTGCTGATGACGCTCGTCGTCGCGTCTGCGATCGGATGGTGGTCGGGTGAGCAACGTCGTGCCGCCCGGCCGATCGCCCGGGTGATCGACGTGCTCGACGGCGACACGATCGTCGTCGACCTCGGCGACGGCACCACCGACACGGTGCGATTGCTCGGCGTCGACACCCCGGAGACCCATCACCCCACCAAGCCGGTGCAGTGCTTCGGTCCCGAGGCCGCGGCGTTCACGACCGAGCAGCTGACCGGCGCGGTCGTGCACCTCGAGCCCGACGTCGAGACCCGGGACCTCTACGGACGACGACTCGCCTACGTGCTCGTCGACGGCGAGCGCTTCAACGACGTCCTGCTGCGTCGCGGCTACGCGCGGCTGCTGGTCATCGACCCCAACCGTGCTCATGCCCGCACGATGCTGGGGGAGGAGCTCGACGCGCGACGCCACGGGCGGGGCCTGTGGGGCGCGTGCGAGGAGTGACGTCAGAGCATCGCGGCGAGGACCTCGTCGAAGATGTCGAGCGTCGTGGCCGGATGGAGGAACACGGCCCGCGCGACGGTCTCGCCTCGCCACTGCGTGGGCAGCACGAACGCGACCTGCTCACGCAGCAGCCGTCGTGACCAGTCCCGGTAGTCGTCGTCGGTCCACCCGGGCCGCCGGAACAGCACGACCGAGAGCTCCGGCTCGCGCACGAGCGACACGTGGTCGACGTCGTCGACCCGGCGGGCCGCGGCGCGCGCGAGGTCGAGGACCTGCTCGATGGCCTCGCGGTACGCGTCGGTGCCGTGCACGGCGAGCGAGAACCAGAACGGCAACCCGCGAGCCCGCCGGCTCAGGTGGTAGGCGTAGTCGGCGGGGTTCCACGCGGGCTCGCCGTCGTCGTCGAGGCGCATCGGATCGAGGTACGACGCGTGCTGCGAGTGCGCGGCGCGGGCGACGGCCGGGTCGCGGTACAGCAGCGCGCACGAGTCGAACGGCGCGTAGAGCCACTTGTGGGGGTCGACGATCAGCGAGTCGGCCCGCTCGATCCCGGCGAAGCGATGCCGCGCGCTGGGTGCGCACAGCGCGCCACCGCCGTACGCCGCGTCGACGTGCAGCCAGAGATCGTGGTCCGCGGCGACGTTCGCGCAGCCGTCGAGGTCGTCGACGATGCCCGCGTTGGTCGTGCCCGCGGTGGCAACGATGGCGAAGACCGACGAGGGATCCGGATCGGCGTGGAGCGTGGCGCGCAGCGAGTCGCCGGTGAGCCGATCGGCCGGTCCGGTGGGGACGGGGAGTGCGTCGCAGTCGAGGATGCGCAGCGTGCTGGCGACCGACGAGTGCGCCTCTTCACCCACCGCCACGCGCCATCGGGCCGGGCGGGTGCCGCGACGGCGGTGGGCGGCATCACGCGCCGCGACGAGCGCCGAGAGGTTGCCGGCCGATCCGCCGGAGACGAAGCAGCCGCCCGCCGCGGGCGGGAGTCCGGCGAGGTCGGCCACGTAGCGCAGCGCCTCGTTCTCCGCGTAGACCGCGCCCGACGCCTCGAGCCAGGAGGTGGCGCAGATCGACGACGCGGCGACGACCGTGTCGAACACGAGCGACGCCTTCGTCGGTGCCGCAGGGATGAAGGCCAGGTATCGCGGGCTGTCGGTCGAGAGGCAGGCGGGCGCGAGCACCTCGGCGAAGGTCCGGAGCACCTCCTCCGGCGCGCGACCGTCGGCGGTGATTGTCGTGCCGGCGCGGGCGGCCAGCTCGGCGTGGGGCACGGGGTGGTCCAGCGGCGCCGGGTCCCACTCGAGTCGCTCCAGCGCGTAGTCGAGACAGACGCGTGCCGCGCGGGCCGCGGTCTCGTCGAAGTGGTGCATGGGTGGCTCCCTCGTCGGGCTCGCTCCGGCGCAGGGTACCGAGGCCCACCCTCCGGGTCGCCCGGGGCGGGCGCTACGAAGCGTGCCGGCGGACGAGGTCGAGCACGGCCTCGCCGTGGCGCTCGACCTTGACCGGGCCGATGCCGGGGAGCGCCAGCAGTGCGTCGCGGTCCGACGGCCGCTGCTCGGCGACGGCGCGGAGCGTCGTGTCGTGGAAGATCACGTAGGCGGGCACGCCGGACGCGCGCGCGAGGTTGCGGCGCCACTCGACCAGCGCGGCGAGCAGGACCGGATCGGTGGGCTCGTCGTCGGTGAGCGCACCGGCGGCGCGGTCGCGCACCTCGTCGAGGCGAGCCCGGGCCGCGGCGGGACCGGTGGACCGCCGGGCCTGCGTCGGCGCGGCACCGTTGGCCGCCTCGATCGGGGCGAGCCACGGGCTGCGCTGACGGTTCACGACGCGTGTGCCGAGCGTGCGGGTGCGCGCGTGCGAGAGCTCGAGCCGGGTCTCGGCCCGCGTGAGCGCGACGAACAGCAGGCGACGCTCTTCGGCCCGTTCGGCGGGGGAGTCGGCGTACGAGATGGGTACGAGACCCCGTTCGAGGCCGGTCACGAACACGGTGTGGAACTCGAGCCCCTTGGCCCGGTGGAAGGTGAGCAGCTCCACCGCGTCGTCGTCGAGGTCCGGGGTGTCGCCGCGCATCGAGGTGCCGAGGAACGACTGGAAGCCGTCGATCGAGCCCGGGCCCGGCTCGACGGCCGCGTAGTCGCGAGCGAGGCGAGCGAGGGCGACGATGTGCTCTCGGCGCTGCTCGGGGGCGCCCGATGCGCTCGCTTCGAGGTCGGCGACGTGCTCGCCGAACGTGCGCGTGCGATCGGCGCGAGCCGCGTTGGCGAGCGCGTCGAGGGCGGCGCGGACCTCCGGACGCTCGAGGAAGCGGCCGTCGCCGCGGACGCGGTACGGCACCCCGGCGCGGGTGAGCGCCTCCTCGAAGCCGGCGGACTGGGCGTTGGTGCGGTAGAGGACCGCGAGCGAGCGCCACGGCACCCCGTCGGCGTGGGCGCGGCAGAGGCGCTCGGCGACGCCCGCGGCCTCGGCGTCGTCGGACTCGTAGGTGGTGACCCGGGGCGGTTCGCCGGATGCGCGCACCGCGCGCCGCGCCGGTCGGGTACGGCCGGCGTCGGCGAGCAGCGCTTCGCCGGTCGCCACGATCTGCGGCGTCGAGCGGTAGTTGCACTCGAGGCGGACGACGTGGCTCCCGGGGAAGCGGCGGGTGAAGTCGGTCAGGCCGCTCGGGTCGGCGCCGGCGAACGCGTAGATCGCCTGGTCGGGGTCACCGACGACGCAGAGGTCGGTGCGGTCGCCGAGCAGGCCGCGCAGCAGGCGGAGCTGCGCGGGGCTGACGTCCTGGAACTCGTCGACGAAGAGGTGCCGGGCGCGCCAGCGCTGCGCGGCGGCGAGCTCGGTGTCCTGCTCGAGCGCATCAGCGAGCGTGAGGATGAGGTCGTCGAAGTCGAGCACGCGCCGCTTGCGCTTCTCGCGCTCGTACCGGTCGTAGATCGCCGCGACCTCGGTGGCGGGGCGGGGCGGCTCGCGGCCGGCGGCGTCGACCGCGTCGGCGTAGCGCTCGGGGGTGACGAGGCGAGCCTTCGCCCACTCGATCTCGGAGGCGATCTCGGCGGCGGCGAGGCCGGCCTCGCGTCCGCGGCCACCGACGATCGGCACGAGGAGGCGCGCCTTGCGCTCGAGCAGGACGGGCATGGGCTCGCCGTTGCTCGACGCCCGGGTGCGCAGCGCGCCGAGCGCGAGCGCGTGGAGCGTGCCGGCGGTGACGCCGCGCGCGTTGCCCGGGGCTCCGCTGCCCGACGGCCGGACGACACCCAGCGCGCCGAGCCGATCGCGGAGCTCGCCGGCGGCCTTGCGGGTGAAGGTGACCGCGAGCACGTGCTGGGGGTCGGCGCGTCCCGTCGCGCACCGCCAGGCGATGCGCCGGGTGAGGACCCTCGTCTTGCCCGACCCCGGCCCGGCGAGGATCGCGAGTGGCGCGGCGTCGGTGGTGACCGCGGCGCGCTGGGAGTCGTCGAGGTCGACGAGGAGCTGCTCGGCGTCCATCGGTCGAACGTACCGAGGGGGTGTGACAGCCCCGCGGATGGTGGAGCGGAAGCCGAAGCCGAGGATCCGCGGCGCAGGGACCCTGCGCCGCCCGAGGCGGGGCCCGAGCGGCGTGGCGCGTAGCGCCGAGAGCGGAAGAGGGGGCACAAAAAGTTGGGCCCCGAGTAGCCATCGGGCTTGCGCCGTCCGGACTCCTCGGGGCCCATGTCCCTTCGTGGCACCGCTTCCTCGGTGGCGCCGCACCCCGGAGGGTGCACCCGCCGCCGCTGCCGCCTCCCGGGTGGGACACCCGTTCGCCGGTCTTGCGGTGACACCGGCTCCGCGAGCCCGAAGGCTTGCCTCGCCGACCGTGGTCGCTCCGGTCCGTCGTCCGTTCGCGCTGCCGGCCCCCCGAGGGTGACCGCCAGGGTGCGCTCGGTCCCGTTCCGTCGCTGTCCTCGGCAGAGCCGACACTACGAAGGTCGTCACCCGCGGTCAAGAGATTTCTTCGGACGCGTTACCGTCCGTACGTGCGGGTGTCACGCGACCGCTTCGAGGAGCTCGTCGCCGACGCGCTCGACGACATCCCGCCGGAGCTCGCGGCCGAGATGGAGAACGTCGCCGTCGTCGTGGAGGAGTGGCCGACGGCTGCGCAGCTCGACGACAACATGGGGCGCGGGCGGCGCGGCACGCTTCTCGGTCTCTACGAGGGCATCCCGCTCACGAGCCGCAGCGAGGTCACCTACGCCGGCGTGATGCCCGACCGCATCACGATCTTCCAGGGCCCGTTGTGCGAGCGCGCGACCGACGAGGACGAGCTCGCGGCGCAGGTGCGCGTGACGGTGCTCCACGAGGTCGGCCACCACTTCGGCATGAGCGATGCGCGTCTGCATGAGCTCGGCTGGGCCTGACCCGCGAGGGAGACGACGATGGAGCGGATGGGCATGAGGGCATGAGCGACGACCGAGAGCACTGGCAGAACTGGGGCCGCACCCAGGAGTGCCGCCCGGCCACCACCGAGCTGTGCTCGTCGGTGCTCGAGCTCGCCGAGGAGCTGGAGCGGGCGCGCGCCCTCGACCAGACGGTGAAGGTCGTGGGGAGCGGGCACTCCTTCACCGACGTCGCGTGCACCGACGGTCGCCTCATCGAGCTGTCCGGTCTCGACCGGGTGCTCGAGGTCGACGTCGACGCGGCGCGCGTGACCGTCGAGGCCGGCATCACGATCCAGCAGCTCAACCTGGAGCTCGGACTGCGCGGGCTGGCGCTGCGCAACATGGGCGACATCGACCGCCAGACGCTCGCGGGCGCGATCGCCACCGGCACCCACGGCACCGGGGTGACCTTCGGCGGGCTCGCGACCTTCATCACGGGGATGGAGCTGCTCACCGCCGACGGCGAGACGATGTGGTGCTCTGCCGACGAGGAGCCCGAGGTGTTCGCGTGCGCTCGCGTCGGGCTGGGCGCGCTCGGGATCGTCACGAAGGTACAGCTGCAGTGCGTGCCCGCGTTCAACCTCCACCACGTGGAGCGCCGCCGCCGGCTGCCCGACGTGCTCGCCGAGCTCGACGATGCCGTCGCCGCGAACGAGCACTTCGAGTTCTACTGGTTGCCGCACACCGAGACGTGCGCCACCCTCGCCAACAACCGCACCGAGCAAGCGGCCGACCGCAAGAGCGCGTACAAGACCTGGCGGGCCGAGGTCTTCTACCCGAACATCGTGTTCGGGGCGTTCGTCGCCGCGGGCCGCGCGTTGCCGACCCAGATCCCGCGCCTCGCGGAGATGATCGCGGGCACGGTGGGTTCGGCCGAGCTCGTGGGGCGCAGCGATCAGGTCTTCGTGAGCACGCGGCTGCTGCGCTTCGCCGAGATGGAGTACTCCGTGCCGCGCGAGCACGCGGTCGCGGCCATCGAGGGGGTGCGCGACCTCTTCGACGACGAGGGGCTTCGCGTCTCGTTCCCGATCGAGGTGCGGTTCGTCGCGGCCGACGACATCCCGCTGAGCATGGCGCAGGGTCGCGACTCGTGCTTCGTCGCCGTCCACATGACGCGCGGCGTCGACTACGAGCCCTACTTCCGAGCCGTCGAGGCCGTGATGGACTCCTTCGGTGGGCGGCCCCACTGGGGCAAGCTCCACTTCCAGACCGCGGCCACGCTCGCGCCCCGGTACCCGGAGTGGGACCGCTTCCTGGCGGTCCGCGACCGTCTCGATCCGGACCGGCGCTTCACCAACGCGTATCTCGACCGTGTGCTCGGCTGAGGCCTAATCTCCCGGCATGCCGTACCCGAAGAACCTGATCAACGAGGGCGAGAACGTCGCCCTCGACCTCCGCCCGCACTGGTGGTACTTCTCCAAGCACATCCTCACGGGCATCCCGCTGTTCATCGTGATCGTGATCATCTTCGGGATCGACGACGACACGGTGCAGCAGGTCGCCGGGTTCATCGTCGCTGCGCTGGCGATCGCCTGGGCGGTGTGGCTCTTCGTGAAGTTCCTCCAGTGGACGCGCACCTACTTCGTCGTCACCGACCAGCGCGTGGTTTATCGCACCGGCGTGTTCGCCCGGCACGGTGTCGAGATCCCGCTGGAGCGGATCAACAACCTGAACTTCCACCAGGGCATCTTCGAGCGGATGATCGGCGCCGGCGACCTCGACATCCAGTCCGCCGGCGACGAGGGCACGACGGTCTTCGAGAACGTCCGCCACCCCGACGGCGTGCAGCAGGAGATCTACCGCCAGATGGAGGCGGACGCGAAGCGCGACGCCGGGCGCGGTGCCGACGCGATCGGTGACGCGGTGGCGAAGGCCGTCGCGCAGCAGAGCCGCGGCGGGGGCGACGACACCGCGTCGAAGATCGAGCAGCTCGCGAAGCTGCGCGACCAGGGACACATCACCGCGGCGGAGTACGAGCAGAAGAAGTCGGAGCTGCTCTCGAAGATGTAGTCAGGCGCCGAGCTCGAGGTGGTGGCGCAGGCCGCGCTCTTGCCCACCGTCCTCGATCACGGCGAGGTTGTCGACCCGCAGGTCCCACGCGAGGTCGCGTTCGCCGAGTGCTCGCATGATCTCCGGGAGCCGGGCCCGTGTCCGCGGTCCCTGCGCGAGGGTCACGTGCGGCACCCACGCCTCCGGTGAGTAGTAGGGGAGGCCGACGCCGAAGCGTGGCGTGCACGAGTCCCAGATGTCCTGGTGCAGCGCGTCCAGGTCGGCGGAGCGCACGACGCCCATGTAGACGACCGGTTCGACGCCGGTGAACACGCCGATGCCGCTCGTGCGCACGGTGAACGGCTCGTGGCGCGCCGCGATCTCCTCGAACGTCTCCGCCAGCACGTCGAGGTCGTAGTCGTCCGCGGCCACGTGGTACGAGAAGTGGGTGAAGGGCTTCACGTAGCGGGTGGTGACGCCGAACGTGGCCTCGAGCTCCCACCAGATGCTGCGGACGGCTTCCGACGTGTCGTGGCCGAGCATCGAGACGAGCGCGTTCACTGCGGAAAGCCTAGGTCTCCTCCGTCGCGTGCCTGGGTGATCTCGCCGGCGGGACCCGTCGCCCGCACCGCGAACGCCGTGGGCTCCAGGCCGGTCGCGATGCGGTAGCGGGGAACGACGCGTGCGACGAGGTCCTCCGCGTGGCTGCGCGGCACGAGCGCCACCACGCACCCACCGAACCCGGCGCCCGTGAGGCGTGCACCGAGCGCGCCGTGCTCGACGAGCAGGTCCACCAGGAGATCCAGCTCCGGCGTCGAGACCTCGAAGTCGTCGCGGAGGCTGGCGTGGCTCGCCACCAGGAGCGGGCCCAGGCGGTCGATGTCGCCCGCTCGCAGCGCGTCGGCGAACGCTTGCACGCGGGCGTTCTCGGAGACGACATGGCGCGCCCGAGGGTCGTCGGCCACCGCGTCGGCGGTCGCGTCGCGCAGGGCCGGGACGCCGAGTCGCGCCGCTGCGGCTTCGCACGCGGCACGGCGCTCGGCGTACTCGCTCCCCACGAGCGTGCGGGCCACGCCGGAGTGCACGACCACGACGCCGAGCGAGCGCGGGATCGCGATCGGGGTCGCGGTGAGCGAGCGGCAGTCGATGAGCAGGGCGTGACCCTCGACGCCGAGCAGCGAGCACAGCTGGTCCATGAGACCGCCCGGTACGCCGGTGGCGCGGACCTCGGCATCGAGCGCGGCGCGTGCCGCCTCCGTGGCCGAGAGCTCGAGGTGGGCGTGGGCTGCGATCGCGATGAGCAGCGCGACGGTGAGGGCGGAGCTGGAGGAGAGCCCGGACCCCGCGGGGACGGTCGACGTGACCGCGAGGTCGAGCGACGGCACGGTGCCGCCGAGATCCGTGACCGTGGCGAGCACCCCGGCGAGGAAGCGACCCCAGGGTGGCTCGACCGACCGCGGATCCTCGGTGCCGTCGGTCGCGAGGTCGACCGCACCCGCGAGCTGGGCCGATCGTGCCCGCACCCGGCCGCGCTGCCCGGGCCGGACGCCGACCACGCACTCGCGGTCGATCGCCATCGGCAGGACGTACCCGTCGCAGTAGTCGGTGTGGTCGCCGATGAGGTTCACCCGCCCCGGCGCCCGCCACCTTCTCGCGGGGCGGGGAGCCCAAGGGTGAGGAAGGGGTTCCGCGGCCACCGCGCCAGGTTGGCAGCATCCCGCGCTCCGGGCGTCGTATCCTCGGGGCCGTGCAGCGGATCCGGACGTCCTGGGAGCTCGGCAAGATCTCGTGGGGCGTGCTGCGGTCGGACCGGACCCTGGCGTGGTTCCCCGTCCTCACGTTCCTCGCGTCGCTGGTGGTCGCGGCGGTGTTCGCCGGCCTGATCGCCGCGACGGGCCTCGACACGAGCAACGGCCAGGAGAGCCTCGAGCCGATCGGCTGGGTCTTCGTGGTCGTCGCCTACATCGCCCTCGCGTTCGTTGGCACCTACTTCCTCGGCGCGCTGGTGCACGGCGCCAACGAGCGGCTCGAAGGCCGCGACGCGAACCTCGGTTCCTCGCTCGGCGCGGCGAACGCCCGGCTCCACCGGATCATCCCGTGGGCGATCCTCCAGGGCACGGTGTCGGTCATCTTGAGTGCGATCGAGGAGCGCGCCGGGTTCGTCGGCCAGATCGTGGTGCGGCTCATCGGTGCCGCGTGGGCCGTCGTCACGTTCTTGACCGTGCCGGTGATCATGTTCGAGGACCTCGGCCCGTTCGATGCGCTCAAGCGCTCGGGCTCACTGCTCAAGCAGACCTGGGGCGAGAACCTCCTCGCCCAAGCGGGCTTCGGGCTGCTCGCCCTGGTCGCGAGCCTGCCGGGTGTCCTCTTCATCGTCGTCGGCGTCACGTCCGACGAGCTCGTGCTCACCATCCCGCTCGTGGGGATCGGCGCGGTGTGGGTGCTGCTCGTGTCGATCGTCATCCAGGCGATGGGCGGCATCTATCGCACCGCGCTGTACCGCTTCGCGATCGACGGCCGGGCGCCGTCCGCGTTCGCGAGCGCGCACCTCGACGAGGCGTTCCGCCAGAAGTAGCCCTCAGCGGCTGGACGCGACGAGCAACGGATCGCGCTCGAGCACCACCTGGTACCAGAGGCGCGGGTTCTCCACGTGCAGCGTCGCGACCACGACCTTCCCGTGGGTCTCGACCGAGACGTCCGACGCGAGGTCGCTCCACGGCCGACGGTTCGCGGCCGTCCCGGTCGTGAGCGTCGACTGCAGCCGCTCGGCGTTCTCGGTGGCCGTCGCGGGGTCGTCGTGGACGAGCACGACGTACATGACCGGGCCGTCGCTGTCGGCGCCGGCAGCGGTCGCGAACCCGAGGTACGGGAGGAGCGTCGGCTCGCCCGGGTCGCGCTCGGCGGGCTCGACCTGCTCGCCCATCGCCGCAGCGAAGGCGCCGGTCTCGGCGAGCGTGTCGTCGAGCGTCGAGAAGACCGGGTCGTCCGCCAGTGACGGCCGGTCGCCGGCCGCGGCGTCGAGCGACGCTTCGAGCGGCGCGGTGCGCGTCGTCCAGGTGAGGAACGGTGGGTCGATCGCGAGACGGCCGCCCTGGCCGAGGCGACGCACGGGTGTGATCCGCTTCGGGTCGACCTTCTCGCCGTCCCACGAGAGGTACTCGACGCCCGCGTGCTCCTTCGTGGTGAGCACGTCGCTCCACGTGTCGTCGGCCTCGGCGGCGTCCTGGATGTCGCCGGCGTCGACGTCGCCGCGCAGGATCGTCAGGGCCTTCGGGCCGACGCCGGAGTACGCGTCGGCGTCGATGTCGGAGCCGCGGAACCCGAGCTCGGCGGGAACGTCGGTCTCGGGGTCGGCGGTGGTGAACAGCGGCACGGGTGCGAGCCCCGCGTCCTGCACCAGCTCGAAGAGCTGGTGCGTGCGCTCCTTCGCGTCGCCGCCCGGCTCGGGCGCGTCGATCGCCGCGCGCGCGCCGGCGTAGTCGTCGAGGACGACCAGCTCTCGGTACACCGGCCGATCGGGCACGCGTGCGAGGAGGTCGGTCCACGACGAGTCGCCGCCGGCGCCGGCCGGCAGCACTGCCGCGCCGACGATGGCGACCGCGAGCCCGGCGATTGCGAGCGCGCGTCTCATGCGAACACGGGCAGGACCTCGGTGGCGAAGCGGTCGAGCCCATCAGCATCGAACGGCGCGCGCAGCGCGAGGATCAGGCGGTCGGCACCGGCATCGCGGTACTCGCCGACCGTGTCGACGATCTCCTGGGTGCTCCCGATCAAGGTGCTCTTGCGGACCCAGTCGGCCATGCCGCCGAAGCGTTCGAGCAGCTCGTCTTCCGACCAGGCCAGGGTTACGTTCACGCTTCGCTCGATGGTTGCCGGGTCGCGACCCTCGCGTTCGCAGTGCGCATCCAGGACGTCGGACTTCCGACGGTAGGTGCCGGGATGCACGAACGGCACGTTCCAGCCGTCGGCGTGGCGGGCCGCGGTGCGGAGGGTGACCTTCTCGCCACCCCCGCCGATCCAGAGCGGCAGCCGTGCTTGCACGGGCTTCGGGTCGCAGCGCGCCGCGGTGAGGTCGTAGAACTCGCCGTGGTGCTCGGCGACGTCCTCGGTGAGGAGGGCGCGGATCACCTGGATCGCCTCTTCGGTGCGCCGCAGTCGGACCGGGACGTCCTCGAACGGGATGCCGTACGCCGCGAACTCGCCCTGGTGCCACCCGCCCCCGAGCCCGATCGTGATGCGGCCGCCCGAGAGGTGATCGAGCGTGGCGGCTGCGTTCGCGAGCACCGCAGGGTGCCGGAAGCCGACGCAGTAGACGAGGCTCCCGCACCGAACCCGCGACGTCTCGAGCGCGAGCGCGGCGTGCGCGGCCACTGCCTCGAGGCTCGACGATCCGGACGAGAGGGTGCCGTCGCCGGACGCCGTCGCGTCGGCGGCGTAGAAGTGGTCCCAGATCGAGATCCAGTCGAAGCCGGCGTGGGCTTCGATCTGTCGCCACAGCGCGCGCAGCTCGTCGGTGGTGGTGTTCTGGAGGCCGGTGTGCACGCCGAACTGCACGGGTTCGCACCCTAGCGAAGCACGAGAACAACGGTGCCGGGCGCACACGGGTCACCCGGTACCGTGGAGGTGTGCTCGACGTCGAGACCTGGCCCCAGCTGCGCGACCCGGTGCTGATCGTCGCGCTCACCGGTTGGGTCGACGCGGGCGAAGCGGGGGCCGTCGCCGGCGCCTCGGTCGCGGCGAACCTCGAGGGCGGGCGCGTGTTCGGCCGCTACGACCTCACCGACCTCGTGGACCTCCAACAGACCCGCCCGACCGTCGAGCTGGTCGACGGCGAGACCCGCCGCATCACATGGCCGTCGATCGAGCTCACCGCCGGCCGCGCGGGGCGCGACGTCGTGGTCGCCCTCGGGCCCGAGCCGTCGCTGCGGTGGCCCACCGTCACGCGCGAGCTCGTCGACGCGTTCGTGCGGCTCGGGGTCACCGAGGCCTTCACGCTCGGAGGCATGCCTGCGGTGGCGTCGCACCGGCGTCCGGTGAGCGTGCTCGCGACCGCCTCGAAGCACTCGTTGGCGCAGGAGGTCGGTGCGATGCGCACCGACTACGTGGGCCCCACCGGCATCCAGACCGTGCTCCAGCTCGAGCTCGGCGAGCGGGGGATCCCCACCGTCGGGCTCTGGGCGCAGGTGCCCCACTACGTGTCGGGCAACCCCTCACCACCGGCGGTGCGCGCGCTGCTGGAGCGGCTGCGCGAGCTCGCCGGCGTCTCTGTCGACCTCAGCCTCCTCGACGACCAGGCCGGCACCTACGCCGACAAGGTGGAGGAGGGCCTCGCCGACCGGCCCGACGTCGCGGAGCTGGTCCGGGCCATCGAGGAGCAGGCTGTGGAGGACGTCTCCGGGGACGCGCTCGCGGCCGAGATCGAGCGCTTCCTGCGCGAGCAGCAGTAGCCCCCTGGGCGCAGGGGCGCGGGGTGCCGGGCGGGGGCAGGCCGGGGCAGGGTCGGCCCACCGCCCACCCGGCGGGTCCGGGGTGCGACGGGTCGCCCCACCGTCCGGACCGTGGATGGCGTCGCCGCGGACTCCTCTCCCTGGACCCGCGTCGACGCTGCGACGTGCCCTGGTCGTCCGAGTATGCGCCCACCCGCCCGCCGGGTCCAGGGCGCGTTCCGGAGGCGGGTAGGCGCGTCCGCCGTCCGGCCCGGTAGAACGGTTGCCTCCACGCCCCGAGACGGAGTCGTTGCCGCCATGAGTGTCGTCCGCATCAACGCGATCACCGTGCCGAAGGAGCGGGCCGACGAGCTGGTCAAGCGCTTCGCGGCGCGTGCCGGCGAGGTGTCGAAGTCGGAGGGCTTCGAGGCCTTCGAGCTGCTCGCCCCCACCGACGACCGCGACACCTTCCTCGTGTACACGCGCTGGCGGTCCCAGGAGGACTTCCAGGCCTGGATGGACAGCGCCGCGTTCCAGCACGGCCACAAGGCGCACAGCAGCCAGGGTCCGGTGAGCAACGAGTCCGCGCTCTGGTCGTTCGACGTCGTGCAGCACGAGGAGGCCTGAGGGGTCCGTCCCCGGCCCAGATGCAGACGCTGCACTCGTTCCACGGGTGGTGGGGCTACGTCGCGATCGTCATGAACGGCCTCGTCGGCCTGGCCGCGCTGCTCGCATGGCAGGTGCCGCGGGTCCGAGGGCGGTGGCTGTGGATCGCGACGATCGTCGCCGAGTCGGCGATGATGCTCCAGGTCCTCGTCGGCGTGATCATGATCGCGAGCAAGGACTACACGGTCCCGCGCTTCCACATGTTCTACGGCTTCCTCGCGTTCCTCACCGTCGGGCTTGCATACCAGTACCGCAACCAGATGCGGGGTCGCCGCGAGATGCTCTACGGACTCGCCGGGCTCTTCCTGATGGGACTCGGCATCCGCGCCGTGCTCCAGGTGTCCTGAGGGTGCACTCGTGACGAAGCTCCGGGTGCTCCTCTTGTTCGGCGGTCGCTCGGCCGAGCACGACGTGTCGCGCGTGAGCGCGGTGTCGGCTGCCGCGGCGCTGGACCCCGAGCGCTACGAGGTGGTGCCGGTCGCGATCACCACCGACGGTCGCTGGCTGCTCGCAGGTGAGGCCCGAGCCGCGCTCGCCCAGGCGCGCGACGCGCTGCCCGCCGCGTTCCGGGTCGAGGGCGCGCCGGTGGCGGAGCTGGCGGAGCCCGGCGCTCGGACGCTCGTGCCGCTCGACCCCACGAGCCCGGACGCGGCGGAGCCGACACCGTTCGACGTCGTGCTCCCGCTGCTGCACGGTCCCTACGGCGAGGACGGCACCGTGCAGGGCCTGTTCGAGCTCGCCGGCGTCCCGTACGTGGGTTCCGGCGTCGTCGGTTCGGCCGTCGGCATGGACAAGATCATGATGAAGCGGGCGTTCGCCGCGGCCGGCCTGCCGATGGCCGGGTGGCTGGCCTTCCGCGACGGCCACGACCGCGAGGCCTTCGCCGATCGCGTGGTCGCCGAGCTGGGGCTGCCGGCGTTCGTGAAGCCCGCGAACCTCGGCTCGTCGGTCGGGGTGAGCAAGGCGCGCGACCGCGACCAGGTGCTCGCGGCGATCGAGCTCGCCACGACCTACGACGAGTGGGTCGTGGCCGAGGAGATGATCGACGGCCGGGAGGTCGAGCTCGGGATCCTGGGCGACGACCCTCCCGTGGCGTCGGTGCCCGGCGAGATCGAGCCGGCCGACGACTTCTACTCCTACGCCGACAAGTACGAGGACGATGCGGCCCGCCTGCTCGTGCCCGCCCCGCTCACCGAGGCGCAGGTGGCGGAGGTGCAGGCGCTCGCGGTCGCCGCGTTCGAGGCGTGCCGGTGCGAGGCGATGGCGCGCGTCGACTTCTTCTTCGACGAAGGTGGCCGCGGCTTCCTGATCAACGAGGTGAACACGATCCCGGGGTTCACGCCCATCTCCATGTACCCCCGCCTGTGGGAGGCGTCGGGCGTCCCGTACGCCGAGCTCCTCGATCGGTTGGTGCAGCTCGCGATCGCTCGCGGCGAGCGACGGGAGCGTCGGGCCGGCCGCCAGCGGGACCAATAGCCGCGCGAACGGTCGGTGACTGCTTGCTGTCGTGGCGCGTCCGCGCGCTGTGCGGGAGCGGACCCGCGTGCGATGATGGCGGTTCGGCTGGGACGGGAGTGGGGCATGCGAGCAGTGCGGGCGACGCGACGACGGCGCGGGCGCGCCGGCCTCGCCGCCGGTGTGGTCGGGGCGCTCGTTCTCGGCGCAACTGCGGCGTTGGCGGCGAGCGCAGGTGCATCGGTCACGAACGGGACCGCGACGGGTGCCGCCAAGGAGCCGGTGGCCAAGCTCGCGATCAGCGCCGACACGGTCGAGATCAAGCGCAAGGACGCTGACGACTTCAAGAAGGCGAAGGACGGTGCGTCGCTGCGTGAGGGCGACACCGTGCGCACCGATGCCACCGGGCACGCCGAGATCCAGTACGGCGACGATGCGTACACGCGCCTCGACGTCGACACCACGTTCCGCATCGACTCGCTGACCGACGATCAGGGCAACCGTCAGGTACAGGGCTCGCTCGAGAAGGGCCAAACCTGGAACCGCACCGTCGCGCTCACCGAGAGCGAGTCGTTCGAGCAGACCGGCGCCGACGCCACCGCGGCGGTCGAAGGCACCGCGTTCGCCGTGTCGTGCGACACGGTCGACCACTGTGTGTTCACCGCGATCGTGCACAATATCCAGCTCACCGGCGCCGACAACGAGATCAAGCTGCTGACGCCGCTCGACGAGTGCGACAGCGAGAGCGGCGACCTCTGCGGCGACATCAGCAAGATCTCGCCGGAGGACCTGCCCGCGTGGATCACCGACAACCTCCTGCGCGACCTGCTCGAGCGCGGCATCGACGACGGGCCGCTGACCGGCACGGTCGTCGTGCAGGGCTCGTCGGTCACCTTCGTCCACTCGCCGCCCGCCGAGTCGCCGCCCGCAGCGACGGCTCCCGGCGCGCCCACCGGGGTGTCGGCCCTCGGTGGCGACGGGGTGGCGACGGTGACCTTCTCGCCGCCCGCCTCCGACGGCGGCAGCCCGATCACGAGCTACACAGTCACCGGCTCGGGCGGCGCGAGCTCCGCATCGGTGAGTGCCTCCGTCGCGGCGAGCGCGACCGGCGCCGACTCACCGATCGTCGTGAGTGGGCTCGAGAACGGCGTGACGTACACGTTCACGGTCACCGCCACGAACGCCGTCGGCACCGGGCCGTCGTCCGCACCGTCGAACGCCGTGACCCCGGCCACCACGCCGGGAGCACCGTCGCAGGTCCACGCCGTGACGGCGGGGTATGACGCCGCATCGGTCTCGTTCGTCGCTCCCGATGACGACGGTGGTGCGCCGATCACCGGCTACGCCGTCGTCGCGTCGACCGGTGGGTCGTGCACGACCCTCGCGCCGGTGACGGTCTGCACCGTCACCGGCCTCCCGAACGCGCCGGCCACCTTCACCGTCACGGCCACGAACGCGGCCGGAACCGGTCCGGCATCGGGCGCGTCCAATGCGATCACGCCGCCGGTGATCCTGCCGCAGGGCACCTGGCTCGTCGCGCCGAGCACCCCGGCCACCGGCTGGGAGCAGCCCGAGTACGACGACTCCTCGTGGAGCGAGCAGCCCGCACCGTTCCGCGACCCGGGCTCGCCGGTGGCGTGCCCGGCGTTCCCGGCCGGCGCATCACCGTTCCCGATCAACGGTCAGATCTACGTGCGCCAGACCTTCGAGCTGCCCGACGGCGCGACCGGCGTCATGCTGCTCGGCACCATCGACAACCGGGCCTACGTGTACATCAACGGGCACCTGGTGAACGGCGGAGACACCGGGGGATCGTTCTTCGACGGGTTCTGCCACGCCGATGGGATCGACGCCGCGGTGCCCGACGCGTACCTCGTTGCCGGGGTGAACGTCGTCGCGGTCCATGCTCTCGACGAGGGGGCCGCCACCTACTTCGATCTCACGATCGCGTTCGCACCCCCGGCGCAGCAGAGCGACGTCGGTGCCGCCGCCGAGGAGCCCGAGCCGACCACCACCACGACGACGCCTGCGGCGACCGAGCCCTCGACCGACACCGAGCCGCCGGCGTGAGGCCGCGGGCGCCGGGCGCCCGCGCGGACTAGAGGTTGACGACCGGGCAGGTGAAGGTGCGCGTGATGCCCTCGACCGCCTGGATCTGGGAGACGACCATCTTGCCGAGGTCGTCGAGGGTGTCGGCCTCGGTCCGGACGATCACGTCGTACGGACCGGTGACGTCGTCGGCGGCGACGACGCCTCGGAGCGCCCGGACCGCGCCGGCGACCTGCGCGGCCTTGCCGACCTCGGTCTGGATGAGCACGTAGGCGGTGATGGCCATGCGGTGCTTCCCCTTCCGCTCCCGGCCCATCGGTGCGGGCTCGGTGCGCGCGGAGCGTAGCCGTGGGGCGCGGCGACGTCTCCTGCCCGATCGTCGGCCGGCTGCCGACGAGGCGTGCGGCACCCGCCGCTCTCGTGACAGGGTGCGGCTCGTTCGGCAGGCGTTCGAGGAGGCTCCAACCATGCGGCACGGACAACGGGCGGCCCGGGGTGGTGCGCTCGTCGTCCGGGCGCTGGTCGGCGTGGTCGCCGGCTTCGGCATGCTCCTGGGCGCGGCGGCGGTCGGCGCCCAGCAGCTCGGCCCCGACGATCGGGGCGTCGAGATCGACGAGGACGGCGCGGCCGAGGGGTTCGTGCTCTTCGCGCCGCTCGAGCAGCAGTACACGTACCTGATGAACCTCGATGGCCGCGTGGTGCAGCAGTGGCGCACCAGCACCCGCCCCGGGCTGTCGCAGCAGCTGCTCGAGAACGGTGACCTG
>CAZKTS010000295.1:0-1673 GCA_964555735.1 uncultured Bifidobacteriaceae bacterium
TGCCGACCTCTTGCCGCTGATCATGGCCGAGACCGGCGCGACCCTGAAGGTGGGGTCCGCGCTCCAGGTGCCGCAGGCCGTCGCCCGCTTCGACCGCTACGCCAAGGGTGCGATGCAGGACATCAGCATCCCGCTCGCGCCGTCGATCATGCCGACGACGCCGCTCGCGCCCGGTGGCGTGATCGGTGGACAGGTGCTGCGCCAGCCGGTCGGCGTGGTCGCGTGCATCTCGCCCTACAACTTCCCGCTGGTGAACGTGGCGGGCAAGGTCGGGCCGGCGCTCGCCACCGGCAACACCGTCGTGATCAAGCCCGCCCCGCAGGACCCGCTCGCCATCATCGAGTTCGGGGCGATCTGCGAAGAGGTGGGCTTCCCGCCGGGCGTCGTCAACGTCGTCACCGGCTCCGCACCGGGCGTCGGTGAGGCGCTGGTGACGTCGAAGAACGTCGACATGATCAGCTTCACCGGCTCGACCGCGGTGGGCTCGCGCATCATGGAGGCCGGCGGCGCCACGATGAAGCGCTTGCTGCTCGAGCTCGGGGGCAAGGGTGCGGCGATCGTGTGCGACGACGCCGACCTGGCCAAGGCGGTCACCGGTCTCGTGAGCGTCTGGGGCTTCCACTCGGGTCAGATCTGCACCGCGCCCACCCGGGCGATCGTGCACCGCAGCCAGGTTGACCAGCTCGTCGCCGGCCTCCAGGCCGCGGCACCGGCGCTGACCATCGGGCCGCCCGAGTCCGAGAGCACGGTCGTCGGGCCGGTGATCACCGGCGTCCACCGCGACAAGGTCGAGAGCTTCATCCAGAGCGGCGTCGACGAGGGGGCCGACCTCCTGGTCGACGGCCGCCGGCCCGAGGGCGTCGACCGCGGGTACTACGTGGGCCCGACGCTGCTCGCCAACTGCACGAACCAGATGACCGCGGTGCGCGAGGAGATCTTCGGCCCGGTGATCGTCGTCGTGCCGTTCGACGACGACGACGAGGCGATCGCCCTCGCGAACGACTCACCGTACGGGCTCTACGACTACGTGTTCTCCGAGGACACGGGGAAGGCGTACGAGATCGCCCGTCAGCTCGAAGCCGGCCACGTCGGCATCAACACCGCGCAGCGCAACCACGAGGCTCCGTTCGGTGGGTTCAAGATGAGCGGCGTCGGCCGCGACGGCGGCGACTTCGGCCTCTACGCGCACACCGAGATGCAGGCGATCATCTGGCCCGGCTGACGCGGAGGCCAGAGGCGAGCGCCTGCGGCGCAGGTACCCTGCGCCGCAGCGAGCCGTGGCCCGAGCGGCCCGTGCCGTAGGCACAGAGAGCGGGATGGAGGACCACATGCGAGCGCTCGTCTACGACGGCAAGCAGGCCGCGATCCGCGACGACGTCGAGGTGCGCCCGCCCGGGCCCACCGAGGTGAAGGTGCGCGTGACGTCGGCGGGCCTGTGCCACTCCGACCTCAGCGTGCTCGACGGCACCATCCCGTGGCCGCCGCCCGCGGTGCTCGGCCATGAGGGTGCGGGCGTGGTCGACGCGGTGGGGGAGGCGGTCACCAACGTCGAGCCCGGTGACCACGTGGTGCTCCACACGATGGCGTTCTGCGGCGCGTGCAAGTGGTGCGAGACCGGCCACCCCGCCTACTGCCGCAAGAGCATCGCCAACGCGTCGCAGCCGTTCCGCGTC
>CAZKTS010000296.1:0-11582 GCA_964555735.1 uncultured Bifidobacteriaceae bacterium
CAGCAGCACCTTGGCCGCCTCGCGCGTCTCGGGCGTCGACTCGAGGACGTTGAACACGACGTTGGCGAGGGAGCGCAGCGCGCCCTCCATGCACTTCAGTGCGATGTTGCCGGTGAAGCCGTCGGTCACGATCACGTCGACGCGATCGCTGTGCATGAAGTCGCGTCCTTCGACGTTGCCGATGAAGCCCGGAACCGCCTCGAGCAGTGGGAACGCGGCCTTGCGCAGCGCGTCGCCCTTGCCGGGCTCTTCGCCGTTCGAGAGCAGACCGATGCGCGGCGTCTCGATCTTGTGGCGCGCCTTGGCGTACTCCGACGCCATGATCGCGTGCTGCACGAGCCGCTCCGGCGCCGGATCCACGACCGCGCCGGCGTCGACCATGAGCTGGGGGTGCGAACCCGGCACCGGGATCGGCACGACGATCGCGGGGCTGGGGACGCCCTTGAACCGCCCGAGGCGCAGGACCGCGGCGGCGGTCGCGGCGCCGGTGTTGCCCGCGCTGATCATCGCGTCGGCCTTGCCGTCTCGCACCGCCTCGGCGCAGCGCACGAGCGACGAGTCCTTGCGCCGCCGCACCGACATCGGGTCGTCGCCCATCGCGATGACCTCGCGGGCGTCGAGCACGTCGATGCCGTCGGGCGCGCGCCCGCCGGGCAGCTCGGCGACGATGTCCTCCTCGCGCCCGACGAGCAGGACGCGCACGCCGAGCTCCTCGGTGGCCCGCAGCGACCCGGCGATGATCTCGCCCGGCGCGCGGTCGCCACCCATCGCGTCGATGGCGACGGTGCAGGTCACCTCTCCAAGCCCCTCGGTGCTGACGTCATCGCCCCGTCGGCGGTCAGTCGACCTCGACCGCCGTCCGGCCCTTGTACCAACCGCAGTTCGGGCACACGACGTGCGGCCGCTTCGAGGTCTGGCAGTTCGGGCAGACCGAGCGCGGCGGCTCGGTGAGCTTGCGGTTCGCCGATCGACGCGTGTGCGTCTTCGATCGAGGCGTCTTGCGCTTGGGGACGGCCATGGTGTTGTCCTCTGCTTCTGGTTCGTCGGGTCGGATCGGGGGCGCTCAGAGCTCGAGCTCGGAGAGCGCCGCCCAGCGAGGGTCGGGAGCGTCGTCGGTGTCGGGGGCGACGTCGGGTTCGCACGGCTCGGCGCAGTGCGGGGCGAGCGGCAGCTCGAGGAGGACGCTGTCGCGCACCATCTGCTCGAGATCGATCTCGTGGCCGACGACCGGGTAGGTCTCGCCTTCCACCGGCTCGGTCTCGAAGAGCTCGTCGACGCCCATCTCGACCCGGTTGCGCACGTCACGCAGGCAGGTGCTGCAGCTCGCGACCCAGTCGGCCGAGACCGTGCCGCGCACCACGATGCCGTCGGGGATCCGCTCCAGCATGACCTCGACGTGCACGGGGCCCTCGACGCGCGCGGCCGAGCCCTTGAGGTCGTCGAGCACCGCGTCCACCGTGACCGGACGGCGCGCGCTGGGGCGCCGCAGCAGATCGGCGACGTCGAGGCGGAGTGGTGACGCAGGCGTGGGCATCGGAGTGGTGGACCCAGCGGGAGGGTCCGTGCCCGGGGCGGCAGGTCCGTCGACCACGCTCCCTGCCGACGTTCGTGCCGTCGACCGAGACCGTCGTCGCCGGCGCCGGGGACCCGGCGCCCGCCCGAGCAACGGGTCAGGATAGCAGCGCGCGCCCCGTGTCAGAGATTCGCCGCTTCGCGGCGAAGCGCACGTTTGTCCGATATCGCGCCGTCGCTCGGAGGGCTCAGCGCTGGTCCTGGTCGAAGATCTCGGGGCCGTCGGCCTCGGTCTCGTCGTCCTCGTCGTCGAGGTCGAGCGGGCCGAGGTCGACCTGGAGACGCTCGCGTCCCTTGTGCACCGACTCGAGCGTCCGACCGAGCACGGCCTCGAAGGCCGCGAGCCGGGCGTCGATGAAGTCCTCGGCCTCGTGCCGCAGCCGCCGGGCGTCGGCCTCGGCGTCGCCGACCACCTGCTGCGCGGTTCGGCGCGCCTCGCGGGCGATCTCGGTGCGCTCCACCATGCGCGCCGCCTGCACGCGCGCCGACTCGATGAGGTCGTCACCGTCGCGCTTGGCCTGGGCCAGGAACTCGTCGCGCTCCTTGAGCAGCCACCGGGCCCGGCGGAGCTCCTCGGGCAGCAGGCCGAGCGCGTCTTCGATCAGCGAGAGCGCCTCGTCCCGGTTGACGAGGACCGACGCCGACATCGGCATCATCCGGGCGGTCTCGATCATCTCGCGCAGCTCGACGAGGACCTCCTCGAAGTCGCGCGCGCCGGCGATCCGCCCGATCGGGAGGGAGCTGTCGATCCCGCCCAGGAAGTCGCCGCCCGGCGGCGAGTCGGTCATCGGGCGGCCCTCACGAGTCGGCGCGGCTGTCGTCCCCGTAGCGCTCCGTCAGCCGCTCGGCCACGAGGGGCGGCACCATGCTGGACACGTCGCCCCCGAAGCGCGCCACCTCGCGCACGAGGCTCGACGACAGGAACGAGTGCTGCGGGCTGGTGGAGATGAAGAAGGTGTCGATGCCCGACAGGCGCTGGTTCATCTGGGCCATCTGCAGCTCGTAGTCGAAGTCGGACACCGCACGGAGGCCCTTGACGATCGCCGCGGCCCCCTGGTCGCGGGCGAAGTCGACGAGCAGGCCCTTGAAGAACTCGATCGAGATGTTGGGGAGGTGCGCCGTGACCTCGTGGAGCATGTCCTGGCGCTCTTCGAGGGTGAACAACGACTGCGCCTTCTGCGGATTGCGGATGACCGCGACGATCACGCGGTCGAAGTGCCGGGCGGTCCGCTCGATGATGTCGAGGTGCCCGAGGGTGACGGGGTCGAAGGACCCCGGGCAGAGCGCCGTTGCCACGCCGTTGCTCCTGACTACACCGGTGTCACGACGGTCACGAGCGTATCGCCGTACCTGCGCTCCCACCTGACGGACCAGCCGGGCGGCCAGGTGACGGCGCCGGCGTCGCCGGCCGGGCGTTCGACGACGACCCGGGCGTCGGGCGTGAGCCATCCGGCTGCGCCGAGCGCGCGCACGACCTCGGCCACCTCGTCGCCGGGCACGTCGTAGGGCGGATCACAGCACACGAGATCGAAGGGCGCCTCGGCCGGCGGCGGACCGCCGACGACGTCGAGCACCGCCCGCTCCAGCACCCGGGCCCGCGACCCCACGCCCAGCGCATCGGCGTTGGTGCGACAGATCTCGGCGGCGTGGCGGTCCACCTCGACGAGCACCGCACCGGCCGCACCGCGCGACAGCGCCTCGAAGGCCATCGCGCCCGAACCGGCGAACAGGTCGAGCACCGACGCGCCCACGACGAGCTCACCGAGCGACGAGAACAGCGCTTCGCGCACACGCTCGGTCGTGGGCCGGACACCTTCGGGCGTGACCAAGCGACGCCCGCCCTGCTCCCCCGCCACGATCCGCAGGGTCAAGGGTCGGGGCCCGCGGGGCCGTTCGCGGCGCGCGTCGCGTCGGCGGCGTGGTGCCACGACGCCTCAGCTCTTGAAGAGGAACTCGACCGCGTCGCCGAGGAGGTCCTCCACCTCTTCGCGCAGCTGGGGATGGTGCTCGAGGTCGGGATCGTCGTCGAGCATGCGCTCCGCGACCGCTCGCGCCTCCACCACGACCGGCTCGTCGCGCGGCAGCCGGCCGAGCTTGAGGTCGGTGAACCCGGCCTGGCGCTCTCCGAACACCTCACCCGACCCGCGGATCTCGAGGTCCCGCTCCGCGAGCTCGAAGCCGTCGCCCGAGTCACGCATGGCCTCGAGCCGTGCCGTGCCCTCGGGCGTCGTGGGGTCGGCGAGGAGAAAGCAGTAGGAGCGGTGCGCGCCGCGACCGATGCGGCCGCGCAGCTGGTGGAGCTGGAGCAGCCCGAAGCGGTCCGCGTCCTCCACCACCATCACCGTCGCGTTCGGGACGTCGACCCCCACCTCGATGACGGTCGTGGCGACCAGCACGTCGAGGTCGCCGTCGCGGAAGCTCGCCATCACCGCCTCCTTCTCGGTCGAGGGCATCTGGCCGTGCAGGAGGCCGAGCCGCAGTCCCGCGAGCTCCTCGGCCGCGAGCCGCTCCGCTTCCTCGGTGGCGGCCTTGGCGACGACGCGGTCCGAGCCGTCGACGAGCGGGCACACGACGTAGGCCTGCCGTCCCGCGGCCACCTCGTCGCGCAGGCGGTCGTACACCGCGACGCGCTCGAGCGGGCTCGGGCCGACCAGCTCGGTCGTGATCGGTGCGCGACCCGCCGGCAGCTCGCGCAGCTCCGAGCGGTCGAGGTCGCCGTAGATGAGCATCGCCGCGGTGCGCGGGATCGGCGTCGCGGTCATGACGAGCACGTCGGGCTGGCCGCCCTCGGGCGAGTCGTCGCCCTTCGCACGCAGCAGGTCGCGCTGCTCGACGCCGAAGCGGTGCTGCTCGTCGATGACGGCCACGCCGAGGCGTCGGAACTGCACGCCCTCGTAGATGAGTGCGTGGGTCCCGACCAGGATGTCGATGTCGCCGGAGGCCAGGCCGTCGGCGATCACTCGCCGCTCGGCCGCACTCGTGCGGTTCGTGAGCAGCGCGGCGCGCAGCGGGCGCTCGCCGAGCAGCGTCCCCTCCGCGGGCACGACCAGGCCGTCGAGGAGCCGCTGCATCGTGAGCTGATGCTGCTCGGCCAGCACCTCGGTGGGAGCCATGAACGCGCCCTGGTAGCCGCCCTGCACGCCGACGAGCAGCGCGGTGAGCGCGACGACCGTCTTGCCCGAGCCGACCTCGCCCTGGAGGAGGCGGTGCATCGGGGCGGGCGAGGTCATGTCCTGCTCGATCTCGGCGATCGTGCGCTGCTGATCCGCGGTGAGCGGAAAGGGCAGCGCGGCGTGGAACGCCGGGACGAGCGGCCCGTCGACCGCGTGCTGGATGCCCGACGCCTCGCGCTCGAGTGCCCGCTTGCGCGCGACCAACCCGATCTGCATGCGCAGGAACTCGTCGAAGGTGAGGCGCTCGCGACCGAGCCGCGCCTCGTCCATGGACCCGGGGCGGTGGACGCCCTCGTACGCCTGCTGACGACCGACGAGCCCGCGCGCCTCTCGCAGGTCGTCGTCGACCGGGTCGGCGAAGCCACGCGCCTCGCTGCGCTGGAGCAGCTCGGCGACGACCTTGCGGATCTCCCAGCTCTGCACGTTCGCCTTGCCCGACTGCGGATAGACGGGCAGCAGGACGCCGGTGGTCGACTCACCCGGCCGACCGAGCACGTCGAGTGCGGCGTTCACCATCTGACGCCGGCCTCGGTAGAGGTCGACCTTGCCGAAGACCGAGACCTCGGTGCCCTCGGCGATCTTCGCCCGGTACTCCTGGTTGAAGTAGGTGAGGCGCAGGTACGACGTGCCGTCGAACAGCTCGAGCTCCACGATCGGGCGCCCGCGCCGAGGGCGTCGCAGCGAGACCTTCTTCACCTCGCCGGTCACCGTCGCCTCCTCGCCGACCGCGAGCGACGCGATGTCCTGGATGTTGGTGCGATCGTGGTAGCGGCGCGGGTAGTGCTCGAGCACGTCGAGCACGGTGCGCAGCCCCATCTCGCCGAAGCGATCGGCCATCTTCGGACCCACCGACGCGAGGTCCGACACCGGCCGGTCGCGCAGCTCCCGCAGCGTCAGCCCTGCGGGCACGGCTACTCGACGCCGACGAGGTACGGGTAGAGCGGCTGGCCGCCTTCGTGGACCTCGACCTCGACGTGCGGGTGCTCGAGGCCGAGGTGCTGGCGCAGCTTCTCGGTGTCGACCGCGCGCGCGTCGGCGCCGACCAGGACCGTGACGAGCTCACTGTCCTCGTCGATCAGCGCGTCGACGAGCGCGGTGGCCGCACTGACGACGTCGTCGACCGACGCGCAGATGCCGTCGCGCGTGATGGCGATCCAGTCGCCCTTGGTGATCGGCCCGCAGTCGGCGACGCTGTCGCGGACTGCCTGCGTGACCTCGCCCGCGCGGACCCGCTCGCTCGCCTCGCCCATCGCGGCCACGTTCTCCCTGAGCGACGCGTCGGGGTCGTAGGCCACGAGCCCGGCGAGGCACTCGACGATTGCGTGCGTGGGGATGACGGCCATGGGTCGGTCGGTCAGCGCGTCGACCTGGTTGGCGACCGCGACGATGTTCTTGTTGTTCGGGAAGACGATGACGCCGTTCGCGGGCACCTTCTCGAGCGCCTCGAGGATCTGCGCGGTCGAGGGGTTCATCGACTGCCCGCCGGCGATCACCTCGTGGACGCCGACGCTGCGCAGCAGCCGCCGGACGCCCTCGCCCACGGCCACCGCAACCACGCCGGTGACCACGTGCGCACTGTCGGGCCCGACGTCGGGCGGCAGCGTGCCCTCGCGCACCCACTCCTCCGCCTCCGCGTGCTCGTGGGCGTGTCCGCCCTCGAGCGCCTCGACCTGCTCGATGAGATCGGTCACCCGGATGTTGGACGGCCGGCCGGCCTGCACGCCGGCCTCGATCGCGCCGCCGATGTCGTTCGTGTGCACGTGGCAGTTCCAGAGGCCCTCGCCGCCGACGACGACGATGGAGTCACCGAGCGCGTCCCACGCGTCCCGGAACGCCGGGATGGTCGCGTCCGCCGCCTCGAGGAAGAACATCACCTCGTAGCGCAGCCCCGCGACGTCTTCGTGGCGCTGGTGCGCTTCGACCGCGGCGGGCGTCGCCACGACCTCGGGCTCGGGCAACGGGCGGCCGTCGACCACGTGGAGGAACGCGTCGAGGAGCAGCGTGAAGCCGTGCCCGCCGGCGTCGACCACGCCCGCTTCCTTGAGCACCGGCAGCAGCTCGGGGGTACGGGCGACCGCGTCGTGCGCCGCCTCGACCGAGCGCTCGAGCATCGCGTCCAGCGCGCTCGCGCCGGCGTCGCGCGCGCTCTCGGCCGCCTCCGCGGCCTCGCGCACGACGGTGAGGATCGTGCCCTCCACCGGGCGCATCACCGCCTGGTACGCGGCGTCGGCCGCGGTGCGGAGCGCCCGAGCGAGGTCGGCACCTTCGATCCCCGGGAGCGAGCGGAACGTGTCGGCGAACCCACGCAGGATCTGCGACAGGATCACGCCGGAGTTGCCCCGGGCGCCCATCAGCGAGCCGTGGGCCATCGCCTGGCACACGTCGTCCATCCGGGTCGCCGAGCCCACCTCGGCGCACACCGACTCGAGGGTCAGGGCCATGTTGGTGCCGGTGTCGCCGTCGGGCACGGGGTAGACGTTGAGCCGGTTCAACTCCTCCTGGTGGCTCCGGAGCGCGTCCCGGTAGGTGCTCACCACCCGCGCGAGCGCGGCGCCGTCGAGCGCGGTGAGCGTGGGCATGCCGCGGGATCGTAGTGGCGCCGCCTTCTGGTGGTGCGAGCGACCCTTGCTAGGATCGTCCGTCGCGCTCGGGGTCCCGGGCGCTCCTGTGATCGATCGGGTGAGAGGTTCCACGATGGCGTCCGTCTGCGAGGTGTGCGGCAAGAAGCCGCAGTTCGGCATGCGCCTCAGCCACTCGCACCGCCGCACCAAGCGGCGCTGGAACCCGAACGTCCAGAAGGTCCGGGCCGTCGTGAACGGCACGCCCAAGCGACTCCACGTCTGCACGTCCTGCCTGAAGGCAGGCAAGGTGCAGAAGCCCTGACCTGATGCAAGGCGTCGTCCGCACCTTCGACCCTCAGACCGGCGAGGGCATCATCGTGCGCGACAGCGACCGCGCCGAGCTGGTGCTCGGGCCGGCCGCGCTGGAGGGCTCGCTCTTCCGGATGCTCCGCCAGGGCCAGCGGGTCAACTTCGAGGTCGACGGCGAAGGCCGGGCCATCCGGATCCGCATCGGGTCCGAGCCCGACATGGGCCTCCCCGACGTCCACGTCTAGCCAGCCCGTCCGACTGCCGCTCAGGTCTCGTCACGGCGGGCGATGAGGTTCCAGCCGAAGAGCAGGATCGCAGCGCCGATGAAGGCGACGAGCACGGAGCGCAACGAGAAGTCGTTGATGCCTTCGTCGCCCGCAGCCTGGAAGATCGCCCCGCCGAGCAGCCCGCCGACGATACCGACCACGATCGTGCCGAGGCAGCCGGGCTTGTGCTGGCCGGTGACCAGCTTCGCCAACACTCCCGCGACGAACCCCGTCACGATCCACGCCAACCAGCTCACGTCGGCAACCTACCGAAGCCGTCGTCGCACGGAGTGCACAAGGGCCGGTTCTCGGCACGTTGCGTGTCACCTGGACTGACGGACCGTGCCAAGAACCGGCTCTTGCTGGGCAGGACACCCGTTGAACGGGTGTTCGCCGGGGCTCGGGATCGGGGGCAGGCTTCGGCCAGGTTGAGGGCGCGTCGGTACACTCGATGCACCGGTTTCCTGGTTTCCGCAGGGGCGGAGTGAGGAGCAACGTCGTGGCGATCGAGCTGGACGCACCGCCGACCGAGCACAAGCGGCTGCTGCAGTGGGTCGAGGAGATGGTCGACCTGTGCGAGCCCGCGGCGGTGCACTGGGTCGACGGCTCCGACGACGAGCGCGAGCTCCTCGCCAAGCAGCTCGTCGAGGCCGGCACGCTCACCGCCCTCAACCCCGAGAAGCGCCCCGGCTCCTACTGGGCCACCAGCGACCCCAGCGACGTCGCCCGCGTCGAGGACCGCACCTTCATCTGCTCCGAGCAGGAGTCCGACGCCGGCCCCACCAACAACTGGATGGACCCGGCCGAGATGCGCGCCAAGCTCGGCGACCTGTTCAAGGGCTCGATGCGCGGCCGCACCATGTACGTCGTCCCGTTCAGCATGGGCCCGCTCGGCTCCCCCCTCTCCTACATCGGGGTCGAGATCACCGACTCCCCCTACGTCGTGCTCAGCATGGGGGCGATGACCCGGGCCGGGGCCGGTGCACTGGCGGTGCTGGGCGACGACGGCGACTTCGTGCCGTGCATGCACTCGCTCGGCGCGCCGCTCGCCGACGGCGAGGAAGACGTCCCCTGGCCCTGCAACGCCGACGAGAAGTGGATCGTCCACTTCCCCGAGACCCGGGAGATCTGGTCCTACGGGTCGGGCTACGGCGGCAACGCCCTCCTCGGCAAGAAGTGCTTCGCCCTCCGCATCGCGTCGGTGATCGCACGCGACGAGGGCTGGCTCGCCGAGCACATGCTGATCCTGAAGCTCACGTCGCCGAAGGGACGCACCTTCTACATCGGTGCCGCGTTCCCGTCGGCGTGCGGCAAGACCAACCTCGCGATGCTCATCCCGACCGTCGAAGGCTGGACCGCGGAGTGCGTGGGCGACGACATCGCCTGGATGAAGTTCGGCGACGACGGCCGCCTCTACGCGATCAACCCGGAGAACGGCTTCTTCGGGGTGGCGCCGGGCACGAACCTCGCGTCCAACCCCAACGCCATGCACACGGTCGACCAGAACACGATCTTCACCAACACCGCGCTGACCGACGAGGGCGACATCTGGTGGGAGGGCATCGACGGCAGCACGCCGGCCCACCTCACCGACTGGAAGCGCCAGGACTGGACCCCGGAGTCGGACACGCCGGCGGCGCACCCGAACGCACGGTTCTGCGTGCCGCTCACCGAGTGCCCGGTGGTCGCGCCCGAGTACGACGACGCGACCGGTGTCCCGATCGACGCGTTCCTCTTCGGCGGCCGTCGTGCCACCACGGTGCCGCTCGTGTTCGAGTCGCGCGACTGGCAGCACGGGGTGTTCGTCGCCGCGACCATGGGCTCCGAGAAGACCGCGGCCGCAGCCGGCGGCCTCGGCGAGCTGCGACGCGACCCATTCGCGATGCTTCCCTTCTGCGGCTACCACATGGGCGACTACTTCTCCCACTGGCTGTCGATGACCGACCGCACCGACGAGTCGAAGCTCCCGCGCATCTACGGCGTCAACTGGTTCCGCAAGGACGCCGACGGCAAGTTCCTGTGGCCGGGCTTCGGCGACAACTCCCGCGTGCTCGAGTGGATCTGCCGACGCCTCGAGGGTGAGGCCGGCGCCGTCGACACGCCGATCGGCGCCGTGCCTGGTGTCGACGACCTCACGCTCGACGGCCTGTCCGACGACGACCGCGCGAAGACGGCCGAAGCCCTCGCGGTCGACGCCGACGAGTGGCGCCGGGAGCTCCCGACCATCCGTGAGCACTTCGACACCTTCGGCGACAAGCTGCCGTTCGCGCTGCGCGAAGAGCTCACCGCGCTCGACCGGCGCCTCGCCGACGGCTGACCCCTCGGCTCGACGGCGTCGCCGTCGAACCGACGTCGATCAGCCGGCGGGCTTCGGGTACAGCTGCTCGTCCTTCCCGGCGAACGCGGGGTAGTCGGGCGCGTAGCGCTCGGTCTGGAAGAACCAGTTCGGGAAGATCCGGAAGCCTGCGCCCGTGCGGCCGGGGCTCGTCGGCCGGATCGCGGTGTACGGGCTCTCCCACGACCACACGACCTTGCCCGCCGGCGTCACCTCGGTGACGTGGCCGAGGTTGCCGTAGGTCAGGATCGTGTTCCCGTTGGGCATCCGTTGCGCGCTCGAGATGATCGCGGCGAACAGGGCCTCGTCGTCGTCGCGTTGCGCAGCCTTCGGGTAGACGCGCTTGATCTCGGCCTCGAACCCACCCTTCTTCTCGTCGCGCACATAGGTGCCGCCGTCGGCGACGGTCGGGATGATCTCGTCGGCGCTCGAGAACTCGCGCAGGTTCGGCGCCCCATTGTTGAAGAGGAGCAGGTTGCCCTCGCCGGGGAGTCCGGGCGCGATCCACTCGGCGTCGTGCTGGAAGAACAGCGTGCGCTTGCCGTCACCGTCGTAGGTCTTCGGGTTGCCGGACCGGAACAGCAGATCGCCGGCGGGGCCGCGCGCCTCCTCGGTGGTGGTCGCGTGGTCGATGATCCAGATCTCACTGAACGACCGCGAGCTGAGGACGATCTGATCGAGCTCGGGGTTGTAGTTGATCCCGTTGAGGTGGTTCCAGTCCGCCTCACCGTTGTCCTCGTTCAGGACGTAGTTGAGGTCGATGCGCTCGGGCCGGTCGCGCACGTCCTGCGCGTAGTTCGGCTTGGACGGATCGTGCTCTTGGACCAGGTGGTCCCACACACGCCACTCCCAGACGACCTGGTCCGTGGTCGGGTCGTACTCCACGACCGTGTCGGGCCAGAGCTCGCCGTCCGGCAGGAGCCCGGGGTCGCGACCCTGCGCGATCGCCTCCTCGCCGGTCACGCGCTCCCACACGATCGCGAGCACGTTCCCGTTCGGGAGCACGTCGATCTCGTGGTGCTGCATGTGGGTGTCGTCCGCGAAGTCCTTCTGCCAGCGCGTCTCACCCGTCCAGCTCAGCTGCTCGATGCGGCCGCCCGCGCCTTGACCCGCGGCGAAGGTGCCGCGCCGCTCGAGGTTGCCGGCGCGCACCAGTTCACCGTTCTCGAGCAGCTGCTGCGACAGCCCGGGGCGGGTGCTGGTGCGCCACTGGTGCACCACGCGGCCCTCGAGGTTCATCAGGTACGTGTACTGCTGCTCGAGCGGCGCGAAGAGCACGAACCCGTCGGCCGCTCCGTCCTCGTCGGTCTCGACGCCCCGATCGTCGGGGCCGAGCTGCTGGGCGCCGACCGCCGCCGCGCCCAGG